>NZ_CM001403.1:1878431-2188396 GCF_000166195.2 Mucilaginibacter paludis DSM 18603
AGAAGATCTATTTATCTCCTATAATTGACATGTTCGACGGGGAAGTCATTTCTTATAGTATTTCAAAATCTCCAAATATGCAGATGATAGATGAAATGTTATATGAGGCTTTTGATAAAGTGAAAGATATAAGGGGACTTATTTTTCACTCTGACCAAGGGTGGCAATATCAACATTATGGATATAGAAAGGCTTTGGAAAAACATGGAATTATTCAAAGCATGTCCAGAAAGGGAAACTGCTTGGATAATGCCTTGGCCGAAAGCTTCTTTGGGATCTTAAAGACAGAATTACTGTACAAACAGAGCTTTGAAACTGCGGAAGAATTTATAACTTCGTTAAAAGAATACATTCATTACTATAACAATGAAAGAATAAAAAACAGGTTAAATGGAAAGAGCCCGGTGGAATACCGAGCTCTCGTACAAAAAACTTAATTTTGTAAACTGTCCAACTTTTTGGGGTCACACCAATTTTGAGACAGCCTCTTTTTTTTAACTATATTCACATCCATTTTATACATGTATGAAGAGCAAAGCCAAATTATTGTCCATCGTCCTATTATTGATAGCCGTTCAAGTTACAACCGTTAACAGCTATGCACAAACCAAAGCTGCCTCTAAAACGCCAACCGGAATCCTTTTTATAGAAGACCAATGGCAGTTAGCTTTAAAACAAGCCGCCGCCCAGCATAAATACATCTTTGTAGATGCCTATGCCACCTGGTGCGGGCCTTGTAAAATGCTTAAAGCCACCACTTTTAAAAACGATAAAGTAGCCGCTTTTTATAATAAAAACTTTATTAACGTGGCGATGGATATGGAAAAAGGCATTGGCCCGCAACTGGCTAAAGAATGGCAGATGCAAGCCTACCCTACTTTAATTATATTTAACTCGAAGGGGCAGCCCGTATTGGGCACGGTTGGTTTTATGCCGGCAGATAAGCTATTGCAATTTGGGCAGCAAGCTTTGGCTAAGAAGATTTAAGGTTGTGCTTTAATTCTGCATCAGGCCCAATATCCAGCAGACCGGTCAGACGCAGAAGATTCCTCTTCGTACCTCATCGTATGACATTTGTTTTAATGAGCTCACCCTCTCCCACCATGTCATCCCGACCGGAGGGAAGGACCTTTTGCAAGCGATAAGTCTACAACGGACCAGTCAGAGGCAGAATTCCTCTTCGTACCTCATCGGAAGGACATCTGTTTTGGAACGAGGTCAACCCTCACCCACCATGTCATCCCGACCGGAGGGAGGGACCTTTTGCGAGCGATAAGTCTACAACGGAACAGTCAGAGGCAGAATTCCTCTTCGTACCTCATCGGAAGGACATCTGTTTTAACGAGGTCAACCCTCTCCCACCATGTCATCCCGACCGGAGGGAGGGACCTTTTGAGAGCGATAAGTCTACAGCAGACTGGTCAGACGCAGAAGACTCCTCTTCGTACCTCCTCAAATGACATTTGTTTTGGAACGTTCAAGCAAGCTTTGACAACTTTTAAAAAGTTGTCAAAGCTTGCTTGAACGTCTATTATTGGCTACTGCTTAAGCGTAGCTATTCAACATTACCGGCATTACCAGCATCAGCACGTCCTCGTTTTCATCGCCACCTTGCGGTAACAACAGGCCGGCACGGTTAGGTGTCGACATTTCTAAGGATACCTCTGCACTGCCCAGGTTTTTCAGCATCTCGATCAGGAAACGGGCGTTGAAGCCGATCTCCATATCATCACCTTCGTATTGGCAGGTTAAACGCTCGTGCGCTTCGTTGGCAAAGTCGATATCTTCTGATGAAATATTCAATTCGCTGCCATTGATTTTTAAACGCACTTGGTGGGTTGTTTTATTAGCGTAGATAGCCACGCGGCTCAATGAGCCTAAAAAGGCCTGACGATCAATCAGTAATTTATTAGGATTGGTTTGTGGTATAACAGCTTCGTAGTCTGGGTAACGCTCGTCAATTAAGCGGCATACCAGGTTAATATTGCCAAATTTAAAAAACGCACTGGTGTTGTTATATTCAACGGCTACGCTTGTCTCGTCAGACGGTAAAGACGATTTTAACAGGTTCAAAGCTTTCTTGGGCAGGATGAACGACGTTGTACCAGCAGCCTTTGCGTCTTTACGTCGGTAACGAACCAGCTTGTGCGCGTCTGTTGCCACAAAGGTTAACGATGTGGTTGATAACTGGCAAAAAACACCCGTCATGGCGGGGCGCAACTCATCGTTACTTACCGCGAAAATAGTTTTATTGATCGCTTCAGCTAAAACAGAAGCAGGCAGGTTTACTGATGAAGCATTTTCTACCACGGGGATCTTAGGGAAATCGTCGCCGTTCTCGCCGCTTAGCTTGTACTTACCGTCACCTGCGTTAATTTCTATAGCAAATGTTTTATCATCTACCGAAAAAGCGATGGGCTGCTCGGGCAATGATTTCAAAGTATCCAACAAAATACGCGACGGAATAGCCACACGCCCGTTCTCCTTGGCTTCGACAGATAAAGAGGTAGTCATACTGGTTTGCAGGTCAGTAGCCGAGATGGTTAGGTTGCTATCTTTGATCTCGAATAAAAAGTTTTCCAATATGGGCAATACGGTACTGCTGCTCAAAGCGCCGCTAACGGCCTGTAATTGTTTGAGCAAGGTTGATGTCGAAACAATAAATCTCATATTCTGTTCAATATTATCTATCAAAAATAGAAAAATTAGCGCGCATACTTTCGTCTGCGGATATAATGTTGAAAAATAGCAAATATTAACACCATTGCAACAGGCAAAACATTATTGATCAGTTGCCAGTTTAATTTTTCGCTACGGATGCGGGGCCTGTCCAACAGCCTTAATTGTACCTCTTTGGTACGCAAACCTATCAAGCCGGAATCATCCGTCATGTAATCGGCTATGTTAAGCAGCAGGTTTTTATTGCCGTATGATTGCTGAGTATAGCGGTCGAAACCCAACTGAAAAGGCGACCCATCGCCTGCCACCTGGTTTTTAAAAATATCGCCATCGCTCAAAACAATCATTTTGGTTGGCTTGCTTTGCTGCAGCACATCAACCTTTTCGTGTATGCTATCAGGCACCGGCCTGTTACGGAAATCGGATATGAAGGTGCCTTCCAGCAATACCCCCACCGTTTTAACCGGGCTTTGGAATGTTTTAGGATCGGGTACTTCTTCCAGCATCTGTAACGATAACAGGTGCGGCGCGCTTAACTTGCGGTTAAAGGGCGATGTTGTTAAAAGGATTGTTTTTCTGGTACCCTTAACCGCCAGCGTATCTATAGTGCTGGCAAATTCGCTGCGGATGCCATCCAGGTTTTTTACCAGCGGGTGTTTGGATACCGGCACAAATATCGGATAAAACAACCAGGGCACCATTTGCAATTGCCCCTGCCCTGCCACGTTACCCGTATTAACGGGGATTTGCGCGCAGTTCATGTCCATAATTAAATCGTAGTTGATGCGGATGCCGTAACGAAACAACTGATCGTCGAGGTTGAGTTGTTTAGCAAAGGCCAACTGCTCAGAACCGTGCCCACGCAGACTATCCAGTTCGGCGCTTACCTGGTCAATACTCCATAAAACCCGGCCGCCATGCATAAGGTATTGGTCTACCTTAAATTTTTCGTCTTCGGTAAACGGCCTGTCGGGTTTGGCAATGATGAGCAGCTTTATTTTTTGCAGATTAGCCAAAGGGATTGTTTTGAGGTTAACGCGCCCTACCTCAAAGCCGTCCGACAGGGATTTCATGGCGTCGTTCAGTTGCAGGTCTGTTAGCTCATGGTGCCCTTCGGTAAAACCAATTTCGGGCTTGCCATCTGCCACTACCTTTTTAATGGCCGATGCAAAAACGTACTCCAGGTTTTGGATGGAGTTGTTAAGCTGCTCATCGTAACTGAGCCCCATGCGGGTTTGCAATAACTTAACCGGGATCTGTTTATCACCTGAGGATACCAGCGCCGAGGGGAAGATAATTTTTTGAGTTAACCCGTTATCGTTCTTTACGCTCAGGTTGGTGGGCTCAATTCCCTTGGCCTGCAAATTTTGTATCGCCTGGGCTTGCTCCTGCTGGTTCATCCCTTCCAAAGGGGCAACAAATTCAAATTGCAGGGTGCGGCGCGAGTAAGCCTGCAGGTCTGTGAGCATATCGCGGGTAGCGCCTTGTAATCTTTTAAATCCGGCGGGCATCTCAGTCCCCTGCAAATAAACCGTTATTTTAACCGGTTTGGCCAGGCTATCCATTAAATTGCGGCTGATGCTTGTCAGCGTATAGCGCTTCTCTTTGGTAAAATCAAAACGGGTAAATACGCGTGCCGATAAAAACCCGATCACTAAAACAGCCACTGCAAAAAGGGCCGCTTGTGTTAAATCTTTCTTCCGGTTGCCGCCTACCATTTTCTACCTCCTACAATGGTTTTGGTGATCATCAGAAATATTGCGATGAAACTCAGAAAGTAAACCAGGTCGCGCGTATCCAGCACACCCCGGCTGATGGATTGATAATGCTGATTGATGCCATAATCCTGCAAGCCCAGATCCTGTAAAGAAAGTAAGGTACTCAACGAATCTAATCCGCTGAAGGCGAAAAAACAAAGAAAAACAGCCACCGTAAAGGCGATAATCTGGTTACTGGTAACCGACGAAGCAAACAGGCCGATGGATACAAAGGCACCGCCCAACAAAAACAAACCGATGTATGAGCCTATAACAGCACCCGTATCAATATTTCCCTTCGGGTTACCCAACTGATAAACCGAATAATAATAAACCAAGGTAGGCAACAGGGCAAACAGTACCAACAGCAGGCAGGCGAAGTATTTGCCCAGCACAATTTGCCAGTCGGTTAAAGGACGGGTGGCCAGCAGCTCGAAGGTGCCTTCTTTACGTTCTTCGGCCAGCGAGCGCATGGTAATGGCGGGAATGAGGAACATAAACAGATAAGGGGCCGTACTGAACAGGCTATCCAAACCGGCATAACCGTATTCTAAAATACTTGATTCGGGGAATACCCATAAAAACAAGCCCAGTACCAATAAAAAAACACCGATGGTAACGTAGGCCACCATGGAGCTCAGGTACGAGGAGATTTCTTTTTTTAAAATGATTAGCAAGGGTGTTCGATATTAATTGTACGAATATATAAAATGTCATTTCGAACGAGGTACGAGAGAGAAATCTTTTGCGCGTGATCAGTCTGCTATAGACTTATCGCTCGCAAAAGATTTCTCACGCTGGTCGAAATGACAGGAGGGTGATTTCTCAAATAAGTTCCCGATTTCACCACCCCACCCTATACGCAACCCTTATCCCGGTTACCTGATACTGATTTTGCGAGTAACCTTCATACCGGAAGCCGATATCAATATCGCTGTAGGTGTTCAGGGGGGCTTCAAAACCAAAGCCGATAGCGTAGGCAAACATATTACCCGAACCGTAGTTGGCTTTAAGTGCTGTACCTAATTCGCCCTCGCTATAAAAACCCGGACCTACAAAGTATTTAAGCCCCGCTTTTAAGGGTATAAACGCCGGGTGCAGGTTAGTGCTTTGTCCCGAAAAATTTAAAAACGAGCCTTTGTAATTATACACGTTGTAGCCGCCGGTTAAGGTAACGCCTAAAGTTCGGGCAACCCGTACCTCCGCCTTGCCCGAACCACCATAACTAATGCTGAACGGACTGTTGGATGGGACACCCAATTCAAAGCCGCCGCTAAAAAAGAAGCTTTTAATATCGCCGTTATTTCGGGATTGACCTGTGGCAGTTTTAAAGGCGGCTATAGTTAATATAAATAGTAAAAGTTTCTTCATTATTTTTTTTGGGATTTCACTGATTATTTGGGGGATTTCACCGATTGATTTTTGCGATTACACTGATTAGTTTGATGATTTCACCGATTGGGTTGATGATTACACTGATTGGTTTGGTGATTCCACCGATTCTGTTTTGGTGATTCAACGGTTAATATGTAAAGTAATTATTCCTGAGGTGTAGTAATCAGGTTGGTGAGTTCAATAAAAATACTTTCGAGGGTTTTATACTGATGTTTTTCGAGCAGACCGGTTAACGAATCGTCGGCTACAATTTCGCCTTTATTGATGATGATCACCTGGTCGCAAACGGCTTCTACCTCCTGCATGATATGGGTGGACAGGATGACGGTTTTGTTTTTGCCCAATTCGCGGATCAGTTGGCGGATGCCTACTAACTGGTTGGGATCTAATCCGGAGGTGGGCTCGTCCAGGATCAGCACCTCCGGATCGTGAATTACAGCCTGGGCCAGCCCTACCCGCTGGCGGTAGCCTTTGGATAATTGCCCTATCTTTTTATGCTGCTCGGGGCCTAAGCCCGTTAATTCGATCACTTCGGCAATACGTTTGGCCTTGTTGTGCAGCTGATGAATATCGGCTATAAAGCCTAACGACTCCTTTACATACATATCCAGGTATTGCGGGTTGGTTTCGGGCAGGTAACCAATGTGCTGCCTTACCTGCAAGGGCTGCGTAGCCACGTCAAAGCCATAAACCGATGCGCTGCCCGATGTTGGCGGGATAAAGCAGGTGAGCATTTTCATGGTGGTTGATTTGCCTGCGCCATTAGGGCCTAAAAAACCTAATACCTTGCCGGGCTGCGCCGTGAAGGATATACTGTTTACGGCCTTTTGTTTATCGTAAATTTTGTTGAGATTTTTGACCACAATCATGGCGTAAAATTAGTGAATTAATTTAACCACCAAGGGGGATAACCTGGTACTCGTCATCTAAAATAGATCGCTATTAAAACAGAGCTTAACAAGCGTGCCTCATCTGCATTGCCGGTAACATCGCACGTAGAAATATATTTTCCTTAACGCTGCAAACGCATTAAAAAAGTAAGAGGAGGCACCTACGGAGCCAAAGCGGGTTAAAGGCGTTTTGTCCTATAAACAGGCTACTCCGCTGGAGTAAAAAAAAATCGCTAAAGAGCTCCGGTAGGAGCTTCCTGTTTATAGGGAACAAAAAAGAAGTTTTGGCTCCGTAGGTGCCCCCTTGTCATCAGGTTACCCTTTTTGCGCCAATAAAATCAAATCAACTTTTTTGATGCGTTTGCCCCCTCTTACACAAAAACCCCCTCCCATCTTCCATCAAAAAATATATCTTTGCCCTGTTATGAGTAAAAATACCGACGAGCTATTTAAAAATGTCATCTCGCATGCCAAGGAGTATGGCTTTGTTTTTCAATCGAGTGAAATTTACGACGGACTGAGCGCCGTATACGATTACGGTCAGAATGGTGCCGAACTAAAAAACAACATCAAAACCTATTGGTGGAAAGCCATGGTGCAAATGCACGAGAACATTGTAGGTATTGACTCGGCCATATTTATGCACCCCAAGATATGGAAAGCCAGCGGCCACGTTGACGGCTTTAACGATCCGATGATTGATAACAAGGATTCGAAAAAGCGCTATCGCGCAGATCAGCTGATTGAAGAGAGAATAGCACTATACGATACCGAAGGTAAAACTGACCTTGCTGAAAAGTTACAGCATGACATGGACGAGGCGCTGAAAAGCGATGACCTGGGCCGCCTGCGCGAAATTATTATAGAACACGGCATTAAATGCCCTATATCGGGCACCGCTAACTGGACAGAAGTACGCCAGTTTAACCTGATGTTCAGCACCCAGTTTGGCGCCATGGCAGAAGGATCAGAAGAAATATACCTGCGCCCCGAAACCGCGCAAGGCATTTTTGTTAACTTTTTGAATGTTCAAAAATCCGGAAGGATGAAGATTCCTTTCGGGATAGCACAAATTGGTAAGGCTTTCCGTAACGAGGTGATAGCCCGCCAGTTTATTATCCGCATGCGCGAGTTTGAGCAAATGGAGATGCAATTTTTTATTCGCCCCGGCACCGAAATGGAATGGTATGAATATTGGAAAGCGGCCCGTTTAAAATGGCACGTTGCCCTGGGTACCGACCCTGCCAAATATCAGTATCACGACCACGCCAAGCTGGCCCACTACGCCAATGCCGCGGTTGATATTGAATACGAGTTTCCGTTTGGTTTTAAAGAGGTTGAGGGCATCCACAGCCGTACTGATTTTGATTTAAGCCAGCATCAAAAGTTTTCGAACAAAAAAATGCAATACTTCGACCCCGAGGTTGACCCTGAAACCGGCAAACCTTATGGTAATTATATTCCTTACGTAATAGAAACTTCTATCGGTTTGGACCGAATGTTTTTATTAACGATGATAAACGCTTACGAGGAAGAAGATTTAAGCACCGAAGAGCGCCAGGACAGCCGTACCGTACTGCGCTTGCCGGCTGTATTGGCCCCGGTTAAGGCGGCCATCTTCCCCTTAACCAAAAAAGACGGATTGCCTGAAAAGGCACGCGAAATAATGGATAAGCTGAAATTGGAATACAATGTACAATACGAAGAAAAAGATGCCATAGGCAAGCGCTACCGTCGCCAGGATGCCATTGGTACCCCTATTTGTATTACCGTTGACCACCAGAGCTTAGAAGATAATACCGTAACCATACGCCACCGCGACAGCATGGCGCAGGAACGCGTTCCGGCAGATGACCTCACCCGCATATTAGGCGACGTGGTAAGCTGGAAAAATGTATTGGGATAAAAACCGTCAACCATAAAGCTGCCTTAGCTGCCGCAGCTCTCCTATAAAAAGCACCCGTACGCAAAGCACGGGTGCTTTTTTTGCGCAATCCCCTAATAACCGGTAAACAATAACCAATAACTCCGTTCACCGACATTATCGGATTTAAGAAGTTAGTTTCATCGCGTTTACCGAGATTTTACTGCCGTTCACCTAAAAATGATAGTAAAATGAGACACTGCGAGGCATCTTTGTTTCAACAAACAACGATACCTTATGAACACTTTACTCGCCGTACAAATTATACACCTCATTATAAAAGCCGCCGTATATGTGCAGCACGTAATTCATTTAAGCGGGCACCTCATCAAATAGTTATTATACGGATAGGCATTATTTATTACGGTGTTATTAATTACTGTTAATTAAAATAGCACTGTGACGAATAGTTTTAGTTTGTCTGCTGGAATTGCAAGCTTTAATTTGTAATAGAATGAAAGCCCATTTGGTTTGCTCCTTTGCTGATGAAAAACAAACCAGTGAATTACAGTTTATAATAATAAACTATTGATTTTCAATGCAAAACCCCTCTACATCATGTCATCCCGACGGGAGGAGGGATCTTTTAAAAGCGGTGAGTATGCATTAGATTAGGTGCACGTGCTATTTTTGCTCCAACAATCAGTATTCTTTAATTTAGAGCATCGGCACGCTCAATCGCCGCGTGAAGAAGCCCCACCCAACCCTCCGCAATAGGCTACCGTGTACCCATATCTTTTTGGTAAAACCTCATCGGGGTTAAAGCTCGGTAGCATATTGGCGAAATGGAGTTTGCGTACCGTTTGGTACGCTACTTCTTCGCTTTTTTATAAGCGCAATTCAAAAAAAACGGAGCATCATACAGCGGATATGTGTCGTACCCACTACCAACATCATTAAGTTGAAATTGATTGCTTACAAGTTGATGATCTATTCGCGCCAAATCAATAATACACTAACAAACAGGATATTACAATAAAAAATCTCTGCGCTTTATAATCGCTCGCATAGAACACACCCCTCCACCCCTCTCGAGAGGGGAATCGCACGGGCCGCCGCTTTTTTTTCATATTACATTGATAATGAGTGACTTTATTTAGCCCCCCTCTTGAGAGAGGGGGTGGGCTGGGCATTGCGGCTGCAGGGGTGTGTTCACCGTGCGACGAACTCTGCAACTTGCGTGAACTGCTTAAATAATGGTAGCGTACTTACGGGCACTAAACGTTTTGTGATTGTTCATTGCTACAGAGCTTTTACTCCTCCGGAGTATTCTTTAATGATACCAAAAAGATCTGGGTACACGGTAGTCCAGTAGGGAGGGCTTAAAAAGTCTCCCCTACCGGGGAGGATTATGCACTGTGTTGGTTTTTTGGGTGTGCATGAGAGCTTACGCTGTTTAGAGGGGCTTTGGACTGCCCGATCCTTCCGCCCACAGGCCAAACCCGGCCCGGCGTGCAGTCGGGGCCTTTGCCCGCTTTTGCTTATACATCAGAGAAGATCACGGAGGTTCAAAACGTCATAGCCATTAAAACCTGCAACATCACGTATAGCAATCAACGCGATAAAAAGATTGAGATCAAAGCCTTTTGAAAGGCTTGATGTGGTGTTGCTTTAACCGGCGATAGAGCATCCCGATATAAATTAAATCATAAACCAAAATAGCCACAAACAACAATTGCATTAAGGGCGAATTGCTATAAGTTTTGGTTTGCGTGTAAAAGGCTACCGACGCCAGCAAAGTACCCAGCATTTTTAAAATAGCGATATAGATGCTTTGCCCATCGACAGCTCTGCGCTCGCGCAGCATCACGATAAACAATACCGACATCATCAGATTTTGGCCAAATGCCGCGTAAGCGCCATACCTGTCCTTTAGGGCATCGCTTAAAAACAAGATGAGGGTAAAGGTAAGGGCAAAGCCCAACAAAAATTCCAGGTAAAAGGTAAACGACCTGCTGGCGCGCCGGATGCCGGGGCCAAAGCGCAGGTATTGCAGCAATATCAACAAATCGAACGTGAACCATATCCTATCCACAACCAGTTGCGGCATAGTATGCGGCTGCACAAACGAGTAAATAGTTTCCCAGGATAAATTGGCACAGAGGGCAGCCAAAGGCATACCGTAAGTAAGATCCAGTATTCCGCGGCGGATGATGAGCAAGTAAGTCAGCGTCCAGCAAATACCGGAACCTATCATCAGTTGATTAAAGACAGACATCCTCAAATGTAAATCAAAGCGCCGGATTTAACGGCTTTTGTTAAACAAAAAGGGTGAGCCCTTTAACAGATCACCCTTTGTACTTTATCCAATTTATTAATTTACCCTGCGTAGGTAGCGGTTAAAGTAATAGGCACATTTAAAGCCTTTGATATAATACAGTTAGCCTTTGCACCTTCGGCAATTTTTTGAAAGGTTTCGTTATCTACGCCATCAATGGCCGAAGCTTTTAATTCCAGGTGGATACCGGTAATGGATAAGGCGGCCATATCCAAATCTAAAATAGCTTCGGTATCCAGATCGTTAGGTGTAAAACCGGCCTGTGTTAAAGCGGCGCCAACGGCCATGGTAAAACAACCAGCGTGCGCGGCGGCTATTAACTCTTCGGGATTGGTGCCTACACCATCTGCAAAGCGTGTTTTAAACGAATATTGCGTATCATTTAAAACAGTGCTTTGAGTTGAAATTTTTCCCTGGCCGGCTTGCAGTGTGCCATTCCAATGTGCTTTTGCGGTACGTTTCATTTTTATGTTTTTAGGTTATTGAATAGGTGAAATTAATCAATTGTTTTTAAACTGTATGTTACCATTTAGCTCTTTCGTACTGTACGGGCCATTTCACTTCGTGGCCCAGGATATGGGCAGCGCGTAAAGCAAAGTGCGGGTCGCGCAGGTGCTGACGTGCCAGTAACACCATGTCGGCCTGTTCATTTCTGATGATCTGGTCGGCCTGCTCGGGGTCCGTTATCATGCCTACGGCACCAGTTAATATCCCGGTTTCTTTTTTTACGGTTTCGGCAAATTGCACCTGGTAACCCGGGCCGACCGGTATTTTGGCTTTAGGCACGTTACCGCCGGTTGAGCAATCAACCAGGTCGACACCTTGCTCTTTAAGGCGATGAGCCAGTTGTACTGAGTCGTCGGCAGTCCAGCCACCCGGCGTCCAGTCGGTTGCCGAGATCCGTACAAACAACGGAAACTCTTCGGGCCATGCGCTCCTTACTACTTCAGTAATTTCAAGCAACAAACGAATCCTGTTTTCAAACGACCCGCCGTATTCATCGGTACGGTGATTACTCAGAGGCGATAAAAACTGGTGTATCAGATAACCGTGCGCCGCATGCAGTTCGATCACTTTGAAACCCGCTTTGATGGCACGATAGGTTGCTTCCTTAAAATCGGCCTTTATTTTATCAACGCCTTCCTGATCAAGCTCCAAAGGCTTTTCTTCCCCATCGGCAAAAGCCAGATCACTTGCCGATACGGCCTGCCATCCGCCGCTTAACAGCGGTATTTGCACATTACCATTCCAGGGGCTAAAATGGCTGGCCTTGCGCCCGGCATGTGCCAGTTGCACACCGGCTATAGCTCCCTGCTGATGGATAAAGCCTGTAATATTTTGTAGTTGCTCAATATGCTCATCTTTCCAGATGCCAAGATCATCGGGGGTTATTCTTCCTTCCGGGGATACTGCTGTAGCTTCGGTTATAACCAGAGCCGCTCCTCCCACCGCCATGCTGCCTAAGTGAACCAGGTGCCAGTTATTGGCAAAACCATCAACGCTTGAATATTCGCACATGGGCGATACCGTGATCCGGTTTTTTAACTCGATGCCCCGGATGGTTAACGGACTAAAAAGGTGTGACATATTTGTATTTTTTAATTTAATGTTGATGATAACCGAGCATGCTGGCCATTTGTGGGCTGTAATTTAACACCAATTTGCCGACTGTAGTTTTAATTGCGCCAATAAATACTTTGGCATGACCGATGGCCTGTTTTTATTTCAATTAAATAATCTATTTTAGAAACCGTAATGCCATATCCGGCTTCAAACAATATATGTATTCATCACCAAATTTCGACGGAAAAGTTTTTTTAAACCCTATACCAACCAAAACCGGGGGTGAGGGTAATATGTGGCCATTGCTGGCCGAGGCCTTAAAAAAGCATCCCAATACCAAACCTGCTAAGCCGCCGGGGCCTTTTGCGGTTGAATTGCATAAACTGAGCCATTTGCCGCCGGATACTTTGCGGATTACCTGGATGGGGCACTCATCGTTACTGATAGAAATTGATGGCAAACGTTTTTTAACAGACCCGGTTTGGCGCAATGCATCGCCGATACAGTTTTTAGGCCCGCAGCGGTTTTTCACGGCGCCGATAGCCCTGGCAGACATGCCCCACCTGGACGGTATCATCATATCGCACGATCATTACGACCACCTGGATGATAAAACCGTGGTAGAACTATCAAAAAAAGGCACGCCGTTTTATTGTTCGTTGGGTGTAGGCCTCATTTTACAGAAATGGGGAATTGCCAAAAAACAAATTACTGAATTTGACTGGTGGCAAGAATTGGAACTGGGTAATGGTTTTAAAATAACTGCCGCCCCCGCCCGCCACTTTTCGGGACGGAGCATATTTAACCGCAACCAAACGCTATGGGCATCGTACGCTATTAAAGGCCCGGTGCATAATATTTATTACGGAGCCGATTCGGGTATACACCCCCTGTTTAAAGAAATTGGCGAAAAGCTGGGCCCTTTTGATATGAGCATGCTTGAAATTGGGGCATTTAACGAGCTTTGGAAAGATATACACATGGGGCCCGATAATGCAACCGATGCCCAGCTTGCTCTCAAGTCAACCCTGATGATGCCTATCCATTGGGGAACCTTTAACCTGGCCTTCCATACCTGGACCGACCCGGTCGAACGCGTTATTGAGTTTGCAGAACAAAAGCAGATTAACCTTATACTACCAGCGCCCGGAGAAACCTACGTTTACAACGGCAAGCCGTATATTAACAAATGGTGGGAAGAGTTTATGTAATGTAGCCCAACCCTCCCCGGTAGGGAGGGCTTAAAAAATCCTCCTCTACTGCATCTAATTTTGCTCTGATAATCAGATAATTAAGGGAATATCATTATGAATTTCAGGGCCTACTAAGTACGATTGCATAAGTTGTCGGTGGGGACACCGACTTGGGAGAAGGGGACATTTCACAGACCGTCCGTTTTAAAATCTCGCAATACCATAGCTTAAGATGCTTTTCAAGCGTCATCACTGTTTTTTCTCCGGTTGGCCAGTTCCATTACTTATAATGCCGATAGTTTAGTTTGCCTTTGGCCGCTGGCCTCCTGCTTCTAACTTCTTGCCTCTTATTTCCTGCCTTTAACACTTACGCTTATACGGCTATCTCCTGCCCTATCCTGGGGTCGTCTGGCAATATTTCCATGTCTGGGTTATCCATATAATTGGCATACCAGCGTATGGCGGGTATCATATCCAGGGCATCATCAGCCTGAATCTCTACAGTTTCAAATATCAAGAGCGAACCATTACAATAACCATACAACTGAATCTCGTTGGCGTGTAGCGTATGCTCAGTTTCACCCACACAGTAAACTCTTATTTTCAAATCACTGTTCCTGGAATAAATCACTTCCGGAGAATTTTGATCCGCACCTGTCAATAAAAGATATACGTCAGCATTCATAATTTGTTAACATTGCTTTAAGCAGATAGTTTATATTTTTTATCATTTCAACCTGGCCAGATGGCCATTATACCTATAACAACTCTATTTTATTTATTAGTTAATATTTTATCCATCCAAAACAATATCGACTTTTTCTTCTTTATCAATTATGAAAAAGTTAAACCTATCGTTATTGCTGTTGGTAATGGTTGCCATGAGCAGTTGTTCAGTAGTTACCGGGATATTTAAAGCCGGCGCCGTTGTGGGCGTTATAGCAGTTATTGTTGTTATTGGCATCATTTTTTGGATATTCTCCATGTTTAGCGGGCGACAGTAACACAATACCTTAATAATTACGTAAAATTGAAAAGTATGGATGCTGCAATGATCAGAAATATAGGTGATCTTAAATCAGAGATCATCAAACTGAAACAAGAAAAGACGGAACAGGAAGCAGTTATCAAACAACATTTTAGCAGTCCCCGTGCTATTTTGGGGACTGTAACAGCCCTTTTCTCCAGGTCAAAAAATAGTGAAGGAGAGCATAAGGCAGGCTTACCGGGACAAGATCTGGCGGGGTGGCTATCCAGAATAATTTTACCTTTTACGCTAAACAAAACCTTGTTCAGGCGGTCTAACTTTATGGTGAAAGCTTTGGTTGGCCTGCTATCGCAAAAGGCATCGGGTTTGGTTAATGATCAATCAGTTGCATCGTTTTGGGATAAAATTAAATCCGCTATTCCGCATTCGATAATCGAAAAATTTTCGTCAAAAAAACCCAAACCCGTTTTGAGATTACTATCCCGTAAGGTTAATGATCAAAAATTACCTAAGCAATTACGCTAAGCCTATATCTATGAGCAGTTACTTCATGTATTGCCGTAGACTAAGTTAGCGTTTACCTACAGCATATTTTATACCGCCGAGCAGGTGTTGCAGATATAGGGGATCGGAGTAAGATTCGTCGGTATGGCCGAGCTCGGTGTAAAAGGCCCTGCCTCCGTCATAGTTATGATACCAGGCCATCGGGTGATCGGCTCCCATAGCAGCCGGGCCGGCATCATAGCTTTTTTCGTCAATTTTAATCAGTACATGCAAATCGGGGGCCATCCATTTGTAATTATACCATTCGTCTTTACGCGTCCACTGGTGTGGTAAATGCTTGGTTGAAACATGAGTAGAATCCACAATATTCAATGTAGCTAACTGCTGTGCCGGATGCGCTTTAAAATAAGCACCACATAAATTACCGTACCATTGCCAGTCGGAGCAGCAATCGGCAGCCGCATGTATACCTACATAACCACCGCCCTGTTTAATATATTGGGTAAGCGCCAGTCTTTCTTGATCGGTAAAAAGCTGGCTGCTTAAGCCTGTTGTACTTAAAAAAACAATAGCCGCGTAATGCTTCAAATTTTCGATGGTAAATTTTGAAGCATCGGTAGTGGTATCTACATCAAAATTATTTTCTGAGCTCAATTTCAATATAGCCAGGTTACCAGCCGCAATTGATGAATGGTGGAAGCCCATGGTTTTGCTAAATACCAGCACTTTAGGCCTGGGCTTGGTGATACCCAATGCGGCGATGTTTATGCCCGTAAAAAGCAGCCAAAACACCAATAAACCTGGCGAAAGGATTAGCTTTTTTACAACTTTAGGATAACTTGCCATTGGTAAAACAAAATCAGGCGGTTACCGCTTTTGCCCAGCAGCTGGCCGCCCCCAGTAAAGGAGCAAGTTCTCCAAGCTTAGTAACACGGATTGGAATATTAATACCCTGCTTTTTTAAATTATTAGTAAGGTGAGGTAAAAACCTGGCATATGCCTTTGATATATTTCCTCCCAAAACAATCATTTCGGGATTTTCCCTTTCGATAAAGGCCTTTAGAAAAACCGACACATTATCACCAAACTTTCTGAAAACGGCCCTCGCCACGGCCGAAGTTGCGGCAATACCGTCGAGCGCCTTTACATCAATCACATTGATATCGGTTTTTTCAAAATAGTATTTCAAAAACCACCTGGTTGATATGTAATCTTCGGCAATACCATCAAACAGGGGCGAGTTCCACAAGCCTGCATCCGCAACTACGCCATCCTGGCAAGTAGCGGTACCCAGGCCTGTACCAAAAGTTAACCCAATTACATTACGCTGATTAACGGCGACACCGGCAAATATCTCTCCTTGTAAAAAACTGGCAGCATCGTTCATAAACAAAATATTTTCTTCGGGAATGTTCAACTTCTGCGCCAGTAATTTTTTAATGTTTAACCCATAAAGCGAGTCGTACTTTTTGTTCCCCCCTATGTAGGATATGCCAGCCTCATAGTCAAAAGGGCCCGGCACGGCAATACCGATTTTTTTTTCTGAAACATTCACGGTGTTAAAAACCTTATTAATGATCACCGTCCAGGAGTCGAGAATTTCTTCCGCGGTACCAAATGAATTAACGAGCGTTCTAAAATAGGTCTGTTTTAAAACCTGTTGGGTGTTCATATCTACCAAACCGGCTGTAATATGCGATCCGCCAATGTCTATTCCTAAAACCAATTCTTGTAACTCATTCATAAATGCTTCAATTTTTTGTAATTATAGTCTGTTTTGCGGCATCGATAAATAATCAATATCACTATTTTTCATAACCGAAGTATACGTTGCAAACAGAAAACAGGTTATGCAGTCGGCAAATTTATATCTTTATTAGTGCTGCTCTGCACCTATTAAAGAATGAATTTACACTTTTAAATTTATAAGGCTAAGTAATTTTTTAAACAATTGATGAAACTTGTTACAAATGGAATAACTGCGCTGCAAGAATAACTAAACCTGAACGAACCCTTCAGTTAAGCAAATTTAGCAGAGCATCTTTAAAAGCAGTTTTTTGCTATTTAAAAAACGGTGGATAACAAAATAAGGGAGCAGGATTCGTAAAATTACTTGATGATATTAAACCTCAATTACTTTTTTTGTAGCTTTAAGCATGAAAAACCTGCGTCAAATCCTGTTTGTTATAACTGTACTTTGTTGTTTTCATTTTCAAGTTATCGCCCAAAACAACAATACCGCCAACGACTTAATTAAGCAGGGAGTAGATTTGCATAACCAGGGGAAATATGCCGACGCTATTGCTCAATTTAACGAGGTGTTAAAAACGGAACCTCAAAACGGATATGCCAATTACGAAATGGCTTTCTCGCTTTACGCATTAAAAAAAACAAAAGATGCCATTCCGCATTTAGAAAAAGCGGTTCAATCTAACAATGCATCGTTAAACGTTGCGGCCTATTGCCTTTTGGCCAATATTTACGACGAAGATAACCAACATCAAAAAGCTATTGACACCTACAAAACAGGCATTAAAATTAACCCAGACTACCCTCAGATTTATTTCAATTTAGGAATTGCCTACTTCAGGAACCAACAGTATGCCGAAGCGGAAAGCAGCGCTATAGAGGCTATTAAGCACAACCCTAAAAATGCCAGCAGCCAGCGCCTGTATGCCCTGGTTACTTTTCACCAAAATAAAAGAGCAAATGCATTGTTGGGCTTTTGCAGCTTTTTATTGTTAGAGCCTACCGGTCCGCGCGCGGCAGAGGCCTACGGTAATATTCAGCATATTATACAAGGGGGAGTATTGAAAGATAATAATGGCAAAACAACCATCGCGCTTTCGCCTAAAGATGATAAAGAAACAAGTACCCTTAATTTAGGAATCTCGATGGTGACGCTGTCCGGTCAATCAAAAAAGTTAACAGGCCTGGATTTGATGGAATATGAGTTAAAAAGTATGTTCAGTTTATCCGGCGAGTTATCTCAAAAGAAAACCAGCAAAAACTTTTTCGATCTGTTTTTTGCCGACTACTTTTATAAACTGGCACAAAGCCCATATATGCCAGCCCTAACCCATACTGTTGTATTAACCGATACCAAAATTGACAATGCCAAATGGGCCAGGGAAAACGCACAACAGATCAGCGGATTGGCCGAGTGGATCCAAAAAACAGAACGGAGTTTTTAAGCTATTTTAAGCTTTGCTTAAAATAGTAATTGTGCCTAACTATTACCGAATACCTGCTCATTTTTAAACGGATATTTCCCTAACAACTCATAGGCCTTACCACTCCCAATAAAATGTTGCAGAGTTTCCAAATGTCGTTTATTATGAAAGTCCGTTCCTAAAAAAGTAATCATATTCTCTTTTAAAAGCTTCATACCGGCAATTTTTATTTCCTTACCATAATACCCTGCTACTGATAATAAATTCAATTGCAATAAACAACCCATTTCAGCAAATCTTCTGTATCTTTCAAAATTGCTATGGTAGTATATATACCGTTCGGGATGAGCAAGAATAGGGATATACCCTTTCATAACCAGATCAAATATATATTTTTCTATATTGTGGCTTTCGGTAAGATACGACATCTCAATAAGGATATGCTTACCTGGCAAACACAAAAAGTCTTCGTTTTTTAATAAAATATCGAAGTCTGGATCTATCATATATTCGGCTGCGGCCTCAACCTGCACGTCGATATTCTTTATCGCCAAAGCATCTTTTAAATTCTTTAGTGCCGGAAGAATAGTACCCTGGCTATTGGGATGAATTTCTTTAAAAATATGCGGAGTACAAATGAATTTTTTGTAGCCCAAGGCATGCAGGGCAACTATATGCTCAACCGATGTTTCAACATCCGGAGAGCCATCATCAACTCCGGGAATTAAATGAGAATGAATATCAACGCCAATCCAGGCAATATCATTAACTACCGGCTTTTTTTTAAATATATTAAACATTTATAAATCAGGTATAAAAGTCATCACTAATTACAAACAAATTAAGGCAAGTTAACCACATGCCAGTAAATTATGGTTGCCATTACAAAAATAGCATTGCAATACTAAGAAGATTTATGCTGTAAAGTTTTATAGTATTTAACAAAGAGTTACTTACCCCATGTAAATTATATGCTTCGGTTGGTTTTTTTACAATGACAAGAGCTTATTAGGTGTTAGAGGCAGCGATCTTCTTCCTGTGTTTGCCGTAGGAACTACAATCACGCCTATGACATTTCCGCAGAGCATCTACCCCATTATAATTAGCAACATTTTTGCTTTACCATTTACCCAATTAAGTATTAAGAAATAAATTTTTACTATACGAGTACTGGATTTTTGGCATTTGGAATGATATTTTTGCAAGCAACTTTAAACTTTGCAGATTTTTAGCTTACATTTACCCTGATGCATACTAATCAACCATCAAAATAAACACCCAAGTCTGCATTATGCCAAATGGAGAGCTCGACCGGTTACAAGCCGTTCACCGATTTTTGAACCTGGAAATTGACAAGGATAAAAATCTACAGGAAATAGTGGAATTAGCATCAGAGCTTTGCGAAACCCCTATAGCGCTCATAACCCTGATAGACAAAGGTGTACCTTACTTTAAGTTTAAAACCGAAGCTGTGATAAAGCAGGAGATGGAAATAGACACCTTCTGCATGCACCTTGATAAACACGACCAATTAGTCATCGTCTCCGACGTGCTGTTTGATCATCGATTTGCGAATAATGCCTATGTTACAGGTAAACCCTATATCCGTTTTTACGCCGGCATCCCCTTAACCACACACGACGGGCATAAGCTGGGCAGCCTGTGTGTTATGGATACTCTTCCAAAGCGTTTAAGCGAGGCTCAAAAACACCTGCTTAAAATATTAAGTAAACGCATAGTGCAAATTATGGAGTTCGAGTTTAGCTTATACATTTTGAAAAAGCAATACATACAAGCCAGGGATGCCGAAGTTAAATTACGTTCTTTTTTTGAAAGCGGTGGTTCATGCCACTTGCTGATAGGAAAAGACCTGGGAGTGATTACTTTTAATAAAAACATGTCCGACTTTATTGAGCGGATCTACCAGATTAAGTTACATACCGGGATAAAAGTAAACCAGGTATTATCGGGAATGGGGCTTAACCATTTTGTTGATGAATGCAAAATGGCCCTCGAGGGCACTCCCATTAGCTACGAAAGGGAAATAGCCTATCCAAACGAAACGATATGGTGGCACATCACTTTTGATCCGGGATATAACGAGGACAACGAAATTATTGGGATATCATTTAACGCCTACGACATTACTGAGCGAAAATTGCATGAGCAACAAATTATCAGCCAGAATGATTCGCTGAAAAAAATCGCACATATCCAATCGCACGAACTGCGAAGGCCGGTTGCCTCGATCTTAGGATTTATGGAACTATTTAAACTGAATGACTACCAGGCCAGCTGCGAAGAATTAAAGATGATGGAAATTTCGACCAAGGAACTCGACCAAACCATCAGAAATATTGTAAATTTTACCGATTAAATCATCTCAACCACTATTCCTATTGCACGGTTAGCTACTGGAATCTACAATTGATGGCCGGAGTAACCATAAGCAACTCCAGCCATCAATTTTATTACGATTCAGTTTTTAGCTTGGCCAACAAATCCTTCAGATCAATCAGCGCGAACGACGACGAATAATCCGAAAGGCCGTAAGGAACTACCAGTTTTCCGTTATGGATAATGGAACCGCAGGAGTATAAAACATTAGGTACGTAACCTTCGCGCTCATCTTTGTTCGGTATTAAAAGCGGCTCGTTCAACCGTCCGATAATTACCGATGGGTCATCCAGTTTCAATAAGCTTACTCCTAAAACATAACGCCGCATAGCACCCACGCCATGTGTAATAACCAGCCATCCATCTTCAGTTTCAATGGGCGAGCCACAATTGCCAATCTGCACAAACTCCCACGAAAACTTAGGCTCCTGCAAGCGGATGGGCTTCTCCCAAACGTTAATTTTATCCGAATACATAATGTAATTATTCCAGCCGTCAATCCGCGACATCATTACATATTTACCGTTTATTTTGCGCGGAAACAATGCGAGATTTTTATTCTGAGCACCTGCACCATAAAGGGGACGTACCTTAAAATCAATAAAATCAGTGGTCTCCAACAGCTTGGGCATAATTAACGAGCCATCATAAGCGGTATAGGTAGCAAAGTAAGTATAAGAACCATCGTCTTGTAAAAATCTAACAAAACGCGCATCCTCAATTCCCTTACGTTCAAACTCGGATATCGGGAAGATCACCCTGTCGGATATATCGGTATCCAGCGAGAAAACAATTTCGTAATAAGAGTCGGCCAGCCAAAGCATTTTGTCAAATTCCAGCTTCTTTAAATCGTCCATCTCCAGTTTCTGCGAATCGAGAATGATTCGGCGCAAGCTCGAGTATTCAAACCGGTCTTCAAGCTTTTCCTCAATCTCATTCAATACCGATACATTGATCTGGGTGATGGCTGCCTTTTCAAAAAACAGTTGCTTGTTATAAACCGCATTACGGATAATCTCGGCCTCGTCAATATAATTTCCAGCACCTATTACTTCAATATTGTTGTCTTTATCTATCAACGCTCTACGGAAAGCGATAGAAGAAATGTGCCCCTCGCCTACTGCCCTGAAACTGATGATCATTCTTTTTTCGCCCTCTTCGAGCTCGCTCTGATCCGGATCCTCAATCATCGACGGATTAAAAAATGCGGCTGACTCGATAGAATATTCGTGTGTAAAATATGAACCAATCAGCAACTTCCGGTAGTTTGAAACGCCATCCTGATCGATCTTTAACTGGTCAAATATGTCCTTAAGCTTATTACAATGCCTTTGTAAAACCTTGGTGATATTCCTGTGGCGCTTGGAGTATTCCTGTAATATGGGCGAAATGATGTCGAACACCTGGCTTTCGCTTAGTTCCATCACCTTCTGTATTACCTCTTTGGCTCTTACCTCGCCGTTATAAAAAAAACGGGCTATTACTCTTTTAGGGTCGGGATTTACTTTTACAGAAGTACGTTCAATGGCTAATCTCATAGAGTTTATTATAATTCAATGTTGTAACAAAAGTTATTTGGATTTGATTGCAGAAATTTCAGTTTTACTAAACGCCGCTTGCAGCTCAAGGCTAAGCAATTTTATTGCGCTTAATTAAATAGGATCGCAGTACCTGATCAAAACCCTCGTGGATATTGGCGTCAATAAGGTCGATGTGATATTGAGCGCATTTTAGTTTCAACTCCGTGCGCCAAGTATTTAAAGAATTGAGATAACCGACCCTAATTTCGTTAGGATGCACCCTGAGTTCCTCGCCGGTTTCAAGGTCTATAAAATGATGGGGCTGATTTGTAAAATCAAAAGCCAGTTCCTTTTGATGATCGGCCACGTTAAATATAATGATCTCGTGCTTGTTATGCTTTAAATGCAGCAGGGCCGAAAACAAAGCGTCCGATTTTTTTGCGTCCATACCGTTTTCAAGCATATCGCTAAACAGGATCACCATTGATCGCTGATGCACATCCTCAGCAATATGGTGCAATACCGCAGCAATATCAGTTTGATTATTGTGCCGGGGATGGTTATACATCTTCTCCAGCTCGGCAAACAAATAAAACAAATGGTTGGATGTTGATCTTGCCCTGCTCAGCCAATCCACCTTGTCAGAAAAAAAGCAGAGGCCGAATGCATCACGCTGCTTTTTAAAAAGATACATCAGGGAAGCGATGGCATATACCGAAAACTGCATTTTACTGATTCCCTTATCGGGATAATTCATGGATGACGAGGTATCGAGCAGCAAAAAGCTACGCAGGTTGGTTTCTTCCTCAAACTGCTTTACATACAACCTGTCGGTACGGGCCATTAGTTTCCAGTCAATATTTTTGACTGATTCGCCATTATTGTATAAACGATGCTCTGCAAACTCCACTGAAAAACCGTGGAAAGGACTTTGGTGCAAGCCGGTAATAAAACCTTCTACCACCTGCCGGGCCAATAACTCCAGGTTAGCTAAATGTTGTACCTCGCGGTTGGTGCTTAGTTGCGGCATGGTTAAAATCCCTTTTATAACATCACTAAATTAGCAATATATTAGTTAAGGTGGGGCTAATTACAATATTAAACAAGGCAAACGCATTAAACATGTAAGAGGAGGCACCTACGGAGCCAAAACAGGACAAGACACACAATCTTTCCTATAAACAGGCTACTCCCACTGGAGTAAAAAAACCGGTAAAGAGCTCCGGTAGGAGCTTCCTGTTTATAGCGAACAAAAAGAAGAAGTTTTGGCTCCGTAGGTGCCCCCTTGTCAGCAGGTCTCCATTTTCGCCAATAAAATCAAATGAGCTTTTTTATTGCGTTATTAGCCCTGCAATATTTGCCAATGAAATAAAACCGGATACTAAGATGCGAACGCTTTGATAACAAAAAAGCGTCCCGGTAATTAACCGGAACGCCTTAAATATATTTATTACGCTTTTGCGCTGATGGCGCTTATGCTAATTGTTTCTTCAATTTGTCTGCTAAAACAGATTTTGGAACAGCGCCAATTTGTTTATCAACAATTTCGCCATTTTTAAAGTATAATAATGCGGGGATATTACGGATACCAAACTTCATAGATATACCTGGATTGTTATCCACGTTCACTTTACCTACAACTGCCTGTCCATCATACTCCTTAGCAATTTCTTCTACTACCGGACCAACCATTCTACAAGGGCCACACCATTCAGCCCAAAAGTCAACAAGTACTGGTTTATCTGATTTTAACACTAACTCTTCAAAGTTTGCATCGGTGATTTCTAAAGCCATGATATTTTTTTTAAAATTTTGTTCAACAAATATATACTAATCAAATAGCTTGCCGCAAATACTTTATGACAAAGTGACATTTTGTAGACCAGCAAGGTAGAATATTGATTTGGGATGATAGATAGATGAACTTTAACGGGTTACTTTTTATACAATAGGGTATAAATCCCAAATCAATTGAGATGGCAATACTATGTTTATTATTACCTCTGGCATCACCAGCACTTCAAATTTATCTTTCATCATTAAGGATAAGAAATAGAATCAATATTTCTATAGGTATAATTGCGCTGCTCGCCACAGTTTTAGGTTTTGTTTCTACTGCATTTGGCACTGCCATGATTATGCAAATGCTAAGCAATAAAGGCATCCACTGTGGTGTTCCGGCTGGTGGCTTTTTTGTTTTAGGAATTACCCTAACAGTAGCAGCAACACCGGTAATTGCCTTAATAGGGTTACACAATTATCGCAAAACCCGAATATCATAGTTGATAATTGAGCAGACTAAACGCCAACAGACTCTCTTTATTTGATGGCTTTTCAAACTTTGACAACTTTTTAAAAGTTGTCAAAGTTAAAGGTGTTAAGAAAGGAACACTGCATAATGATGTTTCCAATATCGATTGATAAAACCCCATTTTGTATTCTTGAAAGTATTTATAACCTGTATCGGAAATCTTTTGACCAGCGCTTTACCTTTTCCCTTAAACTTATAAACAAAAACCCCACCCTCGTTAATCTTATAATCCCCACACCCCCTTCCGTAAATAGTACCCAGTTTGACAATCTTATAATTTACAATCCTAAACAGATCACTGACCCAATCCAAGTCAGCACAGCCGTTTCTATGGTAGGAATAATACATGTTTGTTCCGGGCAAATTTACCGGACATGGAAAATCCGGAAAATTTTTTACAAGCTTAAATCCGTGACTTTTCTTATCATACAATATCAAATCGAGCCGTTCGGGAACATTAGACAAATATCTGATTAGAAGATCCTTATAGCCATCGTTATTAAAGTCAACAAATTTAAAACTTTCAAAACCTTCGTACTTTATAAACAAGTCGGTCTCTTTTAAAGTCAAGATGTTCAAGCCTCTCGAATTGGTTATTACTATCGACAAATCATCGCTTAAAAACGCCTTATACCGTTTACCGTCAATTTTAGCTTTGGCTATATGGCTATCCAGCGTATCAGATCGTTTGCCCGCCAGTACAATCGTCACTATAAAAAAATAGGCGAGGGTAATCATCCATTTTATCACAACCTTCATAATTAAAAATTGAACGTTCCAAAAAAATTTGACAACTTTTTAAAAGTTGTCAAATTTAAAGGTGTCAGGATTCAGGGTGCGCTAATTCAACACCGGAACCAACTTGGTCAAGGTCTTAATCTCTTCCAGCAAATCGTCGCTCGGGTTAACCTTAAACGTTTTGGAGGGCATATCAACCAGCAAGGCTTCGTCCCTGTCCTGAATTTTAAAGCGCAGGGTACAGTTCTTTACCGGGTACTTCTGGTTGTTCACCGTGACCAGTTCCTGCAGGTTGTTCAGCATCTCCGTATTCAGGTCGGCCAGGTTCAATATCACCGTGAGCGATTTGGTAAACTTATCGCGCATCTCCGAAAGCAGGCTCATCTGGGTAATACGCAGATCCCAGTTGCCTTCCTGGCGAAATTTCTCTTCCACATTCCCTTTGATATGCAGAAAATAGCCGTCAACCATCAGGTTACGGAATTTAACATAGTCATCCCCGAAAAGGGCAAATTCGTACGAATCAAAATAGTCTTCAAAAACAAAGGTGCCGAATGGCTTGCCAGTTTTGGTGGTTTTATGCTGCACGCTGGATAGTAAACCGCCGATGCTGAGTTCGGAAGCAGTTCTGCGCAGGTTATTGAAGGCTATTTCGGTTTCCTCGCCGCCTTCCTTATTCTTCATCCGTTGAATCAGCTTTAAATCGGCCACGGTATGCTTGCAAAAACGCTCCAGCTCAATTTTGTAATTATCTAAAGGGTGGCCGGTTAAATAAATACCAATTACTTCCTTCTCGTATTTCAGCTTTTCAATCAACGGAAATTCCTCGGCCTCGGGCATGGTAGGCTCCGGGATATAAGAAGCTACCGAACCGCCGAATAATGACGACTGCGAACTGTTCTGTGTATTCTGGTAATCGTTGGCATATTTGGTGAGCCTTTCTATACCGCTCAAAACACCATTCTCTGTTTTGGCAAAAAACTGGGCGCGCTTAAAGCCAAAACTATCAAAGGCACCGCTGTAAACCATGTTTTCGTATGATTTACGGTTTACGGCCTTTGTGTTCGATCGCTGGGCAAACTCATAAACGGATGTAAAGGCGCCGTTTTTATCGCGTTCTTCTATAATACTTTCCACCGCCTTATCGCCAACACCCTTAATCCCCGAAAGACCGAAACGGATGTTACCATTGCCGGTAGCGGTAAACAATACCGACGATTCGTTTACATCCGGCCCTAAAACCAGTGTACCCATGCGGCGGCACTCTTCCATAAAGAAAGAGATCTTCTCCATGTTATTCTGGTTATTCAATACCGAGGCCATATATTCCGACGGATAATGCGCTTTAAGATAAGCTGTTTGATAAGCCACCAGCGCATAACAGGTAGAGTGCGATTTGTTAAAGGCGTATTGAGCGAAGGCCTTCCAGTCGTTCCATATTTTGGTCAGCTTATCCTTGGGGTGCCCTTTGGCTGTAGCACCCGATACAAACTGGGCCTCCATCTTGTTCAAAATCTCAATTTGCTTTTTACCCATGGCCTTACGCAACACGTCGGCATCGCCTTTACTAAAGCCGGCCAGTTTTTGCGATAAAAGCATCACCTGCTCCTGGTACACGGTAATACCATAGGTTTCGGCCAGGTACTCCTCCATGTCGGGCAAATCGTATGTAATGGGTTCCAGCCCGTGCTTACGCTTAATAAAGTTGGGGATATACTCTATCGGGCCCGGGCGGTAAAGCGCGTTCATGGCAATTAAATCCTCAAACTTATCGGGCTTCAGGTCGCGCAGATACATCTGCATCCCATCGCTTTCAAACTGGAAGGTACCGTTGGTATCGCCGCGCTGATAAAGCTCATAAGTTTTCTGGTCGTCCAGGTCTATGTAATCAATATCAATCTCGCGCCCGTGGTTTTGTTTGATCATCCGCAGGGCACCCTTAATAATGGTAAGGGTTTTAAGGCCCAAAAAGTCCATCTTAATAACACCCGCGTCTTCAATCACCCGCCCATCGTATTGGGTAACCAGCAGGTCGGAGTCTTTGGCTACGGCTACCGGCACAATGTTGGTTAAATCATCCGGCGCGATGATGATCCCCGCAGCATGCACACCGGTGTTACGTACCGAGCCTTCGAGCTTTTCGGCAGCACGCAAAACCTGCGACCGCAGATCGTTACCTTCCAATATAGCCTTCAATTCCGGCACCTGTTCTATGGCGTCTTTCAAGGTGATACCCAGGGTATCGGGCACCAGCTTTTTCATTAAGTTAACTTCGGAGAGCGGCATATCCAGTACCCGGCCCACATCCTGTATACTGGTACGGGCAGCCATGGAGCCATAAGTGATAATTTGCGCTACCTGGTTTTTGCCGTATTTTTCAACTACATAATCAATTACTTTCTGCCTGCCCTCATCATCAAAATCCGTATCAATATCGGGCATCGATTTACGATCCGGGTTGAGGAAACGCTCAAACAGCAAATTGTACTTCATCGGATCGATATTGGTGATCCCGGTACAATAAGCCACTACCGAACCTGCCGCCGAACCCCGGCCGGGGCCAATAAACACGCCAATATCACGACCATGCTTAATAAAGTCGGCTACAATTAAAAAGTACCCCGCAAAACCCATGGTGCGGATGGTGAAGAGCTCGAAATTGATGCGTTCTTCGGTTTCGAGGGATATATCGATATATCTTTCTTTGGCCCCCGTAAAAGTTAAGTGCTTTAAATACTCCCATTGGTTAAGGGTATCGCTTTCGGGGCCGGTGTGGATTGCAAATTCGGGCGGAATAGGGAAGTTGGGCAACATAATGTCGCGCTTCAGCTTCAACACATCTACCTTATCAACAATTTCGTTGGTATTATCTAATGATTCGGGGATGTCATGAAACAACTGCCCCATTTCGGCCTGGGTCTTAAAGTAGAACTGATCGTTAGGGAAACCGAAGCGGTAACCTTTGCCACCTTCCTCGTCGGTAGCTATGGGCGTACTTTGCATATCGCCGGTATTTACGCAAAGTAAAATATCGTGCGCGTTAGAGTCCTGCTGATCTACATAGTGCGAATCATTGGAGCAGATGGTTTTAACGTTGTACTTTTTGGCATACTTCAACAAGGTATTGTTGATGATGGTTTGCTCGGGTATTTCGTGGCGTTGCAGCTCAATGTAATAATCTTCGCCAAACAGATCCAGCCACCATTTAAATTCGGTTTCAGCTTCTTCTTCCGTTGCCTTTAAAATGGCCTGCGGCACCGATGCGCCTATACAGCAACTGGTAGCAATTAAACCTTTATGGTATTTTAAAATTAATTCCTTATCAATACGCGGCCATTTGCTGTATAGCCCCTCCATATACCCCAGGGAGCATAATTTAATCAGGTTTTTATAGCCCTCTGCATTTTTGGCCAGGAACAGCTGGTGGCGCCTTACATCTTTTTTCTCTTTGGTAAACTGCTTTTTGTGCCTGTCGTCAACCACATAAAATTCGCAGCCTACTATGGGCTTTACATTATGCTTGCCGGCTTCGGC
The DNA here is from genome assembly GCF_000166195.2 of Mucilaginibacter paludis DSM 18603. NCBI lineage: Bacteria > Pseudomonadati > Bacteroidota > Sphingobacteriia > Sphingobacteriales > Sphingobacteriaceae > Mucilaginibacter > Mucilaginibacter paludis. The sequence goes on from NZ_CM001403.1 coordinate 1,907,276, forward strand.
CACAAATTTAAACACGCCAAACATGTTGCCGTGGTCGGTAATGGCCAGGGCCTTCATACCATCGGCGGCAGCTTTTTTGTAAAGTTTGGATATATCGGCGGCGCCATCCAACAGCGAAAATTGCGTATGTACGTGTAAATGTGAAAAATCGGGCATGGCAAAAAAATCTGGTACACTAATATCTTAAAGCGGATAACAAAAGTACCAAAAAAACAAAGCTAAAACGGAGTACTGTTGAAAAAATCGGCAGATCTTATTCAAGCCATTGACAGTTATAAGCTTATCATCGAACTACCAAAAATAAAAAATAAAGGGCCATCATGGGTGCTGTTAACATCGGCCTCCTTGCCATTTGGCTTTACCTCCGGCTAACCGGGAGCAAAACTTATTACAGGTTAAAAAAAGCAATTATTGAGACAGGGAATTATTAAGATGGCTTCATTTTCAAACAATCAGGCTATACCATTTTAAAAACTATCAAAACTCGTTCATTTTGGAGCGACGAAAGATTACATTCATCACGCAAGATGAGTACAAAACAAAATCACAATATGGTAAGCCTACGTACGCCATCTAAAAATAACAAAACATGCCTGCATTCAGCATCAATAGAATAATAATAAGATTTCGATTTGTTTGTTAAAGTTTTTACTGGCAAAATGCATCTAATTATATTAATTCCACAAATAAGAACATTATCAATATATTTGGATTAATCATTTTTAAGACGTTGTTGCATATACCCGGAATACCCGTATCAAACAATATAAGGCAAATTGTTTTTCTGAAATTTAAGATGACCGGGCAAATTAAAATGATCTTTCGGGTTCCCGATTTAACATTGCAGGGAAGCATATTCTTCATTCATAACAACTATTCTAAAAAAATGGATATTTTTCCTCAACAATTCAGCTCAATAGAAGTTCATGCCATTGTATAAAGAACTTGCCGATGATCAAATACTTCAATCCTGGATAAGTGGGGATGACCAGGCTTTTGCTGAAATTTACAACAGGTACTGGAAGCGCTTAGTCGCGTTGGCTTACACGCACACTAAGGACAAGTTTTTGGCAGAAGAAATTACCCAGGAAGTGTTCCTTAGTCTTTTGAACAGAAAGGATTCTCTTAAAATACTGACACTAAGCGCCTACCTGAACAGCGCAGTTAAGTTTGCCATCTATAAATACATTTACAGCAGAAATCGCCGGATCGAAATTTTCAATGCTGTCACCAAAAATGCAAAAGGCGAATTACCGGATGAAATTGTACACGCTAAGTTTCTTAACGAGTATTTAAATGACGTGATCAATAAATTACCCGAGAAATGCCGGATGGCGTATGGCTATAGCAGAGAAATGGGTCTCTCAACCAAACAAATAGCCGAATTGATGGGAATTTCTGAAAGAACCGTAGAATACCATATCCTAAAAGCTTTGAATACGCTAAAAATTCACTTAAAAGAATTTTTAATGATAGTTACTATCGTTAAATTCCTTTCCAACATTAAATAGCTCAACTTTTACCACATAGTTTTAGTTTTATTATATCCATTTTAAAGAATTGACTAAATAACTAAAGTGTTTTCAATTACAAAATCACATTTTTTGTAATTTATTTTGTTTTTAACCTGGTGTTAAGCCTCAGTTAACGTACTCCCTGTTCAAATGCACTGAATATGGAAGAGAAAGACGTGGTCAATTTAATCAGGAAACACCTTGACGGCACAGCCACGAAATTTGAGGAAGAAAAATTAGATAGTTGGTATAACCAGACCAATGAGCAAGGACTTTTATGGCCTTACCAGGATGAAGCTGAAGAGGAGGATGCCAAAAAGAGAATATTCGAGGCTATCCAAAGCAAATATAAACAGGTAAATACTCCGGTTAAACGGCTTATAGCGCCGCTGATGTATAAGCTGGCCGCGGCCTCCATTTTGTTGATCGGCATATTTTACGGGATAGCGCAACTCTGGAAATATCAAAAGCCATCCAATGCCGGAGAGATGGTAACCGTTGTTACTAAAAGAGGAGAACACAAAAAGATTCTTTTGGCTGATGGTTCACTTATATGGTTAAGTTCAGAAAGCCATCTCACTTTTCGCAAGCTGTTCAAAGCAGCCACGCGTGATATCGAATTTGAAGGCGAAGCTTTTTTTGATATCGCAAAAGATAAGGCACATCCCTTTATTGTACACACAGGCACAACAACAACCCGTGTGCTGGGTACCTCTTTCAACATTACGGCCTATAAGGCAAATCGCCATATCACACTGTCTCTTTTAACAGGAAAGGTAGCCTTTTCAACCGCGGGTGCCCAAAAGTTTGTAGTTCCTGGTCAGATGATTATTTACGATAAGGCAAGCTGGCTCATGACGGTAAAAAAACTGCCGGACACGCAGCTTATCACTGCAAGGCGGGACGGACTTTATGAATACAGAAATGTAAGGGTAGAAGACGTAGTAAATGATGTGAGCAGGAATTTCAATGCTCATATCCAGCTTGCCGGATCAGTAAAAAACAGGCTGTTTTACGGTCGGGTAAAGCCGGGCGAAACGGTGGAACAATTTTTACAAAAACTGGCAAAAGTAGTTGATGCGCGCCTGATTAAAGTTGATGATGGTTTTATTCTTACGGAAGGAGGCGTGCATGACTAATTAAATACACAAAATAATTCAGCAAGGCCCCTGCTGAGGCCCGTGCTGAAAATCAAATGCTAATTCAGAAAGCAATACTCCAATGGTTTGGACGCCGGAGTATATGCTAAATTTTAAACATTTTATAAAAGTGAATATATGAAAAATAAAGTACCCGGCAAATGGGCACGAAAGTTTACTCTTTTTATGAAGATCAACACCTTAGTGTTAACGATGATATGGTGCTCCTGTTTAACTGCACTGGCAGATAACGCTACCGGGCAAGACGTTTTAAAAAAGCACCTGTCTATCAGTTTTAAAAATATAGTGATCAGCGAAGCGCTCGATCAGATTTCCGCCGTATCCGGCGTAAAATTCACCTACGCGGGCTCGGTTTCCAGTTGTAAAACCAAGGTATCGGCGGCAGTTCAAAACAAAGAACTCAAAGAGTTACTGAATAATATGCTATCTAAAACGCCCTACAATTACGAAGTATTGGACGGGGAAATACTTGTTAAATATAACAGCACTAAGCAACCTGCGCTTCAGCGGATACTAAGCGGAAAAGTAATTGATGAAAAAGGCTTACCATTTCCAGGTGTTACCGTAAAGGTAAAAGGAACAAATCGCGGCGCTGTAACCGACGCTAAAGGCGTTTACCAGGTACAGATTAATGACCCTACCGACCTATTGGTTTTCTCGTTTGTAGGTTACAAGCCAACTGAAATTGCGGCAGAGAACAAAGAAACCATCGATGTGCAGCTGGTGCCACTGCCGGCTAACGAAATGAAAGAGGTGGCCGTAGTAGCTTATGGCAGCCAGCGAAAAATAAGTTTGGTGGGCGCGCAATCAACTGTTGATGTTACCGAGCTTAAAAATGCGCCGGTTGCTTCATTAAGTACCTTACTGGCCGGTCGTGTGGCTGGTATTATCGGCGTTCAGCGCTCGGGGGAGCCCGGTGGCGATGGTTCAAACATCTGGATCAGGGGGATTGCTTCTTTTGCTGGTACCAATTCAAGCCCGCTCATACTTGTAGATGGAGTAGACCGCGGAAATATGGATAACCTGGATCCGCTGGACATTCAGTCTTTTACTATTTTGAAGGATGCATCGGCCACAGCTGTTTACGGGGTTAGAGGCGCCAATGGTGTAATTATTATACAAACCAAAAGAGGGATTGCCGGTAAGCCCCAGGTTAACGCCGATTATTATGAGGGGATACAAACATTTACCCAATTACCTAAGATGGCCGACGGCGCAACCTATCTGGCCGCAGTAAATGAGGCTAATACTACTCGTGGCAACGCGCCTATTTACTCCTCAGCTTATATACAGAACACGGTAAACAAAACGGATCCGTTGCTGTATCCGGATGTTGACTGGATCGACGCTGTATTCAGAAAATATGCACCCACACGCCGTGCGCATTTAACAGTTAGCGGGGGGAGCCCCAATGCTACTTATTATGTTTCTACCGGTTATCAATATACTGCCGGGCTTTTAAAAACAAGCAGCGACCAGGGATATAATATCGATGACGATTATGGCAGGTATAATTTTACCAGTAACGTTAACCTGCAGGTAACCAAAACAACAAAGCTTGATGTTGGCGTACAGGGCTTTGTTTACAAGGGGAACTCGCCCAGCACCTCTTCGGGCACTATTTTTAACGACGCGGTATCGCTACCGCCCACGGTGTTTCCAACAATGTATCCCGGAGGCTTCGTACCAGGTATTAATGGCAACGGCGGCCAGCCCAACCCTTATGCCGAGCTTACAACTACAGGTTATAAAAGAGATTTTTCTTACCAGTTATACTCTAACATCAGGCTTACACAGGATCTGGCTTTTTTAACACCGGGATTGAGTTTCAGCACCATGTATGCTTTTGACAATTCGGGTTCATCATCCATAGCCGATACCAAACGGGAAAATACTTATATTTTGGATTCTGCCAATCCCTACAATGCAGACGGAAGCCCGAACCTGGATTTAACTTACAACAGCGGATCGCAGAATACCTTAAGCTTCAGCAACAGCAGCGGCGGCTACTACCAAACGTATACCGAGTCGTCACTCAATTACGACCGCTCATTTGGCAAAAGCCGAGTTGGCGCATTAGCCCTGTTTACCCAGGACGATAAATCATATTACCCGGTTAATGACATTACATCTTCTATTCCTCACCGGCATCGGGGTTTAGCCACAAGGGCCACCTATTCATTCGCCGACAAATATTTCGCCGAATTTAATGGCGGCTATAATGGGTCTGAGAACTTTGCACCGCAAAACCGCTACGGCTTCTTCCCCGCCTTTGGTGTGGGCTGGTTGGTTTCTGCCGAAAACTTTTTTAAACCGTTAAAAAGCGTAGTATCATTTTTAAAATTCCGCTATTCAAATGGCTGGGTTGGAAGCAGCGACGATGGTTCGAGGTTTGCCTATTTAACATTCCTGTCGGCCAGCCACAACGGTTACGTGTATGGCACTAACAGAAACGGCATTTCCGGAATTGCCATTGATCAATATGGAATTGATGTAACCTGGTCTAAATCGCACAAACAGGATTTAGGGATTGATGTAAAGTTTTTAAATGACAACCTATCGGTAACTGCAGACGTTTTTAACGAACACCGCACCGGGATTTTAATACAGCGGGCAAATGTACCCGGCTATGTTGGTATAGCAAACCTGCCGGAAGGAAACGTAGGCATTGTTGACAATAAAGGTTTTGATGCTACCATTGAAGACCATCTGAAATTTGGCGACTTTAACTTAAATCTGTCCGGAAACGTAACCTACTCCATAAACAAAGTGATTAGGAATGACCAGCCCACACCACCCTATCCATGGATGAGCCAGGTAGGCCAGCCAGTGCTTGCACAGTTTGGCTACATTGCCGAGGGCTTATTTACAAGCCAGGCCGAAATTGATAAGAGTGCTGTACCGGGCGACAAAAGCCAGGTTTTACCAGGTGATATTAAATACAAGGATTTAAACGGAGATGGCGTGATTAACGCTTACGACCAAACAAAAATCAGTGACGGCGACGTACCAAAGTTAATGTATGGTATTACTCTCAATGCATCGTACAAAAACTTTGATATAGGCGCAGCCTTTACAGGTACCGGAAATGCCGATCGTTATGTATCGGGCTCCGGCATACAACCATTTTCAACCAGTGGCGGTCAAAGCAACGCGTTTTCAAACATTACCGACCGGTGGACAACTGAAAACCCGAGCCAAAACGTATTTTATCCAAGGCTTGCTTACGGCGATGCAGCAAACTTCAATAATACACAAACCAGTACGTGGTGGGTTAAAAACACGAAGTTTTTCCGCCTGAAAACCGTAGATATAGGTTATACGCTGCATAACGCGTTCCTGAAGCAAGCCGGCGTAAGGAGCTTCAGAGTTTACGCTATGGGATATAACTTGTTTACCATCAGCAAATTTAATCTTTGGGATCCTGAGCTAAATACAGGGAACGGCACGGTTTATCCAAACGTGAAAACCATATCGTTTGGTTTTAGTGTAGGTTTTTAACTAAAATCATTTATCATTTTTTTGAGAAAATCAGATATGAAAAAACATAACATATTAGTAATAGCCACCGTGATGCTGATCAGCATCACAACTTCATGTAAGAAAGGCTATCTGGACCAGGTGCCCAATGACCGGTTAACGCTTGATGCTACTTTTAATAACTCCACAACAGCCGTTGAATTTCTGGCCAACACTTATTCTTATCTCCCCGATGAAGCCAACCAGCAAAATGCTCCGGGTAGTAATGCCGGGGTATGGACAGGCGGCAGCTCCGAAGCAGAATATGATTGGGGCTTTGTTGCCTCTCAAAATATAAACAATGGAGCTTATGATGCCTCGAGCAGCTTTGTTTCAGCTTACTGGAATAACTATTACCAGGGCATTCGTTCGGCAACTATATTTATTGCCAATATAGATAAGGTTCCAAACCTCTCTGCAAATTTAAAAACCCAGTATAAAGCAGAGGCGAAGGCATTGCGGGCTATCTATTATTTTTACCTGATGCGCATTTACGGCCCGCTGATCCTGTTAGGCGAACAAACACTTGCACCAGACGCCGCGATAAGCACTTACCAATTGTCAAGAAGCTCAATAGACGATTGCGTAACGTATATTAGCAATGAATTGGATGCGGCAGCCAAAGATCTTCCTGCAAAACCATCAAATAGTAATACTTATGGCAGGATAACCAGTGGTTTTGCACAGGCCATTAAATCAGAAGCGTTGTTATATGCCGCAAGCCCTTTATTTAATGGGAATACCGATTACAGCACATTGGTAAATAAGGATGGTACCCACCTGATTAGCCAAACTGTTGATGTTACCAAATGGGCAAAAGCAGCAGCCGCGACAAAAGCTTTTATTGATACGTATGTGCCAAACACTTACAACCTTTACCAGGAAAATGATAATAACGGCAATTACAGCGCCTACCTGTCTTGCCGTGATGTGATGCTGGTTGATTGGAACTCAGAGGTTATTTACGCAAATACCAACCCGAACGTAACCACCTGGCAATATGATACTACGCCCTACCACCAGGGTTTTCCGGGCGAGGTACAAGGCGCGGGCAGCCTTGGTGCTACACAAGAAATGGTCGACGCGTTTTTTATGGCTAACGGAAAACCAATCACCGACCCTACGTCGGGTTATATGCAAAGCGGGTTCCAAAATTTCGCAGCCGTAAACCAGGATTTTCCAACTTATACGTATAATCAATGGATAGGAAGAGAAGCTCGTTTTTATGTAGATATTACCTATAACAATAGTGAATGGTTAGATAAAAATGCCGGCTTATTTATTACCGACCTTACCTACCACGGTAACTCCGGGCGCAATGCCGGGCAAAACGACTATTGCCCAACAGGTTATATCGTGCGCAAAAACAACCCACCCAGCGACAGGACACAGGGCAACCGGACATTTGTGATGCTGAGGCTGGCTGAAATTTATTTAAATTATGCGGAAGCGCTGAATGAAAGTGACCCCGGTAACCCAGACATATTAAAATACGTTAACCTGATCAGGACGCGCGCTGGCATACCGGCTTATGGCCAGGGAGTTGATGCTCCTGCAGGCCAGGACGCTGTCCGACAGGCCATCAGGCGTGAAAGGCAGATTGAACTGGCCTTTGAAAACAACCGGTTTTTTGATGTTCGCCGCTGGAAAATTGCTACTCAAACCGAAGCCGGTGCTCTGCATGGATTAAACATCAATGCCGATGCCCCCGACTTCTACAATGTGGTAACGTTTGAAACACGCGTGTTTAATAAAAAGTCATACTTGTTCCCAATTCCACAAACCGACGTTAACTCAGATACTCAAATTGTACAGAATACCGGCTGGTAGTTAGCATGTATTTTTTGTTTAAAAGGGAGAAAGCATTAGGCCTCTCCCTTTTAATAACTACTTGCTGGCAATCGCCAGATATGCACAATTAAAAATCCATTATTAAACTCAAAGTAAAACATCATGAAAAATTATATATATAGCATTGCCGCTATGGTAATGATATGCGGTATTGTTATTGCCTGCAAAAAAAGCGAGCAGTCGGGCAGTTCTTCCGGAGGAACTAAAACAACGCCTGTAACTACGGTAATGGGCGCGCCGCCGGCTACCTGGAAAGAGCACTGTTGGGGTGGCCATACCAAATTGGTATCCCTGGCTTACTACAATGATGATTTGGCTCTCTATTATGATGATGGCATGGATCAATCCATACAATGGTTTAGGAGCCAGTATACGCTGGCATGGCGGTACGTTAAAAAAACTTATGGCAACTACGGCGATTCATCACGCCTTTATATGATCTGCCACGGCATCCCACCAAATGCAAGCGCCCAAGATAATAGTTACGGAGGAGGCCACCCGGGTACCTATTACGATGAAACACATAATTACCGTAATACAACCGATTGCGGCTTGGGCGTTAGCGTATGGGCCGAAAGCACCGGAGACGCAATCAGGGAGCCTATCCATGAAATTGGGCACATTGTAGCCAGTTCGTCTTACGGCATGAAACATGACATTTCATCCGGATTATGGGGCGACAGCAAATTTGCAGAAATTTTTATTTATGATGTACTCATGAATATCAACAGGCAGCCGGAGGCACAGGATATATTTAATCAGATGCAAACGCAATATGATGATTTTCCGGCGCCAAACACGCAATGGTTTAAAAACTGGTTCTATCCTATTTATAACAAATATGGCCAGGGAGCTGTACTGGCTAAGTATTTCAAACAATTATCCGACAATGCCCACGACAGAAGTGAAGCTTTAAACTTAGGCGAATTTGTCCATTTTTTTAGTGGAGCTGCCGGTGTTAACTTGAACGATCAGGCAAAGATTGCGTTTGGAACCGCCTGGAACGATACCGCAATTGCACAGTTTAAAAAAGCTCAGGCAATTTATCCAAACGTGAAATATCCGTATTAACTGATGAGCGGCATTTCATCACCCCTGGTATACCTATCCGTGTACATAGCGGTTGTTATTATTTTCCGGACATCCTGCCGCCCGGAAGACCAATTCTCTACCACCGAAATTTAAAATGCTCATGAAAATTTTTAGATGTGCTATCGTATTACTATTTACATCGCCTGCAATAGCACAACAGGTTGCCCAGGTAGCTGATCCTGTTGAATGGGTAAAACCATTAATGGGGTCAGCCTCAAGTGGCGATCTATCCAACGGCAATACCTACCCGGCTATTGCCTTGCCCTGGGGTATGAATACCTGGACCCCGCAAACCGGGAAAATGGGTGATGGCTGGCAATATACTTACGATGCCAATAAAATACGCGGCTTTAAACAAACCCACCAGCCATCGCCCTGGATGAATGATTACGGACAGTTCTCGATATTCCCGGAAACTGGAAAAATTCAGGTGAAAGAAGATGAACGCGCCAGTTGGTTTTCGCACAAAGCAGAAATTGCAAAGCCTTATTACTACAGCGTTTACCTCGCCGATTACAATGTAACCACCGAAATTACGCCAACCGAACGTGCCGCCAGCTTCAGAATCACTTTCCCTCAATCTGATAGTTCACACATTGTTATTGATGCCTTCGATAAGGGTTCTTATTTAAAAATCTATCCTAACGAACAAAAAATTATCGGCTATACCACTAAAAACAGCGGTAATGTACCGGCCAACTTTAAAAATTACTTTATTATTTATTTTGATAAGCCCTTCTTCATCAGCCGTAATACAACCGATGGTCAACCAGATAGCACGCCGGTTGAGATTACCGGCGACCATGCCGTTGCCGTAGTGAATTTTAAAACCACTGCGGGCGAACAGGTGGGCCTGAAGGTAGCCTCTTCTTTCATCAATTACGAGCAGGCAGAACTTAATTTAAAGCGCGAACTGGGAAACGATAGCTTTGAAACAACCAGACAAAAAGCCAAATCGGCATGGAATAAAACCTTAAGCCGCGTAGAGGTTGGTGGCGGAACGGCAGAACAGGTTAGTACATTTTACTCCTGCCTTTACCGCATGCTTTTTTTCCCAAACAAACTTTATGAAATTGATGCTAAGGGGCAAATTGTTCATTACAGCCCTTACAATGGGCAGGTTTTACCGGGTTATATGTTTGCCGGAACAGGCTTTTGGGATACCTTCCGCGCTTTGTATCCTTTTCTTAACCTGATGTACCCATCCATCAATAAGGAGATGCAACAAGGGCTTTTGAACGATTACAAAGAGGGTGGCTGGCTGCCCGAGTGGTCCAGTCCGGGCTATGCGGATATTATGGTTGGCAACAATTCCGCGTCGGTAGTGGCAGATGCTTACTTAAAAGGACTACGGGGCTATAATATTGACACCTTGTACCAGGCCTTGTTGCATGGCGCCAACAACGAAGGCCCCATATCGGCAGTTGGGCGGTATGGCGTAAAATATTATAAAGAATTAGGCTATGTACCATACGATGTTAACATCAATGAGAATGCTGCGCGCACGCTCGAATATGCTTATGACGACTTTGCCATTTATCAGCTTGGTAAAAAACTGGGCCGCCCCGCTGCTGAAATCAACCTGTATAAAAAAAGAAGCCTGAACTACCGGAATCTTTTTGACAGTTCAACCGGGTTAATGCGCGGTAAAAATAAAGATGGCTCTTTTCAGTCGCCATTCAATCCGTTTAAATGGGGAGGCGCCTTTACCGAGGGTAATAGCTGGCATTATACCTGGGGCGTTTTTCATGACATACAGGGCTTAATCAACCTAATGGGTGGCAACAAGCATTTTATAAATAAGCTGGATTCGGTTTTTATATTGCCTCCTGTTTTTGATGATAGCTACTACGGAGGTGTAATCCACGAGATTCGCGAAATGCAGATTGTGAATATGGGGCAGTACGCACATGGCAACCAGCCTATCCAACACATGCTTTATCTTTATAACTATGCCGGCCAGCCCTGGAAAACGCAATATTGGGTTCGGGAGGTGATGAACCGCTTGTACAAGCCTACACCCGATGGCTACTGCGGCGATGAGGATAACGGACAAACATCTGCATGGTATGTGTTTTCGGCAATCGGGTTTTACCCGGTATGCCCCGCTTCCGGTCAGTATGTGCTGGGCGCTCCGCTCTTCAGCAAAATTACGCTGAACCTTGAAAATGGTAAAAAGGTCATCATTACCGCGCAACATAACAGTGATGCTAACCGGTATGTTAAAAGTATAAGTTATAACGGCAAACCATATAGCTATAATTGGCTGAACCACCAGAAACTACTTGAGGGTGCTACCATTGATATCCAGATGCAAAACCAACCCAATAAGCAAAGAGGAGTAAAGCCGGTTGATTACCCCTACTCGCTCTCTAACGATCAATAATTCAGGAAGTAATTTTAATGATGATATCAACTATCAGACCTTAAAGGATAACCGTGCTGGATGTTGCCCTTAACCAACGTTTAGCCGCATTATTTAAAAACTAAAACCATGAAAGCATACCTTATACTTTGCTTGATATTATGCCCCGCCTGGCTACAGGCACAACACACTCCGGAAAAGCGTGTGGTGCAATATGTTAACCCGTTTATAGGTACCGGGGCGGTAGATACCAACAGCCTTTCGGGTAGTAATATCCCGGGGCCAACTACTCCATTTGGCTTTGTACAACTTAGCCCGGATACGCGCGACGCGCCGGACGACCCGGCATCAGGATATGATTACAATGATAAAACGATAGTTGGGTTTAGCCATACCCACTTAAGCGGTACCGGCGTGGCCGATTTATTTGACGTATTGCTGATGCCAACCCAGGGCGAGGTAAAGCTTTCGCCGGGGAAAAGCCAGGTTAGCCGGAGCGGTTACCGTTCCACGTTTTCCCATCAGCAGGAAACTGCCCGGCCGGGTTATTACCAGGTACTATTGCAAGACTATGGCATTAATGCAGAGCTAACAGCCACCGCGCATACCGGTATGCACCGCTATACTTTTCCGGCAAGTACACAATCACACATTGTGATAGATCTGGATCATTCCTTGAATAAAAAACGCGGTTACTGGGAATGCAGGATTATCGATGCAGAATTAAAGGTAATTAACAACCATACCCTGGAAGGCTACCGCATTATTACCGGATGGGCAAGTTTGCGCAAAGTTTATTTCCACGCCGAATTTTCCAAACCGTTTGATAACGTTGTCATGGCCAACGGCAATAACACCCCATACCCTACTACCCTGCTAAACGGTACAGCCTTAAAGGCAGCTTTAAATTTCAGCACCACCGATAAAGAACAGGTACTTGTTAAAGTAGCCTTATCTGCCGTTAGTATCGACAATGCAAAGATGAATATGGCCGCAGAGCTACCGGGTTGGGATTTTGACAATATCAGCCGGCAATGCGCCGATAATTGGGAAAAAGAACTGAGTAAAATAAAGATAGAGGGCACTCCGGAGCAAAAGCAGATTTTTTACACCGGGCTTTATCACGCATTCACCCAACCCAACAACATCGCCGATGTAAATGGCGATTACCAGGCAACAGATCTGACTATCGGTAATGCGCCCGATAAAGTTCAATATTCTACCTTTTCTTTGTGGGATACTTATCGCGCCGCGCATCCGCTTTACACCCTTTTACAACCCGAACGGACAGCAGGGTTTATCAACACCATGATCAGGCAGTACAAAACTTATGGTTACTTACCTATCTGGCAGCTTTGGGGAGAAGAAAATTATTGCATGATCGGCAACCACGCCATCCCGGTTATTGTCGACGCCGTGCTAAAAGGTATTCCGGGTATCAATGCCCAGGATGCCTATGAAGCAATAAAGGCATCATCTGTAACGGAGCATCCCGGTTCGCCGTTCGCGGCCTGGGAAAAATATGGCTACATACCCGAGGATATTGAATCACAATCCGTATCCATCTCCGTAGAAATGGCCTATGATGACTGGTGCGTAGCCCAATTGGCCAGGAAGCTGGGTAATACTGCTGATTACAATCACTTTATGGAACGCTCGGCTTTTTACAAAAACCTGTATAATGTTAAAACTGGTTTCTTTCAAGCCAAAAACAAAGACGGTAACTGGGTAACACCATTTAATCCGCTCAGTTATGGCGGCAATGGCGGCAGCCCCTATACCGAGGCCAATGCATGGCAGTACAGCTGGTATGTGCCTCAAAATGTACCCGGCCTGATTAACCTGATGGGTGGCAACAAGGCCTTTACAGCCAAGCTGGATACCTTTTTCACCCTGGCTAACAAACCTGGCGATGTAAATGGTAATGCCTCGGGCTTTATAGGGCAGTATGCACATGGTAACGAGCCGAGCCACCACATTGCTTATCTGTATGATTATGCCGGTGAGCCCTGGAAAACCCAATATTATGTATCAAAAGTATTGAATGAATTGTATAACAACTCATCATCCGGGTATGCAGGTAATGAAGATTGCGGCCAGATGTCGGCATGGTACATTTTCAGCTCCATGGGTTTTTATCCCGTTAACCCGGCAAACGGAATATACGCCATTGGGTCGCCAATATTAAAGGCGGCAGCTATCACATTGCCTAACGGTAAGACATTCAGTGTAAGTGTAAAAAATCCCGGCAAACCAAACATTTACATTCAATCTGTAAAATTGAACGGCAAGCCCTACACTAAAACTTATATCACCCAAAACGATATCATCAGCGGCGGCAGGTTGGAGTTTATAATGGGAACCAAACCTAATAAATCATGGGGAATTACCCCCGCAGGCGTGCCTCCGGTATGGGGCTATAATAATTGATTACGATATAAAAACAACAAAAATGAAAAATCAAAGCAAATTGATATTGCTGCTGCTCTGCCTTCTACCATCCTTTTTAATGGCACAGAACGGCAATACACCTGTAAAACCGTTGACTGAATTACAGCAAAATTTTGTAGACCTGCGTTTTGGCATGTTCATTCACTTTAACATGCCCACTTATGCTAACCAGGACTGGCCCGATCCTGAAATGCCCGCCTCCGCTTTTAATCCAACCAAACTCAATTGCGATCAGTGGGCAAAGGCCGCTAAAACTGCCAACATGGCTTATGGCTGTATTACCACTAAGCACCATAGCGGATTTTGCATCTGGGATACCAAAACAACAGATTATAACGTCATGAACAGCCCTTTAAAAAGGGATGTGGTTAAAGAGTATGTAGATGCTTTCCGCAAAAATGGTTTAAAAGTATTCCTTTATTATTCCATACTGGATACTCACCACTATTTAAGGCCTAACTGTATAACTCCCCAACACAGTAAAATGGTGAAAGCGCAGCTGACCGAGCTGTTAACCCATTACGGGCCTATCCAGGCGCTGATTATTGACGGCTGGGATGCCCCATGGTCAAGAATTTCGTATGATGATATCCCTTTTGAAGAAATATACCGACTGGTGAAATCATTACAGCCTAATTGTTTACTGATGGACCTGAACGGCGCCAAATACCCGCAGGAGGCTTTATATTATACCGATATTAAAACTTATGAAATGGGTGCCGGGCAGCGCATTGCCAGCAGTGGAAACCGCCTGCCATCTTTGGCCTGCTTGCCATTGCAGCAAAATTGGTTTTGGGAAACCAGCCATCCAACAACCCCGGTAAAAGATCCGGTTAAACTGGTAAATGAAACGCTGATCCCGTTAAATAAAGAGAACTGCAATTTTATACTAAACGTAGCGCCAAACCGTGACGGCCTGATGGATGATAACGCCTTAGCCGCGCTTAAGCAAATTGGCGAACTATGGCATAACCAGGGCCCCCTGCCCCCTTTGCCTAATTCAGGTTTGCCCATTATTTCACATAACCTGGCCAAACACGTACCTGCAAACTCCAGTTGGAGCGATGATTCTGCAATTATGGATTTTGCGAATGATGATGATTTTGGCACCTCTTGGGTTTCCAACTCCACTATTAAAAAACCATGGTTTGAACTGAATTTTAAAAATGATACGGAGTTTAACACGATTACAATTGCAGAAGAAAAGGCCAATATCAAAAGCTATACGCTTAGCTGTTATCACAATGGTGCCTGGATTACCCTGTTTAGCGGAGAAAATACAAATAAAATAAAGATACACCGTTTAAAGCAGATGACCGGAAGTAAGATCAGAATGCAAATTGAAAGCTATGATCATCAACCGTCTATCGCGGAATTTGGTGTTTATAATGAACGAAGATAAATCCGGGTAGATGCTCGTTTGCAACAAGATCCTCCTCGGTATGACATTTTTTTCAAATTCACCTTTCCCAAACTATGTCGAGGAGGATCTTTTGCGTGCGATAGACCTGCTGCAAAACGTGAACGGTTGTCGTCCTGGCGCAAAATGCCTCCTCGTTCACATTTTTTTAAATTTATTAATCCCCAACAACGTCCGCACGAAGGAGATACCTTTTCCGGGGATGAACTACAGCGTAGCAGTCGCATGCAAAAGAGTCGCTTCTGCCTTGCTTCATGTCAACGATAAAATGCCGGTTATAGCCGGATAAAAATTCATTAATAATCAATCAAGGATACCGAATTTTGACACAAGACACTCCAGGCAAAGTACTCTTGGCTTAAAACCAATCGGTTTCTATAGAGATAGCCTGATCACCAATAGCTGCCCCCCGGTTTAAGAGCCGTCTTTTATCAGGCACAACATTAGCCGTTGTGTTAACTAATCAACAATTAATCTGCAATAGGCCCCCCAATATCCTGCAAACCGATATTTTAGCGACTAACAATTCAATTTAAGTGTAAAACATACATTAGCAACAAACAAGTTTGCCCTTAACGTTGTTGCAAAGCAAAGCTGCAATATGAGCTGTAAAGCGTAAATAGCAACAAATTCAGGGTTTAATGATACCTTTTGCACATTATTTGTTGTGATATTGAATCATAAGCATTAACTATAGAAAAACTCTACCAAATTGGAAAAATTAGGACGGATTGCCCTTAAAACACTATTGTGGGTGATAGGCATTGTTATTTTGCTGGTATTACTTGTATTGATTTTAATACAAGTTCCGGCAGTACAAAATTTCGCTAAGGACAAAGCCGTCACTTTTTTACAAAGCAAAATCAAAACCAAAGTTAAGATTGACCGGCTAAGCGTAGAGTTCCCCAAAATGCTGGTTTTAGAGGGTGTTTATTTTGCCGATCAGAAAGGCGATACGCTTTTGGCCGGCGACAAGCTTAAGGTTAACATTACCATGATGCAGTTGCTCCACAAAAAGGTGGAGATCAACGAAATAAATTTGCAGGGAATTACAGCCAACGTGGTGCGGACTCCCGACAGCGCCTTTAACTATACCTATATCATGAAGGCTTTTATGGGCGAGCAAAAAAACGAACCCAAGCCTACCGATACTACGTCGACATTAAAATTCTCGCTGGATAAGGTTATCCTGGATAAGATCAACATCAAATATAATGATGCCATCAGCGGTAACAACGTTAAATTTTTACTGGGCCATTTTGATACACGGGTTAAAAACTTTGACCTGGATAAGATGAAGTTCAACATTCCCAAGATTACTCTCGCCGGATTTGATGCCACCATCATCCAAACGCCCACCGGCCCAAGCGTTGTTGCTGCGCCAGATACAGCTGTTAAACCACTGAACCTGACTCTGGACCTGGGTGTGATTGATCTTTCCAAAATCAATGTAAATTACCAGGGCGGAGAAATGAAAACCAAGGTAAACCTGGGCAGATTGCTGGTTGAGATGGATAAAATAGATTTGAAGAACCAGAAAGTGGCGATCAAAAATATCCAACTTGAAAACACCAACGGACAGCTGTCGTTATTAAAACCACAAACTGTGCAGAAGGCCGTAGTAAAGGCCATTAAAAAAGCCGATACGCTGGTAGCATCTCCGCAAAGCGGTAAAGGGTGGTCGCTCGCCCTCAATAAAATCAGCCTCGTGAACGATAATGTTAAATTTGACAACGAGGCGCAAAAAGTTTTAGCCAAAGGGATTGATTTTGCGCACATGGATATCCGTAATCTGAACGGAGACGCACAGGACATTGCTTATAGCCCCACCCAAATATCGGGCAGGGTAAATACTTTCGCTTTTAGCGATAAGAGCGGCCTGAAAGTGGAAAAATTTCATACAACGTTTTTATACGGCGAAAAGCAATCATACTTAAACGACCTGTACCTGCAAACCCCCTACACCGTTTTACAAAATCAGGTACAAATAGGCTACCAGTCGTTAGCCGACATGACTGCTAAATTGGGCGAGTTACGCATTAATGCCAACTTAAACGGAAGTAAATTAGGCCTTCGGGATGTTCTAATATTGATGCCCACCATGGCCAGTATGGAGCCATTCAAAAGTTCGCCCAATGCCGTTTTTAAAGTAAACGGCAAAGTAAACGGACAGGTTAATAATTTGCGTATCCCCAACCTGGAGGTTACAGGTTTAAGCAATACGCACATCAAGGCATCGGCAACGCTAAAAGGCTTGCCCGATATGGCCAAGGCTTATTTTGACGTTAAAATTGACGACTTTAATACCAGCGCTACGGATATTAACAAGCTTGCCCCCGCAGGCAGCATACCATCAAGTATACGTATACCTGCGGTGATGAATTTGAAAGGCATCTTTAAAGGAGGCATAAAAAACTTCAATACCAACTTAAACCTGCACTCGAGCGATGGAAACGTGGCGGCTATTGCCAGCATGAGCAGCGGCAAGGCCAAAGGCTCCGAAGTTTATTCGGCCGATATTAAGGCTAATAATTTAAATGCAGGCAAACTGCTGAAGCAAGAAAAGAATGTAGGCTACTTAACTTTAACGGCTAAGGTTAAAGGCTCGGGCACAGATATGAAAACCGCCGTTGCCCAATTTAGCGGCGATGTGGTGAGCGCCGATGTAATGGGTTACAAATACCATAACCTGGTAATGAACGGAACCGCCAACCGGGGATTAATTAATGTTGCAGCGCGCATGAAGGATCCTAATATAAGCTTCGCGCTTAATGCCAAGGCCAACATGACCAAGAAATATCCGGCTGTCAATATGACGTTGAACCTGGATAGCATTAACTTACAAAAGCTGCATTTTGCCAAAGATGACCTGCGCTTACATGGCAAGCTGATTGCGAACCTACCAACTGCCGACCCGGATTACCTGAACGGAAACATTAAGCTAACCGATATGATGGTAGCCAACAAGGGCCAGGTAATTCGTATGGATTCGGTGATAGTACTGGCAACCGCCAATGCCGACAGCAGCACCTTGAGATTAAGAAGTGATATGCTTACCGCCCACCTGGCAGGTAAATACAAATTGACCGAAATGGCGCCCGCCTTGCAGGATGTGATTAATAAATATTTTAACACAGCACCGGCTAATGCCAAAACGGTTAAGGTAAAATATGCGGCACAGCAATATGTTTTTGATGCCCGTTTGGTTAAAACGCCGTTGTTTACTCAATTTGTGCCCGATTTAAAACAACTGGACCCTGTAGTATTTAAAGGAAGCTTTGACAGCCAATCGGGCAAACTTGTAGTGAACGGATCGGCCACGAAGGTTGTTTATGGCACCAATATCGTTAATAACCTGAAGCTGAATATCAATACGGATAACGCTTTGAATTATAGCGTTACTGCCGACCAGGTAAAAGCATCGCAGGTTAATTTATTATACCCATCGATCACCGGCAACGCACAGAACAATAAGTTGACCACCACAGTCCAGATCAGGGATGTGAACAAAAAAGAGCGATACCGCATAGCGGGTGTTTTAAGCACGATGGCTGGCGAATACCAGTTCAGCTTTTTACAAGACGGCCTGTTTTTGGACTATACACAGTGGACGGTTAGCGCCAATAACTCGCTGCAATTTGGCAGCAAGGGTATTATGGCTACCGATTTTGCCATCAGCAACGCCAACCAGGTATTAAGTGTAAATACATCGCCACCACAGTATAACGGGCCGTTAAACGTTGAATTTAAAAATTTTCGGATAGAAACCTTAACCAAACTGGCCGAGCAAGACGCCTTACTGGTAGGTGGTGTAATTAACGGCAGCGCCAATGTAACCAACCTGGATAAAGCGGTCACCTTTACATCAGACATCAATATATCCGATTTTAACTTTAAAGGAGATACGCTCGGCAATATTGCCGCTAAAGTTAACAACCAAACCGCCAACGCCTTTGCAGCCAATGTAAGCATCACGGGCAAGGGTAACCAGGTTAATTTGGATGGCTTTTACTATACCGACAAAAGCAGCTTTGATATGAACCTGGATATTGTAAATCTGAACCTGAAAAGTATTGAAGGCTTCTCTTTCGGAAACCTCAAACAGGCAAGCGGTTCCATTAACGGCAAGCTCAAAATTACAGGTACTGCTGATGCGCCTAACGTGAGGGGAGATGTGAATTTCAACAACGCGGCGGTTAACATTGCCATGATCAACTCGTACTATAAAATGCCTAACGAAAAGATCACCTTTAACAACGACAGCATTTTATTTAACAATTTCACACTGATCGACTCCGCAGGCAATAAGGCTGTAGTTGCAGGTACCATCTATACCAAAACCTATAAAGATTACAAGTTCGGGGTAGATATCTCGATGGATAACTTCAGGGTTTTCAATGCCACGCAGGCCGACAGCAAATTGTATTATGGCCAGGTTTTTCTGGATACGCGCTTAAAAATACGCGGCGATATGAATAAACCTATTGTAGATGGTAGCCTGAAGGTAAACGATAAAACCAAGCTAACTGTAGTATTGCCGCAAAGCGACCCTGGTATTGAGGATCGGAAAGGTGTGGTTGTTTTTGTAGATAAGAAGAAAACCAAGGCCGATTCGGTATTTAAAGGCAAACTTGATTCGCTGAAACGCTCCAGCATTACCGGCCTGGATGTTTCCATGAACCTCACCATTGATAAAGAGGCTGATTTTACCATTGTGGTGGATGCGGCCAATGGAGATATTGTACATATTAAAGGCGACGCTCAATTAAACCTGGGTATCGATCCAAGCGGAAAAACCAATTTAACAGGAACATTTACTGTGAACGAAGGTTCGTACGACTTATCATACCTCACCATCAACCGGAAGTTTTCGTTTAAAAGAGGAAGTACCATAACCTGGCAGGGAGACCCTACCAGTGCTGCGCTGGATATGACAGCTATTTATATTGCTAACGTTCCGCCGATTGACCTGGTTGATAACCAATTATCCGGCGAGACTGAACGTACCATGTACAAACAAAAGTTGCCTTTTAACGTGGAACTGACTTTAAGAAACGAACTTTTAAAGCCCGACATTACTTTCGGTATCACGCTGCCATCCAATACCAATTACAATGTGTCGTCGGATGTACTGTCAACCGTAAACAATAAACTTGATCAGCTCCGTCAGGATCCTAACGAATTGAATAAACAGGTATTTGCTGTTTTACTGCTCAACCACTTTATAGGCGAAAACCCTTTGCAAAGCCAGGGTGGCAGCACTACCGTAGAAGGCCAGGTACGGTCGAGCGTGAGTTCTTTGCTATCCGATCAATTAAACCAGTTAGCCGGTAACATGATAGCAGGCGTCGATCTCAATTTCAACCTGCAGTCTGGCGAGGATTACTCATCGGGTACAGCAACCAACCGTACCGATTTAAATGTAGGTTTATCCAAACGCTTTTTAAACGACAGGCTCACCGTAAACGTAGGCAATAACTTTAACCTGGAAGGGCAACAAGCTAATGAAAAGGCTACCAATATTGCCGGAGATATTTCTGTAAACTATAAATTGACCAAAGATGGCCGCTATATGGTGAGGGCCTACCGTAAAGACCAATATATTGTGATACAGGGCCAGGTAGTAGAAACCGGTGTTGGATTTGCCTTAACAGTAGATTTTAACCGCTTTAGCCAAATCTTCAGGACCAAAACCCGGCGCGAAAAAGAAATGATCAAAAATCAAAAGCAGCAGGAAAAGGAGCAGAAAGAAAAAGACAAGGAAAAAGAAAAAGCTGTAGAACAAACTGAAGATGATCAAAAAAAACAAAAAACTTCCAAATAAAATGATTAAGCACCTACCCTATCTATTTTTGTTGACTTTGATTATAGGCGGCTGTAGCAACATAAAATATTTGCCTAAAAACGAAAAGTTATACACTGGCGCTAAAGTTATTATTACCGATAAGGATACTAAAAAGAGCGAAGCCAAGGCCTTAACTACCGAGCTAACCGATTTAACAAGGCCAAAACCCAATGGCTCAATTTTAGGGCTGCGCGTTAAATTATACTTGTACAATATCAGCAAGGGCAAAAAGAATTTCATTTCGCGCTTTATTAACAAACTTGGCGAGCCGCCTGTATTGTTCAGTTCGGTAGATTTGGATCATAACGGTAAGGTGTTGACCAACCGCTTGCAAAACAAAGGTTATTTTCGTGCCCAGGTAACACCCGATAGCGCCATCAAAAACAAAACTGCTCAAGCGGTTTACAATACCCAAACCGGGCCCGTATTTAAAATACGCAAAGTGGTTTTCCCAAGGGATAGCGATAGTTTGGATACGGCGGTAACAGGTATATCTAAAAAATCATTCCTCAAGCCGGGCGATAATTATAACCTGGATGTGATTAAGAACGAAAGGATCAGGATTGACGCCCGTTTAAAGGAAGAAGGTTTTTACTTCTTCTCGCCTGATGATATCCTGCTGGAGGTGGACAGCACCAATGCAGGCAAAAACATGGTTGACCTGTATGAAATAGTTAAACCAGAAACACCTGATAAGGCATGGGATATTTATACCATGGATAAAACCTATATCTATCCACGCTATTCCCTTAGGGATACGGCGGCTAAGCTGGATTCGGCGGTCCACTACAACGATTATTACGTGATCGATCCCCGCAATACTATCCACCCTTATGTTTTTAAAGATGTGATAGCCCTGCATCCAGGCGAAGCTTATAACCGTACAGACCATAACCAGGCACTGAGCCGTTTTATAGATTTAGGCCCATACAAGTATGTTAAAAACCGGTTTGATATATCGCCGAAAGACACCTTAAAGCTTAATGCTTTTTACTACCTCACGCCTTATCCTAAAAAGTCGTTACGGTTTGAAACCCTGGTACGCACCACCTCAGCGAATTATAACGGTACACAGGTTAACTTAAGTTTCCGCAACCGGAATACCTTCAAGGGGGCAGAGCTTTTAACAGTATCATTATTAGGGAGTACAGACCTACAGTTTGGCGGTCAAAACAATGGTTATAACGTATACCAGGCAGGTATACAAACCAGCCTGACCTGGCCCCGGTTTATCACTCCTTTTAACGTGACTACCAATAACGGCTTTTTGCCCCATACCCGGCTCCAGTTAGAATATGATTTAACAAACCGGACCAAGTTATATACCTTAAACACCTTTAGCGCATCGTACGCTTATTTATGGAAACAAGACATTCATATCCAGCACGAGTTAACGGTTTTTGGATTTAGCTATACCAACGCGGCCAACGTAACAAAAATTTATACCGATAGTATATTACACACCCGAAACCCATCACTCAAACACGTAATTGATAACCAACTTACCTTTGGCCCAAGCTATAGCTATACTTACACTAACACAACCGAAAGTTACAAGCGAAACACTTACTATTATAATGGCAAAATCAGCTTATCTGGTAATATTTTAGGTTTGGTAACGGGTGCCGATACCCTTGCCGGAAAACCTAAAGCCATATTTGGCACCAATTATAGCCAATATGTTAAGCTGGAAAGCGAATTAAGGTATTATCATAAAATAAGCCCCAATATAACCTGGGCAAGCCGTATTATCGGCGGCGCAGGCTTAACTTATGGCAACTCTACCATTATGCCTTACAGCCAGCAGTTTTTTGTGGGTGGCGCTAATAGCTTACGCGGTTTCAGGGCACGTTCGGTGGGGCCGGGCAGCTATTATCCCGATGCAACCATCACCAACGGATCAGGGTTTATCCCGGATGAATCGGGTGACATCAAGATTGAAGCCAACACAGAATTTCGCCCTAAATTGTTCAGCATTGTATATGGCGCACTGTTTTTAGATGCCGGTAATGTTTGGCTGCTACACAGTAACAACACCCAGCAAGGCGGCCAGCCCGGCGGAGCTTTCAATAAAAACTTTTTAAATGATATGGCCGTAGATGCCGGTTTGGGTTTACGTTTTGACCTTAGTGTTTTAGTGCTCCGTACCGACCTCGGCTTCCCGCTCCGCAAACCATGGTTGCCCGACGGACAACGCTGGGTAATTAACAAAATCGACTTTGGTAATGGAGGCTGGCGCGGCGACAACCTGGTGTTTAACTTAGCTATCGGGTATCCGTTTTAGGGTTATTGGTTACTGGTTATTGGTTATTTGGAGAAAGCCGGGTACCTAATACCCTTAATGACTTAATAACCTAATAACTCAATAACCTAATAACTTAACAACCTAATAACTACCAACCAATAACCAACCCACAAACTTAATCTGCATATCCTTTTAAAATAAAATGCGTTTAACTATCTTCGAAAAGTAATATCAACCATAATTATAATCCAGATGAAGATAACCGTAATTGGCGCAGGCGCCGTAGGCGCTACGTGCGCTGATAATATTGCCCGCAGGGAGTTAGCCGAAGAACTAATTTTGTTAGATATCCGCGAAGGTTTTGCCGAAGGTAAGGCGATCGACATGATGCAGACGGCCTCCTACCTGGGTTTTGATACCAAGGTTACCGGTGTGACTAATGATTACGCGGCGACAGCTGACTCGGAAGTAGTGGTGATTACATCGGGCTTGCCACGTAAACCCGGCATGACCCGCGAAGAACTCATCGGAACCAACGCCGGTATTGTAAAGAGCGTAACCGAAAACGTTTTAAAATATTCGCCCAATACCATCATCATCGTAGTATCCAACCCGATGGATACCATGAACTATTTAACCCTTAAAACTTCTGGCTTACCCAAAAACAAGATACTGGGGATGGGCGGTGCTTTGGATTCTGCCCGTTTTAAATATTACCTGAGCCAGCAACTGGGCTGCTCGCCCGCCGACCTGAACGCGGTTGTAATTGGTGGCCACGGCGATACCACCATGATCCCCCTGATAGCCCACGCTACCTGGAACAGCATCCCGGTTACTCAATTACTCAGCAAAGAGCAGCAGGATAAAATTGTTGCGGATACCATGGTGGGCGGCGCAACCTTAACCAAACTGATTGGCACATCAGCATGGTACGCGCCGGGTGCCGGAACCGCTGCTATGGTTGAAGCTATTGTACGCGATGAGAAAAAACTGATCTCGTGCGGTGTTGCCTTAGATGGCGAATACGGCCAAAAAGATATTTCGCTTGTGGTGCCCGTGGTATTAGGAAAATCAGGATGGGAAAAGATAGTCGATTTTAAACTGAGTGAAACCGAACAAGCCGAGTTTAACAAAAGTGCCGACGCGGTAAGGAATATGAATCAGATTTTAAAGGATTCGAATTTTATATAGTTGTATTCACGGTGCAAATTGTTAGTAATTAGCATCCTTCTCCCGTCGTCATTGCGAGGAGGTACGACGAAGCAATCTCTATGCTATACAGAGCGAACCTGCAGAGCCGCTCTGCCTAAGTAGAGATTGCTTCGTCCCTCGCAATGACGCTTGGAGAGGTGTGATGGGTTATCAATAATCAGCTTCTTACCCCATCGTCATTGCGAGGAGGTACGACGAAGCAATCTCTATGCTATACAGGGCTAACTTGCAAAACCGCTCTGCCTATGTAGAGATTGCTTCGTCCCTCGCAATGACGCTTGGAGAGGTGTGATGATTTATCAATAATCAGCTTCCCCATCGTCATTGCGAGGAGGTACGACGAAGCAATCTCTAAGCTTTACAGGACAGACTTTCAAAGCCGCTCTGCCTACGTAGAGATTGCTTCGTACCTCGCAATGACGCTCGGAGAGAGCGCCAGCATAGCGATACAAAATTCTGATCATAAGCATTTCCGCTGTACACACCATGACAACCATCCCATTAAAAATTATTGAACTGCAAGGCGATGGCTACCATCCATTAGTAGAGGTTTTTATTTTTGGCAAAACCCACCTCCTGGTTCTGGATACCGGGGCATCAAAAACCGCATTCGACAGAGAGCTATTGCAGGAAGCCAACGAAGAAGCCGAATTTTTAGAGTCGGACAAATTATCAACCGGGCTGGGTACCAACAGCATGGCATCCTTTACCGCAACTATCCATGACATGCAGATCGGCACCCTCCGAATCCCGGCATTCGAAGTGGCTGTGCTCGATCTGTCGACCATCAACCATGCTTATGGACAGCTTAACCAGCCTCAGGTTCTTGGCGTATTGGGTGGCGATATTTTAATGCAGTATAAAGCTGTGATCGATTACGGCAACGAGACATTGACCCTAATATCCTATTAACTTTTTCACTCGGCCTATTCCAAACCATCGGTTTGTGCTCTTAATTTAGAAAGTAACTACTTCTTTAAAAATTAGTACTTATATTAGTTTCAGCTAATAACTTGACCATTCTATGCGCAAAATACTCTTACTCTTATGCCTCGCCGGCACTTTTACAGCTTGCAAGCAACCCAAGTCCGGCGGCTCAACAACAACTGGCATTGCCAACAAAGATATAGCCAAAGTATTCGATGATTATTACGAAGACCGGCTGAAGCTGTACCCCATGGAAGCCACCTCCATAGGCGATAACCGCTACAACGATCTGTTGCCTAACGATGGTTCGGCTGCCTTTATCAAGCAATCGCATGATTTTTATGCAGGTTACCTGGATAAAATCAAAGCTTTTAAACGTGATGAACTCAACGACGAAGACAAACTATCCTACGATATCTTTATTTATGAAATGAACATTGCATTGGATGGCTATAAATATCATTTTGAGTATATGCCCTTTAACCAAATGTTCTCGTTACCCCTTACCATCGGGCAATATGGTTCGGGCACAAGCGCGCAGCCGTTTAAAACCGTAAAAGATTATGACGACTGGCTGAAAAGGTTATCGGCCTTTCAATTATGGGCTGATACCGCTAAGGCCAATTTCAGCAAAGGCATCAAGGCTGGCGACGTAATGCCCAAAGCGCTGATTGTAAAAATGATTCCGCAGATGGAGAGTATGGTAGTAAGCGATCCTGCAAAAAGCTTGTTCTACACTCCGGTTACCAACTTTCCCAAGAGTTTTACAGATGCCGATAAGAAGCGATTAACCGATGACTATAAAAAAGCTATCCTGACCGTAGTAGTACCAACTTATAAGGGATTGGCCGACTATCTTAAAAACCAATACCTTCCGCATACACGTTCAACATCCGGCTACTCGGCTATACCTGACGGACCCGGCATGTACAAATACCTGGTGAAACAACAAACTACTACCGATAAAACCCCGGAAGAAATTTATCAGTTAGGCTTAAAAGAAGTTGCCCGCATTCGCGGAGAGATGGACAGTATCAAAAACAAGGTTGGCTTTAAAGGCGATTTGAAATCGTTTTTTGAATACATGAAAACCGACCCGAAGTTTACGCCATACAAAACCCCGAAGCAAGTGCTTGATGCTTTCGAAAACATCCACCAAAGGATGAAACCCAACCTTGAAAAAATGTTTAGCCATGTACCCAAAACCCCTTTCGAGATCAGGCAGACAGAAGCTTTCCGCGCCGCATCGGCAAGTGCCGAATACAACCAGGGCAGTGCCGACGGTACCCGCCCAGGTATATTTTACGTGCCGATATTGGATGCTACCAAATTTAACATTACATCGGGCATGGAATCGCTCTTTTTACACGAAGCTATACCAGGTCACCATTACCAGATCTCGTTAACACAGGAAAATACTTCCCTACCCAAATTCCGCCGCTTTGGAGGCGATAACGCTTATGTGGAAGGGTGGGCGCTGTACTGCGAGTCTTTAGGTAAAGAACTTGGCCTTTTTGCCGATCCGTACCAGCATATGGGTGCCTTAGGCGATGAAATTCACCGAGCCATACGCCTGGTAGTTGATGTGGCTATCCATACCAAAGGCATGACGCGCGAACAAGCCATCAAATACATGACCGATAACGAACAGATAAGCGAGGAAGGTGCCACTGCCGAAATTGAGCGCTATATGGCCATACCGGCACAGGCCCTGGGCTACAAAATAGGTGCGCTGAAAATTCGTGAACTACGCACCCGCGCCGCCAACCAATTAGGAAGCAAATTTAACGTGGCCGAGTTCCATAACCAGATCTTGAAAGATGGTTCAATGCCGCTGAGCGTATTGGAAACAAAAATTGATGCCTGGATAGCAACGCAAAAATAGTTTTTATTAAGGTAAGAATGTTCTATAGTCTTATTACCTGCATGCTCCTGTCCGGCCTAACCACCATAACAGGGGCATGCTTTATACCCGCCGACACAGTTGATGGAAAAATTGTTTTGAGTTTAAACAGGTAAGCCGTAACACCGATTTTTTTTAAATGAATAACACCGCCTGGAGTATCATCAGTCATCAATTTCAATTGCCTGTAACCAACCCGGTATTAATCTTCGCCCTCATACTTTTCATTATTCTGCTGGCGCCTATCCTGATGGGTAAAATCAGATTGCCGGGTATTGTCGGCTTTATCATGGCAGGGATAGCGATAGGTCCGCATGGGTTTAATGTACTCCAAAAAAATTCGGCAATTGAATTGTTTTCTACTATAGGCCTGCTGTACATTATGTTTATAGCAGGTATTGAACTTGACCCCGACGAATTTAGAAACCGCAGGCATAAAAGCTTCATATTTGGCTTATTAACCTTTGCTATACCCATACTTATCGGCTTGCCCGTTTGCTATTACTTGCTGGGTTATCCGTTTATTACAGCCATTTTGGTTTCCATTATGTTTGCTACGCATACGCTGGTGGCCTATCCTATTGTAAATAAGTACGGGGTATCAAAAAACGAGGCTGTTGCCATCGCCGTAGGCGGAACCATTTTAACCGATACCGCTGTACTGATTATTTTAGCCATTATTATAGCCGCTAATAACGGCGGGCTCACCACCCAATTTTGGCTGCACTTAATTATATCGTTAAGCCTTTTTTTAGCGGTTATGTTCCTGGTGGTACCCATTCTGGCCAAATGGTTTTTCGCCAGGCTCGAAAGCGAGAAAACATCGCATTATGTTTTTGTATTGTCGGTGGTGTTTTTTTCGGCCTTTCTTTCACAGTTAGCCGGGGTTGAACCTATTATAGGAGCCTTTATGGCCGGGTTGGCCCTCAACCGCCTGATTCCCCATACCTCCATCCTGATGAACCGGATAGAATTTGTAGGCAACGCTATATTTATCCCTTTCTTTTTAATCAGCGTAGGGATGCTGGTTGACCTTCGGGTGCTTTTCCGTGGGCCCGAGGCCATTACCGTGGCTTGTTGTTTAAGTACCGTAGCCCTGGCAGGCAAATGGCTTGCCGCGCTCATTACCCAGCAAACATTTAAGTATTCGGCCACACAGCGCGGTTTATTATTTGGATTAAGTAGCTCGCATGCCGCCGCTACACTGGCCATTATCCTGGTGGGTTACAAAACCAAAATCATCGACGATAACATTCTCAACGGAACGATTATCCTGATACTGATTACCTGTGTTGTAGCTTCCTTTGCTACCGAACGCGCCAGCAGGAAAATCGCCAATAAAGAGATATAGCCTGATATACTCCTGTAAGTCAAGAGTACTTAGTCAGGAGTACTTAGTCAGGAGTCTTGAGTCAAAACTCCTTATTAATTATCGAGTACTTTGACTTTACGATAACCAGCATTTTATTGTTGACACAACACTACGCTGTATAAGCCGATAAACTTACCAAAGCGGTATTTGTTGAAGCCGGGTTAGTTACCGTACTTTTTCTACGAGACTCCAGGATAGCTACACATGCCATCAGAAATACAACAGCTACAATTAATATCTTTAGTTTCACACGCTTTAATTTTAATCAGTTAGCCTACAAATAATCACCACAATCATCTTATTAACCGGGCTTAATTCTAATTATTCCCCGGGAGATATCTAATGTTACAAAATTATTTTTCCAGATGAAATTGAAATGAAGTGCAAAAGTTGGAAGAATAAATAAATCCATCGTCATGATGGAGTCAACTATGCTGTAGGATGCTTATGTGGCTATACGCTCTGTTTGTCGCGTGATGACACACAACCCTTCGCCCCCTCTCCAACGCTATTACGTTAAAAATTTTGTTGCTTATCAAATGATGATCTACTCACATCTATCTGCGCTTTATCGCTCGCATAGTACACACCCCTCCGCCCCTCTCAAGAGGGGAATCGCACTGGGCCGCCGCTTTTTTATACATCTCATTGATAATGAGTACATTTTTACCAACTCCCCTCTTGAGAGGGGCGGGCTCGGCGGTGCGGCTGCGGGGGTGTGTTTCGCCGTGAGTAAGGATACTTTGCTGTTATAAAAACGATGCTTTGTTTGTGGCTCGAATCTGCCCCTCAAAAGGATCATCGTACAGGCGACGGCTTTCAACTAAAATAAAAAACCCCGCAGCTTAGGCGGGGTTTTGATTATATCAGAAACAGAGATTACTTAAATATCTATCCTTGCGTATTTGGCATTTTTCTCAATAAACTCACGTCGTGGTGCTACCTCATCACCCATTAACATGGAGAAGGTATGGTCGCACTCGGCGGCGTTATCAATGGTGGCGCGGCGCAGGGTACGTGTTTCGGGATTCATGGTTGTATCCCATAACTGGATGGCGTTCATCTCACCCAAACCTTTATAACGTTGGGTATGTACGCTTTCTTCCTTACCACCACCCTTTAAGCGTTGGATAGCTGCCTCCCGCTGATCTTCGGTCCAGCAGTATTCCTGCTCCTTGCCTTTTTTAACCAGGTATAAAGGTGGCGACGCGATATATACATAACCGTATTCCACCAATTCTTTCATATAACGGAAAAAGAAAGTGAGGATCAGCGTGGTAATGTGCGAGCCATCCACGTCGGCATCCGTCATGATCACAATTTTGTGGTAGCGTAGTTTATCCAGGTTCAAGGCTTTGTTATCTTCGGCTGTGCCTATACTAACTCCAAGCGCTGTAAACATGTTCTTGATCTCTTCGTTCTCGTAGATCTTGTGTTCCATGGCTTTCTCCACGTTCAGAATTTTACCCCTTAACGGTAATATAGCCTGATAATCGCGGTTACGGCCCATTTTGGCGGTACCACCCGCCGAGTCGCCCTCAACCAGGTAAAGCTCACAAACCGCCGGGTCGCTATTGGCACAATCGGCCAGTTTACCCGGTAAGCCCGAGCCACCCATTACGTTTTTACGCTGAACCATTTCGCGGGCCTTACGGGCCGCGGCACGGGCCTGGGCGGCAATCAATACTTTACCAACTATTAATTTGGCTTCTTTAGGATTTTCTTCTAAAAAGTTCCCCAATATTTCGCCAACAGCCTGGTCTACCGCACCAATTACTTCGTTGTTACCTAATTTACTCTTGGTTTGACCCTCAAACTGCGGCTCTTGTACTTTAACCGAAATAATGGCCGTTAACCCTTCACGAAAATCGTCGCCGGTAATTTCAATCTTGTTGTTTTTCAGCAAGCCTTCCTTATCAGCATAAGCCTTTAAAGTACGGGTTAAACCACGGCGGAAACCGGAAACGTGCGTTCCGCCCTCTATGGTATTGATATTGTTAACGTAGCTGTGTACGTTTTCGCTATAGGTATCATTATACTGAAAAGCCAGTTCAACCGGTACACCATTTTTTATACCGTCCAAATAAATTGGCTCGGGTATAATGGATACCCTTGTACCATCCAGGTATTTTACAAACTCACGTAAGCCACCTTCCGAATAAAACTCATCACAAACAAAAGTACCATCCTCTTTAACCTCGCGCTCATCTGTTAATGATAAGCGGATACCTTTATTTAAAAAGGCAAGCTCGCGTAAGCGGCTGGCCAAAGTTTCGAACTTATATTCGGTAGTGAGTGTAAATATTTCCGGATCGGGCTGAAAGGTTTGCGTAGTACCGGTATGGTCAGACACGCCAATCTCTTTAACTTCAAAGATGGGCTTACCCTTTTCGTACTCCTGCGTAAATATTTTACCTTCACGGTAAACAAGCGTTTTCATGTGGGTTGATAGCGCGTTAACGCAACTCACACCTACACCGTGCAGACCGCCGGATACCTTATAAGTATCCTTATCAAATTTTCCACCGGCGTGCAACACCGTCATTACAATTTCGAGTGCCGATTTTTGCTCTTTGGTATTGATCCCGGTAGGTATACCCCGACCGTTATCTATAACGGTAATGGAATTTCCTTTGTGAATAAAAACTTTAATATCATCGCAATGCCCGGCGAGCGCCTCATCGATAGAGTTATCAACAACCTCATAAACCAGGTGATGCAGACCTTTTACACCTGTATCACCAATATACATGGACGGCCGTTTACGTACCGCCTCTAAACCTTCTAAAACCTGTATGTTATCCGCTGAATAATTAGATTTATCTTCTTTTTCTTCGCTCATAGTTTTTGTTAAATCAACAACCTTCAAAAATACAAAATAAGGCTGATATTATCGCCATTGTTGATAAAATACATCGCGAAAACAAACAAGCGCACCCGGGTCAATAAAATGCACCCAATCGCCCCAAAACTACTTGGAAAAGAAAAAAACCAACTACTGTTAAGTTAAATATAATATGACGTATAAAAGCGTATATTTGTAAAACAAATTACAGATGGTACGTTATACGATAAAACTTACAAAAGAGGAGGTTGGAGAGTTATACTCGATAATCAACAAGGGCTCCCATAGTTCTCAAACATTCCGGACAGCCTATATACTATTGAATTGTGATGAAGGGGAATATGCGGAGAAAATAACAAATGAACAGATCAGCAAAGTCCTGAAAGTAGGGATGCGAACGATAGACCGGGTGAAGAAAAAGTTTATTGAAGAGGGTTTTGAAGGTGTTTTAGATCGTCGCCCCACCAGCCGTGTTTATGAAACAAAATCAGATGGCGATGTAGAAGCGAAGCTGGTTGCCTTGTGTTGCAGCGAGCCGCCTGAGGGGTTTGCTAAATGGTCATTAAGGCTACTCGCCGATAAAATGGTAGAGTTGGAATATGTAGAAAGTATTTCGCATGTAACAGTAAGAAGTGTGCTTAAAAAAACGAACTTAAGCCTTGGAAAGTAAAGGGCTGGGTAATACCACCGGAAAAAAGCAGCGAATTTGTAGCCAATATGGAACGCGTATTGGATGTATACAAAAAACCTTATGATGAGGAATTTCCGGTTGTATGTATGGATGAGTCGCCAAAACAATTGATAGAAGAAGGGCAGCCCTCTCAAGCCATGAAGCCTGGCCAGGAGGCAAGAGTAGATTACGAGTACATAAGGCATGGGGTAGTCAATATATTTATGGCCAACGAGCCTTTGAGGGGCAAGCGCTTTGTAGAAATTACGGCGTTTAAAACCAAAAAGGACTGGGCTTTATTCGTAAAAAGAATAGCAGATGAATGGTACCCGACAGCGAAAAAAATAACTTTAGTAATGGACAATTTTAAAACCCATTCGGCCTCTGCATTTTACGAGACATTTGAACCAGCCGAAGCCAAAAGGCTATGGGATAGGTTTGAGTTTGTTTATACGCCCAAGCATGGAAGCTGGCTCAATATGGCCGAGATAGAATTGCATGTATTGAATGGGCAATGCCTAAACAGGCATATTTCAACAATGCTGAAGATCAATGAAGAGGTAGCGGCATGGCAACACAACAGAAATAATAAGAACAGCAAAATTAACTGGCAGTTCGAAAATAAAGATGCGCGAATAAAACTGAAAAGACTTTATCCGTCATTACACGATTAACATAACACTACCTTACTATCAATAACTATAAGCCGATTAACATTGCCTAAAATTTCACACCTTCTACTTATTCAAAAAGACCACCAAGAGTGGTATTGTTGATCATTACTACTGTCAGGTCAAAAGTCACTTTATCGGAATTTGCAAGTCCCAAGCCTGCTCCTGCTCCGGTCTCTGTACTGTTAATTCCGGACTGGCATGCAATCCATTTGACACACGATACTTACGGTATTTATTTTTGGTTTTACCGAACCGGATATCCTTAGCCGACTCTTTGCGTGTAATCAGCATAGGGATGCCAACACCAGTGGCCAAACTCATTAATATAAACATCACCTTTAAGCCGTTGTGCATGGTTTCGGCTAATACGGGCCCATAAGTTGCCGGGTTATTATCGCCGGCCAAACTAATTAGACCGAGCATCATCCGGTAGGCAAAAACTCCCGGAACCATCGGTATAACAGCCGGAATAGCAAATATGGGTTGCGGGGCGTGTTTGTAATGCGCAAAATAAATACTAAGAAAACCAATAAGCATTGCGCCCAAAAACGTACTCACAATAACGTTAGCGCCAAAGTGTACCAAAATCACTTTGGTAAGCCCACCCAGGGCACCGAGGATAAAAATAGAAGGCAGCGTTCTGCGGGGTACATTAAAAAGCACTGCGAAGCCGATGGCGGCACAGCCAAACCAAAAGCCTTTTTCGGATATCAGTAACCACTCCATCTAAAATTGGTAAATAGCCATAGAAGTTAACAAACCCAAAGCAATAGAAAACGAGATAATAAAACCATGCAGCCCCCTGATTAAACCGTTCTGCAGGTTACCCGCAATCATGTCCGAGAAAGCGTTGATTAGCGGCACGCCGGGTATTAAAAACAATACCGAGGTTGCAAATGCAAATTCGTGCTTGGTTAGCGGATCAAATTTAACAAGCGCCCCGGCCATAATTGATGCCGTAAGCGATGCAAAATAGATACAGGCATACGGATTAAATTTTAACCGCGTAGCTTCCTGTCTGATAAACATGCCCGCTACGGTAGCAAAAAAAACAACAACCATATCCAACGCGCTTCCGGTTGCCAACCTGCAAAAAGCTGCGCCTGCCAGGCCTGTTAATAACAAGATAACCAA
Organism: Mucilaginibacter paludis DSM 18603; assembly: GCF_000166195.2. Taxonomy (NCBI): domain Bacteria; kingdom Pseudomonadati; phylum Bacteroidota; class Sphingobacteriia; order Sphingobacteriales; family Sphingobacteriaceae; genus Mucilaginibacter; species Mucilaginibacter paludis. Next base: position 1,941,475 of record NZ_CM001403.1, read on the forward strand.
CCGCGGATAATGCGCCTGGGCGCAAAGCCGGTCAAGCTCATTATTGATTTGCTCAACCTCCCATTTTTCATCAGCAACAAGCCAACTCATTTGGCTTATGCCAGAGATGAGATTAAAATTGATGCCATGAAGCGGCGTCCGTTTCAGGCTGCTGAACACAAACTCGTTAGCATCACTGTAAATACTGAGCATAATTGTTCTTTGTGATATCAGCATATGTGCGGTACAATTAAATGGAGCAGAAATCCGGTTAATGGTATTTCTGATCCTTCCTGTACTCGCGCCCGATGCCATCAGGATCATGGCCACTTCCAGTAAGGTGGCTCCTAATTCCTTTGTTTGCTTGTTTTTCGGCTTATCCGGCATTTAATATTAGTTTATGCCAAAAGTAGCTCAGGAGCAACGCCAAAAAAATGATCTTAAACAGGTTTGAAAGTGAATATTGTATTAGTTTATCAAAATAGTAGATGAATACATTATTTAAAAAGCACACTCAATATTTTGATAATAAGCAGCGGGTTACACAATTTGGTGTTAAATTAGCTCCGGCTGCAAGGCTATTTTCAAAACATTAGGATACTTGCACCGAAAGTTTATCTTTGTCAAAATTTTTTTAAGTTCAATAATGAAAACTTCAGTTTCTACTTTAATTAAAACAACCTTAGCCGTTGCTATTGTTGTTACAGTTGCGGCATGCAATCAAACCAAAACCGACAGTAAACCGGCTGCTGCCACTACCTCTGCAGCAACTCCGGGAAAAGCTGAAATAGTATATGTTAACTCCGATTCATTATTGAATAAATATGAATACGCAAAGGATATGAACAACAGGCTGCAAGAAAAAGGCAAATCGGCCCAAAGCGACCTGGCTTCAAAAGGACAGGCTTTTCAGCGTGAAGCGATGGAATATCAAAAAAGCGCTAATACCATGAGTGCCGATCAGCGTGCGTCTACAGAGCAACGCCTGCAACGTAAACAACAGGAATTGCAATCTTATCAGCAAAATGCCACCGCTCAGTTCCAAAACGAATCGGCCTCCGAGCAAAGCAAACTTTATGATAAAATTGCTGACTATGCCAAGCAATATGCCAAAGAAAAAGGCTACAAACTGGTTTTAACCTACTCGAAAGCTAACCCAACCGTTTTATTTGGCGATCCAAGCTTAGATGTAACCGCTGATGTGGTTAAAGGCCTTAACGACCTGTATGCTAAGGACAAAAAATAGTATTAAATAAAATATTAATAGTAAACCTCAACTTAAAGTTGGGGTTTTTTTATTTACAGAGAGGATACACAACCGAAATTAACTGCTTTATGATTAACTTTACGGTATACCTTAAGCTGAGTTTCACAAGTATTACTATTACCTATGGAGAACAAAAATCACGAAAAATTTATGCGGATGGCCATTGAGCTATCCGAACATAATGTACAACAAGGACAAGGCGGCCCCTTTGGCGCAGTGATAGTAAAGGATGGGATGGTTATTGCCCGCAGCGCAAACAGAGTAGTGCCGCAGAACGACCCAACCGCACATGCCGAAGTATCAGCTATCCGTTTGGCCTGCCAGGAGCTGCAATCCTTCAGCCTGGAAGGCTGCGTAATTTATACCAGCTGCGAGCCCTGCCCTATGTGCCTTGGCGCTATTTACTGGGCGCGGATTAACGAAATTTATTATGCCAATGATAAAGCCGACGCCGCCGCTATAGGCTTCGACGACAAGTTTATTTACGAGGAAATGGCCTGCAGCATGGCCGACCGCAAATTGCCCATTGTACAATTAATGCGCGACGAGGCACAAGGAGCTTTTAAACTTTGGGAAAAATCGGAAAGTAAAACGGAATATTAGTTGTGAGGGAGTTGTTAGTTAGTGTGGTATTAAGTTATTGGTTAGCGAAATTATTGGGCGTTGCGTTGTTGCCCGTTGGCGATATCAGGACTAATAACACCTTAACTTTGTTGACTCATGTTTGTTAATTATAGGTAACAGATCCGACCAGCCGGAAAAAAATAGGGATGACGTTTGAACCTGTTGAATTTATTTGATGTACTGCCAAAGGTGAGAAGGTACTACTGCGGCGACAGAGTATGCAGATGCTATAATTTAAGAACTACTGATTATTTAATGTAAAAAAGCATACGGATAATCAATACCCCCGATATGTTGTATACTTGCCGCGCGAAAAAGATTCCTCCTCCCGCCGAAATGACAAATTTTATTCATCTATCTAACAATCAATATTTTTAAAAAAAATATTTTATAAGTACGGAATCCCGCCGGCCGGAAAAAAACAGGGATGACGTTTGGAACTTCGGTAATTATTGGAGCACAGACAAAAGCGGGCAATGGCCTGACTGCACGCCGGGCCGGGAGCTGGCCTGTGGGCGGAAGGATCGGGCAGTCTTGACTTTTTTGGTTCTTTTTGTGTCAAGACAAAAAGAACAAAGCCCTTCCCGCGGCGTTTGAGCGGGCCGATGTTCTAAATCATGAATACTGATTTTTCGAGAAAAAAACAATTTGATAATCAATAACTTAATAAGATTTCATTATAAAAAACGAAGCAATCTCTATATAAAGAACGGCCCTGTAAAGTGGCTCTGCCGATGTAGAGATTGCTTCGTTCCTCGCAATGACGTTGGGGTGAGAACGGCGTTGGAGATAAGACGAGCCCTTCACGCGGCGTTTGAGCGGGCCGATGCTCTAAATTAAGAATACTGATTGTCGGAGCAAAGATTCCATATTGATAATCAGTGCACCTAATATAATGCATACTTAACGCTTTTAGAAGATCCCTCCTCCCGTCGTATTCTAGGTTTCGAACAATTCCAAATTTAATTTAAAAAAGATATTTTAAGCTGACCTTCGATAGTTTTCAACATACATTTCTCCCCTTTTCACTAAGGAGAACATTCGTAGTATCAGTTTGAATTTTATATTGTTTAGCACCAACCCATATTCTTTATTCTGCATCTTGCGCTCTGCGTATGCCCTGATTTCGGGGTCATGCTGCATAGCTGTTTTAGCTGCCTGGTTAAGTTCCTGTTTCAATTCCTTTTGCGCTAGGTTGCTTGTTCGCCTTCGTCCTTTTTTACTTGTTCCCGAGGTATGCTCAAAGGGAATCACCCCTACATATACAGCATAGTGCCTCGCGTCAGGAAAGCTTGTAAAATTCTCCGTGTAGGCTATGGTCATCCAACCATTCACTGCGCCTATGCCTTTAATGCTGGTGATGATCCGGTAATTCAGATACATCTGCTCATTGCTTTTGATCAGTTCCATGATCCGCGATTCTAGCTCCTTGATATATTCCGAATTGGCATCTCTTTTTTCGTTAGATATACGGACGATCATATCCTGGTTACTTACCTCATACATATGTTTCCGCTCACCAACAGAGCTCTGATATCCAGCACTTTCCCGTACCAATCGTTTACGGAATGAAAGCAAGGTCTTAAGCTCTAAGATTTTATTATCCAACAACTTAGATGGTTCAAGACGCTTGATCTTATCTTCTCCATACTGACCGATCCGGAATGCGTCGGCCCTATCGCTTTTGCCCCTGATCATACCCATCGATTGCTTAATCTCTAGTCCAGGCACCCGCCGATAAGCTATAGACTGTGACTCGCAAAACTGGATGAAACGGTATTCATAACCGCCGGTATATTCCAGTACGATAAACGTTTCCCGTAAATCGATCAGGTTGGTTTTGCACCATTTTTTAAACTTGCCGAATCCTTCACTATTGTTATCGATGTGAACGAACAGCTTACGCTCCGACCAACAGATATCGACCGTCTTTTTTGATACATCGACACCTAAAACAACATTCCATGTTTTCATACGTTTGTGTTTTGATCAATTAATTTAATTGCCTTTTGCCAATCACCTTTGATAAATCAATGGAATTATTCTAGCTGGGCCTTGGGCAATCTTAAAAAGGCAGGGAACTAATACGACGATTGGTTCTAAAAACCAGGAATGACAAAAGTTCACCCTGCCTTTTTTATAACTTATCCACAAACTCTTTAGTTTTTAACACCCCCCTGCACCCCCCGTTTTCAACAATAACAATTGCTATTAATTATTATCTTTAGACCAAAGGGGATGACATAATGGAGAGAAATTTACTACTGACAATCAATAACTTAATAACACATCATTATAAGGCTAAATACTTGCGGTAAGTACGCTCGCTTAACCTTACTCATCCTTATCAAAAAAGTCATCTTTCAGGTCATCAATTTCGCGCCTGTCTTTTTTGGTGGGGCGGCCTGCTCCCCTGTCACGGCTGAGCATCGGCGCGTGGAACATGCTTTTGAAAGCCTGTGTTTGCTCAACCGGGGTGATATCTTCGTAAAAGTCTACTGCTTTTTTAGCGTCAACCCGGTTCTCCAGCAAACCCACCACTTTGATCACCTTACGGTCAATACCTTTAGAAACCTGGTAAACCTCACCTATACGTACCTCGTGCGATGGCTTAATATTTGTGCCATTCAGTTTAACGCGGCCTGCCTTACAGGCATCGGCAGCCAGGGTGCGGGTTTTAAACGCCCGTATTGCCCATAAATATTTATCAATGCGTAATTTCTCTTTTTCGGCCATAGCTGTACAACACAAAAATCAGAAAAATGATCAACAAATCCAGTTTTTTACGGAACAACATTTCGCATGGCCATAAAACAAGTTACCCAAGTTCGCTTACTTCTCGCTTCTAACTTCTTGCTTCCGACTCGAACGGCCTGCTTCTAACTTCTTGCATCCCGCCTTAACCCCGAACGGCATTTTTTACTATCTTCGTCATTTTTAATTATCAAGGGGTTAAATCCTCCATAAAATCACTTAGTTTCGCCAAAAAATCAACAAATGCAAGACCTTAAAAAACTTATTGAAGATGCCTGGGTTGACAGGACCTTAATTACTTTTAAAGAATATACCGATGCCATTGAAACCGTTATCCAACGCCTGGATAAAGGTGAACTGCGTGTTGCCGAAGTAATTGGCGGCCGCTGGCACGTTAACGACTGGATAAAAAAAGCAGTGATATTGTATTTCCCTATTATGGAGATGCAGGAAATAAAAGTTGGCCCTTTTGTTTTTCATGATAAAATGAAACTCAAAACCAACTACAAACAATTGGGTGTACGCGTAGTGCCACACGGTATAGCCCGTTACGGCGCTTATTTAGCCAAAGGCGTTATTATGATGCCGTCTTATGTAAATATTGGCGCTTATGTTGACGAAGGTACCATGGTTGATACCTGGGCAACTGTAGGCTCATGTGCCCAGATTGGCAAACATGTTCACCTGAGCGGTGGCGTGGGTATTGGCGGTGTGTTGGAGCCCGTACAAGGTGCCCCTGTTATCATTGAAGATAATTGCTTTATCGGTTCGCGCGCCATTGTGGTTGAAGGCGTGCATTTAGAGCACGAAGTGGTTTTAGGCGCCAATGTGGTACTAACCGCTTCAACTAAAATTATCGACGTAACCCAAAACCCTCCGGTTGAATACAAAGGCTTTGTTCCAGCCCGTTCGGTTGTTATACCCGGATCATATCCTAAAACATTCCCCGGTGGCGAATACCATGTACCTTGCGCGCTCATCATCGGTAAACGTAAAGATTCAACCGATAAAAAAACATCACTTAACGACGCTTTGAGGGAGAATAACGTAGCGGTTTAATTGGTTGATGGTTATTTGTTATTGAGTTATTTGGATTAAGAGGGGCGTTATTGGGTTATTAAGTTGTTTTAGGGTAGCATATCTATTGATAGTTAAGAGTCATTGAATTACCCGATAAACCATTGCACACCCACTCAGTAATTTAATTACCGTGTAACATAGCAACTCAATAGCAAGTAACTAATAACTCAATAACCAATAACCCAATAACAAGTAACAAGTAACCAACAACAAAGCACGCCATGCGCATAGGATACGAAGCCAAGCGGGCATTTTTGAACACCACCGGCCTGGGTAATTACAGCCGGGGTGTTATCAGCATGATGGCTTCATATTATCCTGATAATCAATATTTTTTGTATACGCCCAAAATAGTAGCAGATAAGCGTATTGATTTGATTAAGGCCTATCCGCAGGTTACAACCATAACTCCGCAGGTTAAATTATTTACATCGCTTTGGCGGAGCCGTTTTGTGGTGAACGATTTAAAACGCGACGACATCCAGCTTTATCACGGTTTAAGTCACGAATTACCTGTGGGGATACACCGGAGTGGAATTAAATCGGTAATTACCATACACGATTTGATTTTCATGCGTTATCCGCAATATTTTGGATATATCAGCCGTAAAATTTACAAGGCCAAAATTAAGTACGCCTGTAAACACGCCGACCGGATTATCGCGATCAGCGAAAGAACGAAGGAAGACCTGGTTGAGTTGTTAAATCTTGATCCCGATAAAATTGAAGTGATCTATCAGGATTGCGACAAAAGTTTTAAAATAAAACAATCGGCACAAAAAAAAGCTGAGGTAAGTGCCAAATACAAATTACCCGAAAAATTCATCCTGCATGTAGGCACTATCGAGGAACGAAAAAATTTATGGCTCCTGGTAAAAGCTTTTCGGTTGTTACCTGGTGATGCGCAATTGGTAGTTATAGGCAGGCCAACAGATTATGTTAAAAAGATTGAGCAATATATCAATGAGCATGAACTTGCCGGGCGAATTTTGTTTATCCAAAATGCTGATTTTACCGATCTGCCCGCTATTTACCAATTAGCAGAAATTTTTATTTACCCTTCGCGATATGAGGGTTTTGGAATTCCTATCCTGGAGGCTTTAGTTTCGGGTACGCCGGTTATCGCCGCAACAGGATCATGCCTGGAAGAGGCGGGCGGACCAGATAGTTTATATGTTAACCCGGATGACGAGGTTGAACTGTCTGAAAAAATACAATCTTTATTGGGCAATCCGCTCCATCAACAAACCATGATAGCGAAAGGATTACAATATACCCGTAAATTTGAGGATAAAAAACTATCGGAACAGCTAATGAATGTTTACCAAAACGTATTGAACCATGCTTAAAGATGAAGTGAACGCGGCCCTGAAGGTGCTGCAGGATGGTGGTATTATACTTTACCCAACCGATACCATTTGGGGTATAGGCTGCGACGCCGGCAACCCCGAAGCGGTAAAGAAAATATACGCGCTTAAACAACGCGACGAAGCCAAAAGCATGATTGTGCTGGTGGATAGCGAAAACAAACTGGAAAGCTATATTAGCCAGGTAGCGGATGTAGCCTACGATTTGATTGAATATGCCGAAAATCCACTAACACTGGTAATGCCCGGCGCCAAAAATTTAGCACCCAACTTAATAGCAGCCGACGGCAGCGTAGGCATCCGGGTAACCAAACACCCGTTTTGCCAGCAACTGATACAGCGCCTGCGCAAGCCACTGGTATCAACATCGGCCAATATCAGCGGGCAGCCGTCTCCTAAAAACTTCAACAGCATCTCTGCCGATATTATTGATGGTGTTGACTATGTAGTGAACCTGGAACAACACGATCTGTCGGAGAAAAGGCCCTCCACCATCATGCGGATAGAACCTGATGGCCGCTTCGAGTTTATAAGAAAGTGATTTAAGAGAGGCAAGAAGAAAGAGGCAAGATGTTAGAGGCAGGAAGCAAGATAGGATATGTTGCATAATGCACCCCGTATTTCTTGCAGGAAAAAGAGACAAGATGTTAGAGGCAAGATAGGATGCATAATGTACCCCGCATTTCCTGCCTCTTGAGTCTAACCTCCTGCTTCTAACCCTACCATCTCTCTAATAAATATTTTACCGCCAAGGCTTATTTATTAACTTTGGCGCTCACAAAAAAATTCGGCAAGCTTTACCGGTTAACAATTAATGAAACAACATCTGCAGCATCCCATCTTTAACATCATATCATCGGCAGCCCAAAAAATGGAAGTTGATGCTTATGTTATTGGTGGCTTTGTTCGTGATTTGTACTTGAACCGACCGTCAAAAGATATCGATATTGTGGTAGTAGGTAACGGAATTGCTTTTGCCGAACAGGTTGCCGCTAAGTTAAGGGTACCGCTTTCGGTATTTAAAAACTTTGGTACCGCCATGCTCAAATACCAGGACATGGAAATTGAGTTTGTAGGTGCGCGTAAGGAGTCGTACCGGTCGGAATCGCGCAAGCCGATTGTGGAGAACGGCACCCTGGAGGACGACCAGAAGCGGAGAGATTTTACCATTAACGCTTTAGCCATTGCCCTGCACCCTAAGCAGTTTGGCCAGCTCATCGATCCCTTCGGTGGTATAACCGACCTGCAAAATAAACTGATCCGGACGCCGCTGGATCCTGTGGAGACCTTTTCGGACGACCCACTGAGAATTATGAGAGCGGTACGTTTTGCTTCGCAACTCAATTTCCAGATCGACGAAAGCGCCTTAGCCGCCATTAGTACAACGGCCAGCCGCATCAGCATCGTTTCGCAGGAGAGGATAACCGACGAACTGAACAAGATCATCCTCTCGCCCATACCATCCATAGGATTTAAGCACCTGTTTAATACAGGCCTGCTCAAAGCTATCTTCCCGCAAATGGTTGATTTGTACGGTGTGGATATTATTAAAGGCAAGGGCCACAAGGATAATTTTTACCATACCCTGGAAGTTTTAGACCATATTGCCGAAACCACCAACGACCTGTGGCTGCGCTGGGCCGCTATTTTACACGATATAGCCAAGCCCGCCACCAAACGCTTTGAGGAAGGGCATGGATGGACGTTTCATGGCCACGAGGATAAAGGCGCACGGATGGTGCCTAAAATATTTGCGCAGCTTAAACTACCGCTTAACGAAAAAATGAAGCTGGTACAAAAACTGGTACAACTACATTTACGCCCTATTGTACTGGCGCAGGATATTATTACAGACTCGGCCGTAAGGCGCTTGCTGTTTGAGGCAGGCGATGATATTGAAAGCCTGATGTTGTTGTGCAAAGCAGACATAACTACCAAAAACGAATACAAAATAAAAAAATACCGCCAGAATTTTGAGCGGGTGCAAGAAAAATTAAAGCAAGTTGAAGAACGCGACAAGATAAGGAATTGGCAGCCGCCGGTTAGCGGGCTTGATATTATGGAACTTTTTGGCATCAGGGAGGGCCGCGAGGTGGGTATAATTAAACAAAAGATCCGCGAAGCGATTTTGGATGGCGAAATTTCAAACTCGCGCGAAACGGCAATTAATTACGCAATTGAAAAAGGCCTCGAAATTGGCTTAAAAGTTGTGGCAAACAGAAAATCAGAATAAAATATTATTTTTGACTATTAAAAATTAGTAATGGCAGTTTATAGGTTTAAAGTTTCTTTTGAAGATTATGATGATGTGATCAGGGAGGTTGATATCAAATCAACCCATACTTTTGAAGATCTGCATAAGGCGATACATTTTTCTACCGGTTATAAACCCGAGTATCCATCCTCATTTTATATCAGCAACGATCAATGGATCAAGGGGCAGGAAATTACCTATTTGCCTAATCAACGCAGGATTGACCGTGGTGTGCCCTTGATGGAGAAATCAAAACTAAGCAGCTTTATTGACGATCCGCATCAAAAATTTTACTACACTTTTAACTTCGACCGTCCTTTCGATTTCCATGTGGAGCTGATCAAAATTTTGAATGAAACTCCCGGGGTTACCTATCCGTTTATCGCGAAAAGCGTTGGCGAAGCTCCGAAACAATTCGGCAACGTATTTACACCTACAGAAATACCGGCCGCAGCGGTTGACGACGATTTTGACTTTTTAAACCAGATGGAATTAGTTGCTGAAGAAACGGTTGACTTTGAAGAGGTAGCAGACCCGGATGAAGTTAGCGTTAAAGGGGGTGATGACGCGGATGACGAGGACGACGATAGCTTTGAAGATGAATTTTCGGATAATGAAGGTTTTGAAGACGAAGCAACTGATAAAGACGATTATTAAGTAGTTCGGTATTGAGTCCGGAGTTTCGAGCCGGGAGTCTTGAGTCCTGAACCGGATCAAGAAAGTGCGGAATTTAATATTACTGATAACTAAAAAAGTTAAGCCAGTGCCACTCCCTTATTTGAAAAGGCAAAGGCCCGTGCGATTCCCCTCTTGAGAAGCATAGCCGTCAACTTTAGAAAAAAAAGGGATAAAATTTTTTTAGAGCAAGAATCGGAACTGCAAAATTGCAGTCATTATTCGAGCGAATGAGTTCGGAACTATTTGAACCAACGGTGTTAGATGGCCTGGCCCGTAAAACAGAGGCTATACAACGCAAACGAAAAGTGGGAGGCAAGGAACTATTGGATATGGCGTTATTTGATGGAGATCAATCGTTTAACGGCATGAGTATGCAGTTAATGCGGAGGGATGGGCTTGATATTTCGAAGCAGGCATTGCATCAAAGACATCACAGCAATATGACAAAATTTGTACAAGCCGTTTTTGAGCAATTAATAGCAGTTGAGTTACCGCAAGAACAAACACAAGGGTTGGAGATCCGTATCAAAGATTCCACCCGTTTCGCGTTGCCGGAAGTTATTGCAGAGACATTCCCCGGAACAAAAGGAAGTGGGATGAAAGCGGGAGCATCTGTACAATTTGAATTTGAAATCAAAAGTGGTAAAAGCGATATCAAAGTAACTCCGGCCAACGCAAATGACCAGGGTGAGAGTCATCTGGACAAGGCATCAATTCAGCCGGGGGTATTATATATGAGAGATCTGGGTTACACTCACTTGAGTTATATGAACAATATTAACAAAGTCAAAGCTTTCTTTATTAATAAATTATGTCCGAAAACAACGATTTACCTATTAAAGGACGACCAATACCAAAAGTTAGAGTTGTCGAAACTACAAGGCATAACCGGCGTATTTGATCAACAGGTATATATCGGAGCTGATAAAATGCCGGTAAGGATAATAATAGAACCGGTAAGTGAAGAGCTCAAGGCAAGGCGGATAGCCAATACTGAAAAGTACAATAAGAAGAAAGGCAGTACCACCAGTAAGGGATTCAAAGAGCGGGCAGGGTTTAACTTTATTGTTACCAACCTGGTGAGCGAAAAATATAGCGCTGAATTGATCCAAAAGTTATATCACCTGCGATGGCAGATAGAATTGGTTTTTAAAGCATGGAAGTCGTTTTTAAAGATACACACGTTCCCCAAAGGAAGTTCGGATCGTATAACCAGTATATTATACAGTAAGTTGATCTGGGCAGTTTTGAGTTGGAAAATATGCATGGCTATCGGTAAGATAGGTCAAATTAGTGTTTTAAAGGTGCATCGACTAATCGCTTCTACGAAAGAAGAATTGCGAGCGCAGCTTTTAGGGATATGCTCAAAGTGGTTAGCTCTGTTGGAGAAATTAAACTTAAAGCACCTTTCAAAAGAGCACAGAAAACATAGGTTAAAAATAGAAGAAATTGTAATAAGTATTTGATTATTAGATATTTAAATACTATATTTAGATAGTTAAACAAAAATAAGAAAGGCGGGGCCATCTAAACCTCCCCGCCTTAAAAAACGAAAAATATGAGAGTAAAAATACATAGGTTTGCCCATGCGGGCAAACCGCGCCTAAAAATTAAATAACTGAAAATCAACAATATATGAGTACAGCTACTTAAATTGACGGCTATGCTCTTGAGAAGGGTGGAGGGGTGTGTTTTATGCGAGTGATATGCAGATTGCACAAAACCGCAAAGTTCGTTTTGCGATTCACGATCCGCAGAGAGGCTAATTGGTATGTTTATTTTGCCTGTTAAAACACATCATCAATCCCCTGTCAAGAGCGTATCTTGAGCAAGTAACAATTCCCACTTTATGACGGCTATCCCGCAAACCCCATCTCATCCCAAACCAAAAACCCTGATTGTTATTGCGGGCCCTACGGCTGTGGGAAAAACCGAGCTGGCCATTAAATTAGCGCAACATTTTAACACTGAGATTATTTCGGCAGATTCAAGACAATTCTTCCGAGAGATGTCTATCGGTACGGCCAAACCCAGCGTAGAGGAATTGGCACAGGCAAAACATCATTTGATCAACTCGCACTCCATCAACGATAATTTTAATGTGGGCGATTTTGAAAAACAGGGTCTGGAAGTACTGGATCAAATATTTGCTGATCATGATGTTGCCCTGCTCGCTGGCGGATCGGGCCTGTATATCAAAGCTATTTGCGAAGGTTTTGATGAGTTACCCAGTGTTAAACCGGAAACCAGAGAACGTTTAAATGCCGAATATGCCTTAAACGGCATCGTAGCCCTCCAGGAAAAACTAAAACTGGCCGATTTACAATATTACCACGAGGTTGATATTAACAACCCGCAACGCATCATCAGGGCGCTTGAAGTAATCGAAAGCACAGGCAAACCCTTCTCATCCTACCGGACGGCAAGCACTAAACAACGCCCTTTCCATATCATTAAAATAGGCCTTAATTTACCACGCGAGCTGCTATACCAACGCATAAACCTGCGTGTTGATGCCATGATGGAACAAGGCTTATTAACTGAGGTAACCGGGCTGTTGCCTTATCGCCACCTTAACGCGTTAAACACAGTTGGGTATAAAGAAATATTTGAATACCTGGATGGTACAACCGATTTGCCTGCCGCAATTTCGATGATTAAACAAAACACTCGTCATTTTGCAAAACGGCAACTAACCTGGTTTAATAAGGATAAAGGCCTAAACTGGTTTCAACCCGACCAGGTGGATGCAATCCTCAGTTTTATCCAACAAACGGCAATTTGACGTTGCCTGTTCCTCTTCAATTTCCAAACAGATTCAAATCATCATCAATAAGTCAAAATCGCGTTAAAATAATGCAATATAGTAAAATAGGTTGACTAATATAGTCAACTTGATTTACCTTTGTGCATCATTTTAGCATATGGCAACTTTCAACTTATCACACAGCATAACTCACACACTGTTTCAAAAACTAACTCATCGGAGTACGCTTATTAAAGACAACTTTAAGCTTACTACTGATAGACAGCCACGCAAAGCATCCGGACGGCAATTATTTAAACAAGCCGCTACCTATACAGCCAATGCGTTAGCCGAAGGTTTAAAGCAAAACCTGTTGGGAGCGGATATCAATACGGAATACTTAACGCTTACTGCACGTGCCTTCATCCGCACCTATTTTAAAGCGCCATCTAATCATCCGCAAAACAATAATTTTAATAATCAGCATTTATCTGGCGCAGGTTACCAAACCGGGCCTAAAAATTTTAATTGATTCAGCATCACAGCCAAATGAAAAACATTTTCCACTCCATATATCATCAGCTTGCTTTATCAACCTTCGTTTTACTTTTTTCCGCAGTATCCGTTGTGGCACAAAGTACAAAAGTAAAAGGGACCGTAACCGATACCCGAACCAAAGAACCCCTACCCTACGTAACCGTAGTTTTTGCTGGCAGCACACAAGGGGTTAGTACCGATGCACAAGGTAAGTTCAGCATAAGCACTACCGGTAATTTCACGCAGATCAAGGTATCGTTTGTAGGTTATAAAACTGCCCTCAAAACAGTTGAACCAGGAAAGGAGCAAACTATCAATATCATGCTCACCGAAGATACCCATATGCTAAATGAAGTGGTTTTAAAAGGCAATAAAAAAACCAAATACCGTAATAAAGGTAACCCGGCAGTTGAACTCATCCGTAAAGTTATTGCCCATAAGGACCAGAACAGGGTTGAAAGCTATGACTACACTGAGTACAGACAATATGAGCGGATGAATTTTTATCTGAGCAATCTTTCAGAAAAATTTAAAAACAAACGCATTTTTAAAAATTATCAGTTTTTATTCCAACAGCAAGACTCAGCCGCTATCGGCGGCAAAAATTTGCTGCCTATTTATATGGAAGAAAAGCTTTCGGATAATTATTACCGCAAAGTGCCATTCGCTAAAAAGCAAGTGATAGAGGCTAATAAACAGGTTAAGTATGACGAGAACTTTGTAGATAACCAGGGCTTATCAGTTTACTTTAACCGGATGTACCAGGATATTGATATTTACGATAACAATATTTCGATACTGAGCAATCAACTGCTGAGTCCGATTGCCGACCATGCCCCCGATTTTTATAAATTTTTTATTACTGATACACTTAAAGATCAATCGCCACAACTGATTGAGCTTAGCTTTACCCCGCGTAACACCAACGATTTACTATTTGAAGGCAAGCTATATGTTACCATGGATGGTAATTACGCTGTTGAAAATGCAAGGCTTACCGCTAATAAAAACATCAACCTTAACTTTGTTCGCCAGCTACAGGCTACACTTGAATTTGAAAAAAATCCGGACGGAAAATACCACCTGAGCCAGAGTGATTTAAAAATGGATTTCGGCCTCAATAAAAACAAAGGAGGCGGTATTTACGGCGAGCGTAAAGTGATATTGAACAATTTTGTGGTAAATACCCCCCAGCCAAAACAAACCTACGATGGCCCCGAGCAGGTGATAGCGAGCAACTCGGAAAACAAGGATGACCAATACTGGAAGGTAAGACGCCCCGATACCCTTGCCATAGCACAAGCCAGCATTTATAAAAACATGGATAGCCTGCAAACCATTCCGTCGTTTAAGCGCACCATGAATCTGGTTACCTTATTTGTAGCGGGGTACAAAAACTTTGGCCCGTTTGAAATGGGGCCGGTAAATACCTTTTACAGTTTTAACCCGGTTGAAGGCTTCCGCGCACGTTTAGGCGGGCGTACTACAACTGCACTCAGCAAACGTTATTACTTTGAAACCTATGGCGCCTATGGCACCAAAGACCAAAGGGCCAAATATTTTTTGAGTAGTACTTACTCGTTAAACAATAAATCTATTTATTCGTTCCCACAAAATTATGTACGTGCCAGTTTTCAGCACGACACCAAAATTCCGGGTCAGGAATTACAATTTGTTCAGGAAGATAATTTCCTACTGTCTTTCAAACGGGGAGAAAACGATATGTGGCTCTATAACAATATTTTCCGGTTGGATTATGTACACGAATTCAGTAGTCATTTTTCCTACAATGTGGGTTTAAAAAAATGGGACCAAAGTCCGGCTGGCGCCTTATATTTCAAAGATTTGGTTAAAAACCGGTTAACCAACGTAAACCTCGTACAAACTACCGAGCTATCCTTTGAACTGCGCTATGCGCCGCACGAAAAATTTTACCAGGGCAAACTATACCGAATACCCATCATTGACCGCTACCCAATTTTCACTTTGCGCTATAACCAGGGCATCAAAAACCTTTTAGGCGGCGATTATAATTACCAAAACATCACCGGTAACATCACCAAGCGCTTTTATTTATCACAATTGGGCTTTACTGATGTAAGCGCCGAGGGCAGCTACATATTTGGCAAACTGCCATTCCCGTTAATGGATATCCACCACGCCAACCAAACTTACTCGCTGCAATTGCAATCATACAACCTGATGAATTTTCAGGAGTTTGTGAGCGACCATTACGCCAGCATCAATATCGATCATAATTTTAACGGCTTTCTGTTTAATAAACTCCCCCTGATCAAGAAATTAAAACTACGCGAGATGATAGACTTTAAAGGTTTATGGGGAGGCGTAAGGAGCCAGAATAATCCGGCTAACGATCCCTCTTTGCTGCGTTTCCCTATTAACGGACAAGGCGTACCTACCACATATACCTTAAATAATGGCCCCTATATGGAGGGGAGCGTTGGTATTGGCAACATTTTTAAACTAATCAGGATTGACCTGGTTAAAAGATTCTCATACCTTGACCATCCAGACGCGCCTGAATGGGGCATCAGGACATTGGTAAAATTTGATTTTTAATGATACATTCGTAGTAAGGATTAAGTATGGACACAGAAGATTCACAGAGAGTAGCCTGCAAACTCATCTATTTATTAAAACGCTTTACGGATGAATGGCTTAATAAACAGGTGTGTTGCGAGAGTTTAGCTGATTTTAATCATGCACACCTGCCCTTATTTATGAGTATAGGCACTACAGGCATATCCAACAATGCCCTTGCCGAAAAATTAAATGTAACTAAGCAGGCTACCAGTAAAGTGATTAAAGAGCTGGAAGCCATCAACATGGTTAGGAGCGAAAAAAGCCAGGCAGATGCGCGGTCCGTTATGTTGTTTTTAACCAGCGAAGGCGAAAAATATTACCAACATGTACGTACCCAAATCTTTCATTTGGAGGAGCAATACAAAAAGGTGGTGGGTGCTAAAAATTTCGAGATCGCAATTGATGTTATGCTGAAACTCATCCAGTTTCATGAACAGGAAAACCAGAAAAGAGTAACTACTCAATAGCGTCAAGCTAATCAAAAGCCCGAATAACTCTAAATTTATAGCACAGGAAGATAATTAGAGGCTGCATATACTCCCAATTACAAAAGCTGCAAAAAAAACAATCAATTTTCTGGCAGGGGTGTTATCATCAATACGATATAACAATCAACAGGTTCGGGGCTTATGAAGTTTGTTTTTATTTTACTGCTCTCGTTGGGCTTCCGCAGTTCTTACGCGCAATATAATGACAGCACACATTATCATATGGTGCTATCATCATCGGGCTCTATTAACAAAACTAACGACGGCACCGCTTATCTGCTCAACAATGCTCTCAATTTGGGTATCAAAAAAAAGGATGTGGTATTAAACGCTACCAATACTTGGGTATACGGCCAACAAAACAATGTTCTTACCAATAACGATTTCTCATCGGCACTATTTCTCAATCTTTATAAAACCTTTCCTCATTTTTACTATTGGGGATTGTTGAATTACAATACCAGCTACTCCCTTAAAATCAATAACCAGTTGCTGGCCGGTTTGGGTATTGCCTACAGCTTAATTGACAAGAAAGACGCTTACGTGAACCTGAGCGACGGTGTTTTATTTGACCAGAGTGACTTGTTGGTGAATGACATTTACCATACCTATAGAAATTCATTGAGGCTGCAATTTCATTTCGCATGGGCCGATATTGCTACCTTGGATGGCAGCAATTTCCTTCAGAGTTCGTTCTCTAACCAACACGACTATATCATCCGCACCACCACTTCACTTGGCCTAAAATTACGCAAATGGATCAGCCTGACAACTACACTCAATTATAACAAGATGAATATTACCAGTAGCAATAACCTGACTTTTACATACGGCTTAACATTGGATAAATATTTCTGAATGCTCCCCCTCATTTAAACAGGTCAAAACTATATTGGGCATCACTCCAGAATTCATCAAGCGCGATGATACGAGGCTTAAAAAACGAAATAAGTAACGGCCAGTCATCCTTTTTAAAAACGCTTACGCCTGGCAGCGTTTTATATATCCGGCTTATGGTTTTATGATGTTCGTCTAACACATGTAATTGCCAGTCCCATGTCTCGTTAAGTATACCCTCAAAAACCCTGTTAAAGGCTTTAAACTGATCAAAGATAAGTTCCTGGATCTCTATATCCGGATGCGAAATTTCGATAGCTATAGAAGCCGAACGGTTATCCACCTGCATCTTAAAATGTAAGTGCTTGATACCCGTTTTGTAGTTGATCCAGCTTATTTTCAAACCATCAGCCGAGGGCTGCGGAGAAATATATTGCCCGAAAGTGGTCCAGAAGGATTGTTTTAACTGCGAAGCTTCGTCTTTAGAATACACCTATGTTGGATTATTAACGTAAAGCAAAGATAATAAGCCTTCGATAGCCTACAACCACACAATAACATTGGTTCCCCAGCAATAGATTTTACTTAAAATAGCAATATATTACTATTTTGAGTGGTTATATTTAATCATAGGTTTGCCGCAATTGTCTATATCAATGAATTAATACGTACTCAACATGTTTTTAACTGCTATTGAATTTACATTTGATCCTCAAAAGGACAAAGACTGTCAACCTTTTTGAGCAATCAAGTAAACTAATAACATTCCGGTGTGAAACCCGGGCACCATTCATGATAGATAACATGTTTAAATTAAAAGACTTGCTTTGCTCACCAGGTAAAAATTACAGCTATATAGGTTTTACGAATAAAAGCCATGACGACAAGGAAGCTAAACAGCTTTTAGCTACAATTACTTTTCTACAATTAATTTTAGCAAATACGATAAACTAAAATATATTACATAGCTACCAGCAGCGGTATCATTTAAAATAAGTTGTTTTAATAACCTTAAGAAAACTAATACAGAAATTTATAATCGCCATACTAATTCCACTCGTCAAATAACATAACAATTTAGCATATCAAGATTCAGTAAAAAAGTAACATACCCTGGCATAACAATTTAAAATTAAGTTAAGATGACCGGTGTATTTAGTAAAATACAATAAATGCATCAAAATCATCCTTTACATTGCTTTTCCTTACCAAAAACAACGATAATATTTTATTTTGATTATCAAAGACTAAATAGTTTGAATTAATGAAAATTTTAATATTTTTACAATTAGAAATCTGTAAAGTAGTAACTAAGAATTATATAGTTAAATTTTTATTGTTTCCAATGGTCGCCGGAGGATAAATTAAAATATTCGTAATTTAATCGTTACATTTAAACGATTGCGGTTAAGTACATTTATAGAAAAAAAATAGATTTAATAAGGTTGATAAAAAGGGATAACGGCATGATTAATAAAAGTGACCTTCAATCTAAGTTCAAACATTTTGGTATACTTGATGAAAATGATGAATCGGAAAAAAATTACGCCAGGTTGCGGATCAAGTTTGGCATAAAGCTTGCCTTAAATAAACTACTGTTAAATGTTAACTGGCCTGTACCTTTATTTTATCATATATTAATGCAAACAAACATCACCAAGTTAATTGAAGCTCATTTTAAGCACTCTAATTACAAGGCACTCGTGTTAGTACCTATTAAAAACAATCAATGTCCCAGATAGAAGTTCAAATCAATAGTTTACAACGATTATAGCAAATTAAATTATCAGATATAGAAAATGAGTACAAATTATAACAAAATAGCTATCGTATTAGGATCAGCGGCTCTGTTTTTCGCTTGCAAGAGTTCTAAAGTATACGAGGTACCCACAGCAGTTAGGCCATACGCAGGCAAAACAATTGCCGCGCCTCCGGGTATGGTGTATGTACCCTCAGGTACGATCTTTGAAAAAAGCACTATTAAAGATTCTATTAACACCGATACTACCTCGCGCCGCGTTAGTCTGAGCGCTTTTTTTATAGATGAAACTGAGGTAAGCAATAAACAATACCGCAAATTTGTTGATTGGGTAGCAGATTCTGTTGCAGTATCAACCTATTTCAAAAACGATCCCAAATACTTTTACAATGCTAAAGTAAAAAGCAAAGCCAAAGTTGCCAGCGGTGGTAAGGGTGCCGATTCAACAGCACGCAGAATTAATTGGTCTAAAATAGACATCAATTCTAAAGTTCCTTTCTGGCAAACTAATAGCGAAAAACTTGGCCCTATGGTAAGTATGAGCAACGGACGCAAAGTGCTGAATAAAGATCTGGTTAAGTTTGCGTTTACCCATGTACAAGCAGGCGGACCTAACGCCGGTAAAAGCGTAACCGACACCATCAAAGTTATGCCTGATAATAATGTTTGGACAGAAGATTTCCCTAACTCGCAATCAGACTTTTTAGTTAATAATTACTTTACAATTAAGGGTTTTGATAATTACCCGGTTGTTGGTGTTACCTGGAAACAGGCAAGGGCTTACGCCTACTGGAGAGGTATTGTTTCGGGCTCACAGGAGAAAAGCATCGTTGATATGGGCTTAACTTTTGGCCTTCCTACAGAAGCACAATGGGAATATGCAGCATCAGGAGGTGAAAGAAACACAGAAAGCGGCATTGGCAACAATGCCAAAGATGTAAACGTAGTGCCATCTTATATTAACAAAAAAAGCAAAAAGGTTTTGCCTATTGCTAATTTCAAACAAGGCGAAGGGGACTATACCAGAGACGGTGCTATCCAAACTGTTCCTGTAAAATCATACTCTCCTAATGTATTTGGCCTTTATAACATGGAAGGTAACGTTGCAGAGTGGGCGTTGGATGCTTATAGCCCATCAGCATTTGAATTTGTAGAAGATCGTGATCCTGTTTTATTATTAGATGCTTCTGATGACGATGCTGACGTAATGAAACGCAAAGTAGTTAGAGGTGGTTCATGGAAAGATAACGCCAGCGATTTGAATACTGCTACGCGGAATTATGAAGTACAGGATTTAGCCCACTCTTATATCGGCTTCAGATGCGCTATGGCCGCACCGAGTGTGATTACTGAACAAATAGGAACAAGGAAATTCAAGGCTCCTAAAAAGAATAAAAAAGCTGCAACTGTTACAGCAACCGGAAACTAAACGATAACAAATAAATTTCAAAACGAACAGCAACGAAGATAACATGAAAAGGAAATTCATAATTGTTTTGTTTATTATGCTGGCAAGCGGCTTAAGCTTGATGGCGCAAACCAAAAAGAAAGCCAAAACAAGAGCCCGTAAAAGAACTCAAACAGTAAAAACTGTTAAGAAGCCCGTAGTAGACACCACAGCAAACGTTGCGGCAACACCACTACCGGCAAATAATAACATAGATACCCTTAAATCGGTACCGGATAGCGATGATGGCTACTTAAAAAGTATCGTAATTACCAAGGCCAGGCCCTTCCCTATTTTTGAGCCAACCGCCAATAACGTAAAATTTTATCACCGTTACAAACGGGATATCATGCTTAAAGATCCCAAAAATGCTAAGTTTAACACCCCTGGTTCTACATTAATAGAGGCCTTATTAAAGGGCATGAAAGAGGGTGTAATTACCCCATATGATGCAACGCCCGGTACAACGGCAAATCCAACAGGCGACGCTTTCACCGTTCCGTTAACTTATACGCAATTGATGTCTAAATTAGTAGACACAGCGATGGTTGACCAATTAGACAAAGACGGGAACAAAATAGGCAGTGTAAAAAAATTAAACGATTTTAGCCCGGATAAAATCGTTGGCTATCGTATTAAAGAAGATGTTTATTATGATAAGCAACGGTCAAAGGTGGAAACACGTATCATAGGCATTGCACCACTAATTACATTAAAACTATCCAGCGGTGATACTGTAGGTATACAGCCTTCATGCTGGTTAAAATATAAACAATGTCGCTTAGTTTTTGCAAAAATGGATGTTTCAGATGCTGACAGGAATTTGTATGATGTGAGCATGGATGATATGTTTTTGCAACGTCAGTTTAACGCTGTAATTGTAGAAGAATCAAATGCAAAGGGAGATAGAATAAAAGATTATGCTAAAACTCCTGAGGAACAAGCTGCTGAAGCTGCCCGTATAGAGAAAAAATTGGCAGATTACAAGCGGAATATTTGGAAATACCAAACTAACATTACCGCCACCTCGGTACCCGATAGCAAAACAAAAAAGCAGAAAAGTAAAAGCGATAAGGTAGTTACACCACCTGCAACTGATAGTACAGGAACACAAGTAAAACCTTAAAAAAAAACCGGGAACATAAAGTTCCCGGTTTTTTTTTGCCTTTAATTATGTTGCCAGCCTGGATAAAACGGACCAAGCGCCACATTCCACATTTGGGTATGAAATTTCTGTCGTTAGCATATGCCCTTCTCAAAAGGAACATTACAATTGGTATGGAATTTCTATTCAATACTTTTCAATATCAGTATTAAATACTCTGGAAGCGTCGCCTTTTTCTCTTCTTCTGAAGGTTTAATAACAGCACAGGATCACTTCTTCTCTTTTTCACAATCCTCCTATCTATAAATCAGAACTATGGAAAGTGACAAATCCATTTTTAATACAGGTATCTTCGAGTTGTCCGTTAAAATTGTAAACTATACTTACATTGAAAGATAAGCTGAATTTACGTGCTATTTGCTGCCCAATAAGTACTCGGAACAACTTTACTCTCCGTTAACGTTATCCTGCTTAGGCAATATTTTCAACTTAAAATTTCATAACGTTTCATTTGCTTCCCAACGCAACAAATCCGTGACGATTAACGTATAAAACAGCATCTCCCTAGTCCTTAGCAAAATTATGCTAACTAAAATAATAAATATCGCTCTTTTTGAAGAGAATGATTTGATGTTAAACAGCTTTAAAAACCATGTATGCTGTATACTACAAATTTAACTATTTGTTATAAAAAAATACCAAATCCGCCTTACAGTCCGACGGTATTTGAATCTAATTTTTAATTTATAGGAAAAGCAATAATTTTGTTTTAAAGAACACAACGTATTATCCATTAACACTTTACAAACGATTATTTCGGATAAAAAAGAATTATTGAACGAAAAAAGAAACTATCCACTAACACAATCTCCTTACGATATAATATTAACCTTAATTAATTAAAAAAGTGCAAAAAACAATTTATTTACTATTATCAGTTATCCTTTGCGCATTTAGCGCTATGGCACAAGAGGTCGGCTCCGGACCGATCATAAATCAAAAATCTGTCCAATTAACGGTAGGGACTCAGGGTGTAGGGGGTGACTTTAGCTACGGAGTTTTAAAAAAATTAGCACTCAGGGTAGGCGGAAGTTTTATTCCGGTAACGGCCAATAATGTTTTAAAAATTTCGGGCTTTAACTCAAACAACAAAGTAACGGCAAGCTTTTATAACGCTCACTTACTCGCCGATTTTACGCCTTTCGAGAGCATCAGAAGCCTGAGGCTTGTGGGTGGCGCAGCCTATTTTTTTAAAGCTGCCGGAAATTTTGACATTCAACCTACGGATACCTACACTTACGGTCAACTGGCATTAAGCAAAGATGATGTAGGCGAGGTACACATGAATGCAGATTGGAAAGGTGTTGCCCCTTACCTGGGTATAGGCATAGTTAAGGTATTCCCTCGCCACTTGTTCAACGTCAATATTGATCTGGGCTCGTACTATCTTCCTACACCGCACTCCACAATAATAGGAACAGGCCTTTTAGAAGGTAACTCTTCACAAACAGCTCAATTGGACAAAAACATTCACAATTATCGTTTTTTGCCGGTGGTGCAGCTTAATTTCAGTTTTAAAATATAGAAGTCTAAAAATATCATTATGAAAATATTAAAAAAAGCAACCTTTCTGTTGTTCGCTACCGTATTGTTGGCCTCTTCATGTACCTCGCCCACGCAGGACATTAAAATAGTTATCGATACCAACGTGATCAAATATTCATCCTTGATCCATATTACTGATGCTGCTGATCCAAGCGTTACACCCGCAGGTATTGTATTGACCATCACCGGGCAGGACGCTGATAAAATTTACGAGATTTCGGGCAAAAAGAATTTCACAGTAAGCGGCGGCATCATAACTATAGGAGTTGCTCCAAGTACCACGCCAACAGTTGACAAACCCGTTAAAATTAACGTTAATATCACTGCTCCGGGATATACTCCAGTTACACAAGCAATTGAATTTAACCCAGGAGTAATGCAGCAAGTAAATAACATTAACCTGCTAAAAATAGGCTCCCCACCTGTTGTTACACCGCCGGTAGTTACGCCGCCTACTCCGGTAGTGCTTACACCAATAACATTTAATTTTATTGGGATATGTGTTAATAAATCCAATTTCGAATTGAGGCCAAGTATTTATATATTCTATAGAGAAACAGGATCTGCTACAGCTTTCCAATACTTAGGTTATATGGACAAGGGACAAATTACAGCATCGTTAGTGATGGGTAAGAAATACGATTTCGAAATGACCTATGCTTCAGTTAACTATATTGTTACCGAAACAATTGCTCAAACTGCTTATACAGAAAAAGTAACCTTGGGAGATATCTGCAACTCTTTTTAAGTGGTTGTACATAAATTAAACAAAAAAGCCGGTTAGGACCAAGTTCAACCGGCTTTTTTATTTACTAAGGTTTATGGTTAACGGTCAAAATTACGCCAACAATTTAGCAATACAACCTTGCAGGCTATACCTCCAATAAGGAATGTCCAGTTTGAAAGTATCTTTAATTTTACCCTTGTCCATTACTGAAAATACAGGTCGTTTAGCAGGTGTTGGATACTGGGAGGTACGGATAGGAAAAACACTGATTGCAATGCCGGCAATATCAAAAATCGCCTTTGCAAAATCGTACCATGATGCTACCCCCTCATTACTATAATGATATATGCCGTAGGCTGCCTTATTATCTGAGTTAATTATCGCTACAATAGCTTGAGCCAGGTCGATAGCATAGGTGGGGGTACCAACCTGGTCTGAAATTATATTCAGTTCACTTTTTTCTTTCGCCAACTTCAACATAGTTTTAACAAAATTAGCTCCAAATTCAGAGTAAAGCCAACTGGTACGCAGAATGTAGTAGTTGTCGATATATTCGGAAATAACAACTTCACCCTCCAATTTAGTTATACCGTAAGCATTGATCGGATTAGGTGTATCCATTTCAGATAATGGATACGGCGAGTTGCCGTCAAAAACAAAATCGGTTGAAACATGAATTAAAGTCGTGTCAAACTCCTTGCACAACTTGGCTATATTTTCTACACCGTCTCTGTTTACTTTCCTTGCTGTATCTAAATCACCTTCAGCCTTATCAACCGCAGTATACGCAGCACAATTGATACAATAGTTAGGATTGTAAGTAGCAAACGCCTTCGTTAGAGCATTAACATCCAATATATTTGACTCTTCTTCTGCCAGAAAAAAAAACTCACCGGTTGCATTTTCACCGGTGACAAACTTTAGCGATTGTCCCAATTGGCCTGAAGCGCCAAGTACAATTATTCTATTCATTTACTATTAATATTATGAGATTGGAAACAAAACTAAACAGTATAAGTGGAAATTAAATTCAAAAGGAAAATCGCCCACTCAGCATTCGCTAAGGTAGAAAAAGATTTGGAGAGAAACTGGCTACATTGCCAAAACAAGGCATGGATAGTAACCTCGTTTTTAATGATAAAAACCGGCAACAACAACGCTATGAAAGGGCACAATACTACAATTTAAGTTTCAAATTAGCTTTCTATCTTTAACCCAATGTTAAAAAATTGCGAATAATATCACAAAATGGCCTATAAGCAATAAAAATCATACCTTTACAAATAAATATTAATAAAGAAAATAAAAATCAATTTTTTTTCTTTATTTTCACATATTGAAATATGTACATGTTAATTACGATAAATCAAATTTTATGCATACAACCTTTAAGATCTTTATTACTACATTAATAACAACTTTGTTCTTTTCTGTTTCGGGCTATTGCCAATTAGACTATAACTATGGCCTAAATACAAAAGGGTTTAGATTAGGCATTGGAGGTGGTGGAACCGTTTTACAAACACACTTCGCACAAAACCCAATAAAACCGCTGTTTGTCGCTAATCTTGATTATGATTTCAATCCATATTTAAGCATTGGCGTTGAATATCAAAAAGGCACATTACACGGAGATGATTCAAAAGGTTATCTGTTTGTCAAATCATCTGACATTGAATTTAGTGCCGTAAATCTTAATTTAAAAGTAAGTGTTGGTCAATTTGTAAATTATCAAACCAGCACCGTACTCGGCGAGGCTATAAAAAGATTTTATGCGGGAGTTGGCATCGGTGGCATTAGTGAACCTTTAAAGACAAAGAAGTTTCAATACAATTTAGCAAACAGACCGGATCCAACTTTTTCATCTGAGACGAAAAAAAACCCTATCTATGTTGCAATCCCGTTAAATTTTGGAACAAATATTAATTTGAGAGGCCTTTTCGGGATGTCAGACAAGTTTGAACTCAATCCTAACTACCAATTTACTTATGTCAACACATACTACCTTGACGGATTCAGAACTTCAACAACAAATAGCCACTTGAAAGGTTTTTATAATGCCCTAACCCTAAGTCTTAAATACAAATTTTAAATAAAACAATAATTTGACTTGGAGCTTATAACACTATTTTTTGAATACTAATTTAAAAATCAGCCTTTTCAATTGAAACGGCTGATTTTTAGCAAATATTGATAACGTTGTGATTAAAGAGAGTATGCTTCTGATTTCATCCTTGAAATAATCCTATTCATCAAAATGGTCAAAAAGCTATTCTTTTCAGTCGCCGTATACTTGCTTATTTTGTTTTCAAACGATGTAAATGCACAATACAAAAACAGCGTCGAAATAACCCCAATTGCCAGCCTGAAAGTATTTTCGGCTGATAGTACATTAAGAGGATCCTCATGGGGATTAGAAGCAACCTACCGCATCAACATGGCCGATAATAAGGCAGACTGGGTAAAAATGCTCAATGTTGCAAGCATTGATATTT
This sequence comes from Mucilaginibacter paludis DSM 18603, assembly GCF_000166195.2. Taxonomy (NCBI): domain Bacteria; kingdom Pseudomonadati; phylum Bacteroidota; class Sphingobacteriia; order Sphingobacteriales; family Sphingobacteriaceae; genus Mucilaginibacter; species Mucilaginibacter paludis. Next base: position 1,967,828 of record NZ_CM001403.1, read on the forward strand.
CTGCATCTTACCGAAACCTTGAAAGTATATACTTAGCCAAAAATTTTGCATCGAAAGGTTTTTTGGGAAATTACTATGGCATAGTAAGCAAAGTTGATTTCTGCATAGCTGAATCAAACAAAACAAAAATTTTACTTACTCCCGGATTTGGCTTGGGATATGCAACGCAAACGTTTTATACCAACAATAACCCACTGGTAGGCAGTCATATCAACTTTACCGCCCAAGTTGGCTTAAAGGTAATCGCCGCCTTGTCGCCATCGGTTAGATTAGTTGGAGGATTAGATTTATACCATTTCTCTAATGCTGCTTTTAAACTATCTAACTATGGGGTAAACTCAATCAATGCTTCAATCGGCATCGACAAAGACATTAATATATCTGCGCCTTCAACCTCCAAAAATTTATTCCAACATTACACTAAACATTCTTTTGAATTTGGAGTTGATATTGGCCGAAGAGGCTTAGTTCAGGAAGGCGGAGGAATTTACGGCCAAACGGCAATAAATCAGAAAAAAGCCACATCGATGCTTTATCAATCCGGCCTTTACGCTGGCTACAATTATCGGTTGAACCCTGTGTTGAGTTTAAGAGCAGGGGTAGATGCTGTATATTACTACAAAACATTTGAAGTCAATAATTTTTATGCTACGTACCAGGAGTTAGGAACTTCTTATGACAGGGTTCGCGCTGGTGTAAGCTTAGGTACCGAGTTGTGGTTAGGCAAAGTATCCATCCCTTTAAACTTTGGCCATTATTTTCATTTCAAGACATTTACACCTACTAACACTAAAACTTATTTCCCGCCGGATTTTTATTGGACCTTTGGTGCACGGTATTACTTAAAACCTTGGGTAGCGATAGAAGCGAAACAATATTTGCACAGAACTCAAGCTGATTTTGCAGGGTTGGGATTGATATTTAAAATTCGCTAATGAAGTGAACAATTAGGTTTTGACAACATGATCAATGTATAAAAAAGTTCAAGCAAAGAGATAGATGCGAGCTATAAAACTACACCATCATTGAGCGACTAAATGAACTTACATTATCAATATATAAGCGGAACTACCTGAGGCACAGTATAATTATAATTATAACGAATTATATGTTAAATTTAATTTAGAAAGGCCTGAATGATTACTTTTTTGAAACCGTGCTCCTATAAAAAACGCCAATATCCCCATTAATAATATCTTGTTCAGTAAATGAGGTATGGTTTATCAAGCCTGCTCCATATCGATCAGCATCGTTTACCATATGAATTACATTATCAGTTGTCTGAACAGCATCAGGATAACTGGGTGCCGCGACTATATCGTTTTCTACCAATACCGATTTATATTTCCAGCTCACGCCATTATTTACCGATAAAAAAACCGTCAAGTTAGTTCTGTAAAAACTATTATTAATAATTAATAAGATATTACCACTTTTTAACTTTCCAATGAATACCCGGGAAGCAGCATTAGGAAATATTGTTTTAAAGCCGCTAATAGTATCCCAACTACTGCCATTGTTATAACTATTTGAATATTGAATATTACCGGCATTATTACCTGCCCCCGTTCGCGTAAGCGCAAACAAATGGCCATTGCCTAAATCGGTAACCATGTGCTCAATATTGAGTCCGGTTTGGGGCTGAGCTGCTGGAAGGTAAGAAATTTTCAGGAAACTATTTTTTATCGCAAAGCTCCCTTTATAAATAAAAGCACCATCGAGGCCAGCCGGTGTAGGTGATGATCTCCAAACACTTATCGGGAAAATAATATCAGCGTTGTTATTGATACAGATGGGTTTATTCATCATTATTCCATCGGACAACCTTCTCGGAGTATCAAATCTTAACGTATCGTTTACAAGTGCCATCCTTGAGTACCAAACCCCGCCTACGCCATCCCACACCAAGGTCGATTTTACTTTAGCCCAGAAGAGATAAACATTACCATAAGGGTCTGTCCATAAGCATGCGTCAAAAAAGCGAACTAAACTCTTGGCAGTAGGCGTAATCACAGCCTCATTATCCAACCAGGTTTTTCCAAGATCCTTGCTAACGGAAACCGTGATATAGTTACCTGGCCCCTCTCCATTTGTACCGGAGTACCAAGCCGTAAACAAATTATTACTTTTATCGGCTGTGATGGATGGTATGCCTTGCCAGCTTCTGTTTAAAAATGCGGTATTTGCTTTCTGCTTAACTAAAATCTGTCCTTCTAAAGATTCATTTGTATTTCCGTCTGAAAAAACCGTTGGATCCGCAATGGCTGTAGGAACCATTGGGGATGTATTGACATTTACATTAGCTGTAGGAACGCTTTCTATAATGATTGATGTATCATTTTTTTTGCATGAATACAAAACAAAAACCAATAACAAAAACACGTAAAAATGCTTCATGGGCAAATAGCTATTCTTAAATTAGGAATAGCTAAATAACTGAATTTTAGTCAATTTACAAACTTTTTTTTTAATTAAAGGTCAAAAAATATTTGACAATTTAAGCTATACCTTATATTATCAAATCAAAATTAATAATCTGAAGATTCTTAAAGTTAGGATTGACAAAAACTCTGGAAATAAAAAATTATTCTTCCTGAATTTGATCTTGTTGGAGAAAAAAGTGCGATTACTTAAAAAATGTTATTATATGAATAAGCAATCGCACGTAGGTAGCTTTGCTCGAGATAGCTGGCAATTGCATCTTCCCCATCAATGATATTTAGCTATTGGATATTGAAAAGCAAGAAGCACGATATCTATAGGATCGCACTTCAAATTCACGCTGTATACTTTAGATTATCTCTTTCCTCTTTTTAATGGCCGCATATAAAGAATCAACAACCAACTTTATATCCTATCACTCAATACTCACCTTCCTCATGTCCTCCCTGCCATAAAACACCGGGAAATACATCATCTCGGCCTTTGCAGGGTTAAGGGTATAGGTACCACCATACCGGGGCATCAGTTTAACCGCAAACTGATATTTACCTTGTTTAAGCTTGCGGCAAAAAATGCTTACTTTGTTTTTAAAGTATTCGCGGTGAATTTCGTTGCCCCAGTAATTTTGCTCCTTACCGTTGTACGAGCATCCCGCCGGTATAGGGATCTCTATCATCACAAAATCGGCATCGGCACGGGCTGTTACTTCGGCTACCAGGTTTACGGCCTGCCCACCTTTTAATTTACCTGCCCTCTGCTGGTCCTTTTCAAACCAGGTATTTACTGTAAAATCCTTACTTACTTTAATGGGCTGCCTTTTCCAAAACTGCTGGTACCCGGTTATATAAACGGGCAGTTGGCCGCTCTTGCGGATGCGCAGTGTTGAATTGGCACTTAATGTAGCAGTGTATGGAAACTGGCTGATCGTTTCGTTCTTCTCGCCGCTCAAGGTGATAGACGGGGGTTGAGGCAAGCGCCCTCCGGTAAGCAGATCGGGCAAAATGGTTTCTAATATTAAGGATGATTCGTAGGTATTTCTCCAATAGCCATCCTTACGCTGCTCTAAAAAATAGTTCCTTATTTTAGCTAATAGCTCCGGATGCCTGCCATCGTTTTTAAACAATTGATAAGCCATGATACTCAACTGGATGGAATTATCAAAAAAGCGGTAATTGTTCTCGCCCCAATAGGTATTTCCAAACATCGTATGGCGCTGGTATTTCAACAGGCTATCCAGGTTCACCTTGATACCTGCCTGTTGCTTAATCAGCATCAAACGCATTTTTTCGTACGATGAACGCTCTTCTTTAGGTTTCAATTGCTTTTCATAAGCGGTAATCAAACTGGTATAATTGGCAGTAGAGCCCAATTTCATCAATAGGCTCAAGGCATCAAGCTTATTTGCGCCATTGTAGGATGTTACCTGGTATAACAGATAATCTATCAGTTTTTGCTTATCCAGTTTTACCTGGTAGCCCTCCTTTTCGGCATCTATCAGTGCCTCGGCGGCATGCAGGCTTATCCAGAGCTCCTCGTCGGTATCTTTCCACCAGCCCCAGGTGCCTTCTGAACGGCGGTTATCCTGTAGTTTTTTGATCAGATCCAAAACATTTTTGTTCCACTTAAAGGGTTCGCCCTGGTATTTGCGGATCCGCTTTTCTACCAATAAGCCCTTTAATTTAGATGCCAGCTGTTCGTTACACAGGTACTCATAATCGCGCAGGCGTTTAACTTCGTCAATTAACACCGGCAGTACAGATGCCTCGGCCCTAAAGGTTACCTTGCCCAAAGCCACATCAAATTTCAAAGTAAGCGTGGTATCCTTTTCCAAATCGGCAAAGGTGCCCTTGGTTTCTAAAACCCCCTGTTCAAAAACCGGGATGGCACGCCGTTCCCCGTCAAAATAACCATTGTCTTTTTTCAGGGTATACTCAAACTTTAAGCTATCCACATCAGCCGCTACCACCTTAAAGGTATCAATCCAGGCGTTTTTGATATTCAGCAAATTCTGTTTAAAATCTTGCCCGTTGTATTTAAAATTGCGGTTCAGGGCAACATCGCCTGTGGTATAATTCATTATTTTGCCAATCACATTCATCTCATCGCCCTTAACAGCAAATTGCGGCGTAACGATGTTAGCGCTCAATGATTTAAAGGACTTTATTTTCCCTTCTGTATAGCCCGACTGCTTACCGGCCATGCCAATAATCAGCGTACGCCAGCTGGTTATATCATCCGGAAAAACAACATTGAAACTGGCCTTACCTTGCGCATCGGTTTTAAGTTTGGGTTGCCAGTAGGCATAGTCAGCAAAATTGGTACGCAAGGTTTGCTGCGGCCCCGGTGTTCCGGTATCGGCATTTAATCCTTTCTTTTTTGTTGTAATCACAATCACGCCATTGGCAGCCCTTGCGCCATAAATCGCCGTTGCCGCTTCGCCTTTCAGCACGCTCATATCGGCAATATTTGCCGGATCAACCGAGGCGCCGTTTTCAACTACAACACCATCTACCACATACAGGGGGGTATTGGCAACCGATAAGGAACTATTACCACGTACCATTACGCCCGCAACTTTTCCCTGTAAAGCGCTTACAACCGATATGGCCCCGGTGAGGTTAGCCCTCCTTTGCGAACCGTAACCTACCACAACCACTTCCTGTAGTTGCTTAGCCGATTCCACCAGTGTAACTTTAACATCAGTGGCTCCGGGTGAAATAGCTACGTCCTACGTTTGGAAGCCGATAAAGGCTACCGTCAGTCTGCCCTCCCCGGGTACATGGATTTTAAAATTACCGTTGATATCCGTCACGGTACCATATTTTGTGCCTTTGATTAGTATAGCTACACCCGGCAACCCTACCTGCTGTTTATCCACAACCTGGCCACGCATTTCGTTTTTAAAGTTGGAGTTATCGAGGTATTGCGCGTTAAAGGCTTCCTTTAGTTTCAGTTTATCAGCGTCCTCATCATTCCGGATGCCGCCCTCACCAGGTAAACTATTGGTTATCGCTGCTATTTTGATGCTTACACTATCGCGCGGCCTAATTTTGCTGAATGTTATTTTTTTGTAATTGATGCCTTCGCCTTGAACAACAACATCGTTCTGGATATAATAAGCATCGTTTTTTAGCAGAAAGAATAGCCGGTAATTGCCTGGTTCCAGGTATCCCATATCAGTTGTTGCCCCGGGATACACCCGGATATAATCCGGATTATCATACCGGTAAACAATAATATTTTTGATAATAGGCAGTTGGCCGTAAGCCTGGTTGCTTATTGTGTTGTAACCATTCACGCTGATCAACAATTTACCATTACCCCGCGCCGGTAAATACTTATTTTTAAATGATGCCGTGCTATGCGCACGCTCATCAAGGTAATGCTGCCAAAGCGTATCGGCTTCCTTTAAGGTTAAGGCATATTGCCTGTAATCTGGAAAACTTTGGTTATTGGCGTATAAATGGGTGTCGAAAGGATATTTGCCTGGTATTGATTTTTGTTTGATGAGCCCTGGCTGAAACTCAAACGAGTAATCAGACTCCGCTGTAAAATAGCGGACCGGCTCCCCACGCACTTCCAGGCTGGTGGTGTTAGAAACTAAGGGCCCTGCAAGAATTTGGTTTTCGCGGTAGCCATAATTAAAACGGTAATTATTAGTCTGAGGATTAGGGTTTAACAGAATAACATGATCGCCCTGGTTCAGGGTAGCCATTTTATCACCAAAATTATCCACCACCTTAATCATATATTGATCAACCAGGCGGGCCTCGTAAGTGGTTAGGCTATCGGGCATTTTTTTAAACTGCGCTATATGGTTTAAAACGGTATCGGCATTAATACTCAATATCAGTTTTTTCCCTTTGGTAACAACTACATTATCCAGGCTGATGTTTTGGTTGAGCGTTCTGAAAATGAGGCTATGCTTGCCCGGGCTAACTATAAAACTGTAACGCTGCAACTGCCCGGCCTGGCTAAAATAAACAGGAACACGATCAATATAGAGAACGTGCACCGGGAGTACATTGCCATTTTTAACTATAAAAGGTGCTATCTGGGCCGATGTATCGGGGGCAGGCTCCTCTATCCTAAAAATATCTGTTGGATGGGTAAATTGATAGTAAACAATGCTATCCAAGCCCATATCCCGGCCCCACCTTTTCCAGTTCAGTTCAAAAGCCCCGTTTTCGGCCTTGTCGTCAATCTCGAGCTTTCTTTTTAATTTACGGCTACCATACAGCCGTCCGAAATAAGGTATAGAGGGCACGTAGAAGTTTTTAAATTTGGAGGTGACCGCCATGGCTGTCAGGTCGGCATCGGCAACGGGCTTGCCCAGTGCATCTTTTACGGTTATTTCTACAGGTACCTTTTGCCCTGGATTTACCGCCACCGGCTGATTGACATCAATAGACAGTAAATGGTCGCGGTAAATGATGGCTACCTCGTCCGACTTTGATTCGCCACCCCAGATGTAATTGATCAGCATAAAAACATTGCCCTGGTGATGGTATTGTTTTTTGTAGTAGAGGTCGGTCGCCTTGCCGCCGTCAATCATTTTGTTGCCGCTAAAAACGGTGTACCAAAACGGGATATGCCGAGGGTTATCAACTTGAATAAACAGCGAATCGTTGGTGCGATAGGCCGATGTAGTGATATTGGGCGCATAGTCTTTCAGCTCTGCAAACGCCATATCTTTGTCGCTTTCTATATCATATTTTTTAATATGAGGATTAATAACAAATTTGGCGGGCAAGGTAATATTAGCTGCCGCGATGCTATCGTTGTTTAAATTATAAGATGTGATGGTGGCTCCTTTTGTGATCTCCTTGCCGTTTAGCCTGTAATTTATTTTTAACGTATCCTGATCCAGCTTAACATCAATTTTTTCGGCTTCATCATTAAAAGTAAGTTGTTTTGATTGCCGTTGCTGCTCGTTATTGCTGTTTAAAAACAGGGCCTCCACCTCGTAACGGAGCGTAGCCTTCGGGAATATGGAATCGGGGATGATGAGTTTGGTTTCGCCAACGGCATCCAACTGCAATTGGTGCCTCCATAAGGTATCGGGCACAAAAACCTTATCGCTATGGTAGGTTTCTATATTCCGGGTGTGCAGCGTAATTTCTGCGCGGCCATCGGCAACGGGTAAATCATTTTCATCAACCGCCTTTAAATACAAGGATACCGGATTGCCGGGCGAATGCTCTTCTTGATCACTACGAAGAGAAAATTTGACTGATTTGAGCTCATATTCCTCGTAACGGAAATAGCCGGATAGTAATACATTATCCTTGGCGGTTTCAATAGGCGAGTTTTCGAGGCTTAAAGTATAATTGGCGTCCAGTGTCAGCTTTAAACTATCGCTCAACACCAAAGTACTTTCAAAGGCGCCATCGCGGTAACTTTTAACTGTACCGATAATTTTCCCCTTCTCGCCATATTGGCTGCCTCTTAACCTCACAAACAAACTTTTTTGTTTAACGGGCATTTTATTGTTTTTATTAAAAATATAGGCCTTAAATTTTACAGTATCGCCAGGTTTATACATCGGCTTATTGAAAACCATATAACCGGTATAAGGCGACGGACGGTAACTATTATGATTTTTACTGAACAAGTTTTTTACAGGAACCCATATATAGCTAAGCGGGGTATGATAAGCGAGCTTTCGCCAAAATGCCGGCCATTGGCTATAGTGATATTGTTCTTGCTTAGTTACGGTAAAGTAATTGGCTACACCCGCGTATACTACCTTGAGCAAGAGGTCTTTTTTGCCATACCTGGTATGGTAAAGCTGTAGCCCGGCATCATATTCCACCTTCTTTTTATTCAGATAAACCAGGGCATTATTAACCGGCGTTCCATTAATATCCAGCAATACAAAACGTAAATCCTTACGGTTATCCAGGATATTTAAAAAAGCGGAATGGTTTTCAATCAGCTCGTAATTAAGCTTATTGTAGCCTGCAGATACTTTAAGGTAATTGCCAGGGGCCAGTTGCGGAAGCTTGAAATTATCGGTTAATGCCGAATCGATAGGCCGCAGCAATAGCTTATCGGTTATTTTAGATTGCTCACCCTTATAAAGCAGTTCTGCATCAGCGTCTTTTAACGGGTAGATATAAGTATAGTATCCGCTGGTGCGGCTATTGGTTAAAGGCTTTTGCGCCTGGCAAATGTAAAAGCTAAAAACGGCTAATAGTAAGGCGGTAAAGGTTTTCATAAACAGGTTTTTGGTAGCAGATGCTTTTGCACCTAACATTCCATAAAATTTATGAAAAAAAATGGTTAATCAAATGCGGCAGGTTATAAATGAGTTTTTTAGTAACATCTTATAGCCGCGGCGGGGTACGTAGCCGTGTGGTGTATAACTTTGTATTTTGAACATGTTAAAATTAACATAAGTGTGCATAACAATAAACAGGCATACCTGACAAGGCTGCCTGTTTATTGATTAACCCAAGCGGTAGTTTTTGCATCCATATCTGCTGTAAGGTTGCTAAACCTGATAAGATGCCCGGCATATCGGTAAGCTATCTGCTCAAGATCAGGCTACACGACACGTTATAATATTTGCCATTAATTAACATGCTGGTTGTTTTGGTTGGTGTGACAGCATTGCCCAGCGATATCATAAAAAGATTTTCTTTGGTGATAGTGGCGCTGAACGAGGTATTGGTATAAACTGCACCCTGATTATTCAACAAGGGCAGGCCGGTATTGGGATTGATATAACTAAACTTGTACAACTGCTGTACTACATCACCAATTATCTGTCTTTTAACAATATACAGTTTGTCGTTATCGGTATAGTTAGCGGTTACATCGTGCAGGGTATCTAAAGGGATGTATACGCCGTTGGTGGCATAAAAAGGTAAAACTACAATATCTACTTTGGCGTAAGGCAACGCGATAGCGGCCAGGTTGGCAATTTTGATCTTCATATAGCCGGGAGGGGCAGGCGAAACACCGCTTAGCGGGCTCCGGCTAATCACAGGTCTTTGTGTTGTATCAGCCTGGTTAACAAAGAATGTTTCACCGCCTGAAATGTTCAAAACGGTATCTAAAATAATTTTTTTAGTGCTCGTTTTAACAATTGTAAATCTGTCATCGCCGTAAGCCGCCGGTACATCATATCCAAAAGAGTAATATTTACTTTCCGCACCAATTTGCATATCCTGGTTAACGCTTTTGTTCACAAAAGTAACTTTGGTGAATTTTAAGCTTGCTATAACTTCGGATTTTTTGCAGGCAGCCACGCAAAGCAGTATGCCCAACAGGATCAATAATCTGTTTTTCATGTTTTAAAATTTATAAGTGACCGATAGGTTAGGTGTTATGCCGTATTTGATCCGGTAACGGATCAGATCGAACTCTTTATCATATTTATCTGTTCCGTAGGATGGGGTATAGTTGCTGGTGCCGCTTTCTTGTTTATATCCGTTCGAGTTGAGATAATAGAATGAAGTTGAATTGAGCAAGTTGCCTATGTTCAGTTTTACTTCCATCTTTTGTTTTAAAAAGCGGCCATATACTTGCAGGTCTACCAGGTCGCGACCGTTTTCATATTCGGTAAGGTTTGGATTGCTGCTAATGGTATAAGTGCGGCGGCCTGAGCGGTTATAATTTACAGTAAAGCCATACCTGCTTGCACTGTAGCTCACACCGGCATTGACCGAATAAGGCGATTGGCCGTATAAGGCCCTGGTTTCTTTATTCTCAACTATACTACCATCACCCAGGGTTGATAGCGTATGAATGCTTGATTTGATGATTGTTCCGTTACCAAAGAGCGTGGTGTTGCGCAACCATGGCTTATCGGCTATAAATCCTAATGATTTACGCACTTCCATTTCTATCCCGTAGTTAACGGCATCTTTTTGATTTTGAAAACGGTAACGCGTTACTTTACCGGTAGCATCCTGATCAACCACCAACTCAATAGGCTTATCGAATGATTTATAAAAGCCAGATACCGAGATAATTTCGCCAGCCGATGGGTACCATTCGTAACGCAGATCGCTGTTATTGATCTTTGTACTTACAACATCGTCGCCTACAATGTCGGCATTCAAAAAAGGATCGTAGAAACCAAAATACGAGGTCTCCCTAAAATCCGGCCGGATCACCGTTTTGGCGAATGATGCGCGGAAATTCATTTTAGAGGTGATGCTATAAGTTAAGTTAGCCGATGGTAAATAAGTGGTGTTGTTTTCACCGGTAACATTCCGTAAACTCGATTGATCCGAAATTAATGGCTGCCGGTTCTTTAATTCGTATTTTTCGCCGCGCATGCCGTATACAATGCGGATCTTTTTCAGGAAACGCTGATCGAGCATCAGGTAAAAAGCGTGGAAGCGCGATGTGCCGTTAAATTGCGAGCCGTTACCGCCATCTGCCAGGTAATAAGCCTGGTTGGAATTGGTGCCTGCGCCTATATTTTCGGGCGCGAGTATTTCCTCGTAAGTACGGCCAAACGAATCAAAGGCGCGGTCTTCAGTCCGGATCTTCAATGTGGTGGCGCTCAGGCCGCGTTGTTTGTAAATGCCGCTGTAACCGCCTTTAAACAAGCTTTTATCGCCCAAAAAGTTAAAAGGCTGGCTCAGGCTTCCTGCCCAGTTGTAGTCCGTCTCTTTGGTATCGGTAAATAAGCGGTAGTCATAATCGGGCGAGTTTTGAGCAGGGTTAACAACATTAGGGGTTTGGTAATATTCCACACCGTTATTCCGTCCAGTAAATTGGTAAGTGAACTTGGTCCGGTCCTTTACTTCCTGCCTAACCGAGGTGATTGCTCCAAGCCAGGTCAATTTAAGCCCTTTGCTGGTTAAGGTATGTTCGCCATCAAGTTTGTGTTGAAAAATGCGGGTAATCTCCGGGTCTTGCAGGTTTTTCTGTGAGCGGGCATCGTCGTTATCAAAACCCACATTAGCGATCATCCCCTGCGAGGAGTTAAGGGTGTTGTTGAAGATTTGCGAATACAAATTTTTCAAGCCTATTTTATAGCCTTTGCCCTGTGTCCCCACATTAACCTGGGCGCCAATGGTGGTATTGTATTTGTAAATATGCCCATTACGGCGGCGGTTAACGCTGTCAATATAGTTAGGCCCCGCTACCGGGTAACCATAGTTTCCCTCAAAGCCCCTTACATCCTGAAATTCGTTGGTTTCCTGGCTGTGTCGTAAACTGAAGCCCGTAACAAAGCCTATTTTCTGATCGCTTTTTAAAGTATATACGCGGCCTAACGATAGGCGGTAATTTTGGTTGGCTCCTCCGGTAGAACTGTAACGTTTAAAGGCATCCGGATTAAACAATTTACTTTGCGGCACAGCATAATCAGGCGGGTTTCCGCTTCCCCATGACTGGATATTTGGCGGTAAACTGCGGTGCCCATCGTCAAAGCCCCAAAAATCATATTTACCTCTCCTGCCAGATTCGATAAAGTCTTTTCCGAGGGTGAGGGTATTGAAGCCTGTACCGGCAGACAATATGGTAAAGTTTTCTAAAGGGATATCCAGCGTGTTTACCGAAACTTGCCCGCCGGCAAATTCGGCAGAGATATCCGGCGTGGCCGTTTTGTTAACCACCACATTACTTACCATTTCAACCGGGATCACATCAAAGGCAAAATTACGTCGGTTCATATCTGTGCTGGGTAGCGTGATGCCGTCAATCATCCCCTGGTTATAACGTTCGGTTAAGCCGCGCACAATAACGTAACGGTTATCTACGGTGCTTAATCCGCTCACACGTTTTAAAACCTGGCCCATATTGTTATCAGGTGTGCGGGCCATTTGCTCTGCCGATAACCCATCGGTGATGCCCGCCGCGTTTTTTTGCTGAGCGTATAAACCAGCTACCGATTCCCTTTTGTACGATGACTGTATTACAACCGCCTTTAAAGCAGTAGATGCCGTAAGCAAAACAACATCCAGTTTGGTAAGGTTGCCGGCAGTTACCACAACATCGGCAATGCGTTTGGTTTGATACGAAATATAGCTAACTTCTACAGTATAGGTCCCTGGCGCGGCAGTGATACTGTAACTACCATCTACGGTGCTTGAGGAGGTTGTATTCAATTCTAATAGCCTAATATTGGCGCCCGGCAGGCTTTCGCCCTTATCGTCTACAATTTTACCGTATATTTTACCTTTATCTGCACGGGAAGGCTTAACGTCGATGATCACATAGTCTTTAACCAGGCGATAGGTTAAGTTGGTGTTCGAAAGTATATTGCGCAGGGTTTCGCCAGCGGTTATATTAGTGCTATTCAGATTTACTTTTTTACTTTCTTTTTGAACCACTTCGTCAAAAAAAGAAATGCGGATACCACTTTTTCGCTGAAGCGACAGGAGGCTTTCCTGTATGGAGGCGTGCCGCAGGGCGATATTGATCTTAACCTGATCAAGGTTTTGGCTTTTGACATTACCAGCAAGCAATAGCCCCCCAAAGGTTATTTGTATAGCCAGGATAATAAAAGAGCACCGCATAATAAATAGAATAGATGAACGTAGTTGTACTACATTTTGCATATTTTTGGATTGTTAGAGTTGTTTGTGAAAATTGCTTTAATAGTGCTCACCGACCTTGTCGGCAGCATTTTGGCCTTTAGCATAGCGTCGTCGAAAACTTAATGCTAACAGGTAAACAGATAGCCGTTCCTGCTTGCAGGAGCGGTTTTTATTTTTGATAGGACTTTAAATCATCTGCCTCCGTTTTTTAGGATGTTAAAAGACCGGCCCGAGCCCTTAAATTTGAGATGGGTTGTATTGCAAATAATATCAAGTGTACGGCTTAAAGGGTTGCTCGCATTCACCATTAACGTAACGTGGTAGTTTTTTATCCGGCTATCGTTAAAAGTAATCTTCACGTTATAAGCGCGTTCCAAAGTTTCGGCAACGTCGGCAAGTGATGCCGAAACAAAATTGAGGTTACCATCCTTCCAGTCGCGAATGCTTTGTATATCTACCTGGCTGATACAACTGGTTTGTGCAACTTCATCCCACTTTACAACCTGGCCGGGTATCAATACAGCCAATGCCTTTAACTTATTCTTGTCACCGGCGTCGCGGTCTACCCGTACTTTGCCGGTGGCTACAGAAACCGTCATAATTTTACCGGGAAAGGCATCAATTTTAAAAGATGTACCTAATACCCTGGTTTGAACTGCTCCGCTATGGATAATAAAAGGGTGCTTTTTATCTTTCGCGACCTCGAAAAAGGCTTCGCCAGTCAGGGATACTTCCCGGCTACCTTCACCAAATTTTTCGGGGAATCTGAGCTTGCTTTCCGCACCTAAATAAACAACAGAGCTATCGGGCAATATAATTTGAGATCGCTGTCCGCGAGGGTTTACCTTCTCCAGCATAGCCATAACCGGCGGCTGTCTGGTTCCGCTAATCTGATTTTTAAAAAAATAAAAGCCCAGGGTAATCAACAGCAAACCAGCTGCCGCATATTGAAGCCAAGCCGAGCGCCATAGCGGTTGGATAGCGGGCAGGATATGCTTTTGCTTAAAACGCCTATTCCAATCCGCACTTAAACCATCGGGCACCGCATCTGTTGTAAATTGTGCAAAATCATCTTCCAGCAATTCGTCCAATGCCTGCTGCCATTCGGGCTGTGTTAAAAATTCTTTAACCTGGATCATCTCAGCAGCAGAACATTGTTCGTGCATGTATTTGATCAGCAGCTCCCTCTTTATGGCATCCTTCATTAATATCAATTTAGTACTCTTTATCCATTACCGTAAAAAAAGAAGGAGTTCCCCATCAGGAATGAAGAATTATTTCTATTTAGATATAAGAAACTGAATATCAGAAGTTAAATATTGAAAACCTGTAGTTAGATTAACCTAACAAACACCAAATGATGAGTAAGGTAACATCGCTATGCTTTTGCAGATGTTTACGAACGATCGCTATCGCATCTGTTAGATGCCGATCGACAGTTTTAGAAGAGATACTTAATTCTTTGGCTATTTCTTTATAAGATAAGCCTTGTTCATGCCGCATTTCGAGGATCAACTTCCTTTGCGGACTTAATTGGACCAAACTTTTGCGGTATAACACAGATAACTCAGCTCCGTGCAGGTGATCATCTGCCCGCAGCGGTGAAGCGATAGCATGCATCGTATCATCCACAGCAACAAACTCCATTCGCTTTTTACGGTAATTATCAATCAATGCCGCCTTCAAAGCATGGAAAAGAAAAGGTGCTAAAGATTGATTGTTGTTTACCAGCTCATCCTTTTTTTGCCATACTTTCAGCATCATATCCATCACCAGTTCCTCTGCAAGTACACTGTCATTGCTGTGGCGAAAAGCAAAGCGATACAGTCTATAAAAGTGAAGTTTAAATAGTTGATCGAATGCCCGATTGTCACCATTTTTCCAATTGGTGATTAATGAATATTCATCTTTTGAGTTCAATGGCATCCGTTGATGTTATGCCATCAAAGGTAACCTGTTATAAAGGCGGGTCGAATTATATTAAGGTTAAGTTTGTGTTACCATCTACGCGCTAAATTATTGCACATGGAGATAGAATTACCGGCAAATATAAAACCAGGGGGCTGATCATCATTGATGATACAGCCCCCTGGTTCAATTCATTAAAAGAAGATCTGCCTTTTACTGTTTAATTTTATTTCCATCAGCATCCAGCTCCACCAGTTGGTAGCCCATACTGCTAAAACCAGAAAGTACTTTTTCTTTATCACCAACTACCAAAATAATCATGTTATCGGTGTTGATGTATTTTTTGGCCAGATCGTTCATTTCCGACTGGGTAATGTTCTGCAGGATCTTGTTTTGCTCGTCAACAAAATTCGGACTTAGCTCATAATTCTGGATGCGCGACAGAAATGCCGCTTTTTGATCGTTGGTTTCGTATTTGCGGGCATCGCTTTGCCCTATTGAGCTCTTTGTAAACGCGAGCTCATCTTTGGTGATACCATTGTCCACATATCCCTTGATATCTTTGATAAACTCCACTACGGCGCTATCTGTTGAGGCAGCGCGCACACCAGCAGCTGCTGTAAAAACGCCACCAAACTTACCTGACGTAAAGCCTGAACTGGCGCCATACGTCCAACCTTTTACTTCTCTCAGGTCGATGTTTAAACGACTGTCAAAACCGCCACCAAGTGGATAATTTACCAAGCCCAAACGGTAGAAGGTACCGGTTGCATCATAGTTTAAGCCCGTTAAATTACCGATACGGATTTCTGACTGGGCTGCCTTAGGCACATCAACCAGGTAAAGGATATTTTTAGCAACATTTTTATCGCCAGCGGGCGCAGCCGGGATAACCACGGGTTTAGCTGCCCAGCCATTTAAAAATGACAGCTTGGCTTTAACGTCGGCTTCTGTAATATCGCCCACAACAACGATAGAAGATACCGAAGGAGAGAAATAGCTATCGTAAAAGCCTTGTACATCGGCCAGTGTAATATTAGGCACGGTGCGCTCGTTACCCCCTAAACCGTAAGTGCGGATATTATCTTTTCCGTATAGCAATTTACTGTAAACACTGGAAGCAATATTTGCCGGTTGCGTTTTAGCGATTTGGAAACCCTGCAAAACCTGTTTCTTAATCCGTTCCAAAGCCTGATCTGTAAATTTAGGATGGAACAGGCGCTCCTGTAATAATTTAAGCGTTTGATCGAGATTTTTAGTAAGTGATGATACCGAGAAGGTTGTTTCATCCTGACTGGCGCCTACCTGGATAGAGCTTCCCAGTCTTTCAAGTTCGGCATTAAATTGCTCAGCGGTAAAGTTTTGTGTATCGTCGTTCAGCATCTGGCCAACAATACCCGGCAACCCGGCTTTCGCCGAATCTTTAGCGGCCAGCAATCCTCCACCCTTAATGGAAAGCGTTAAGGTAACCGTAGGAATCTCGTTGGTAAAAGCGCCTATCATTTTTATGCCGTTGGGTGTTTTAGCGGTCCAGAAAGGTGGCACTTTAATTACCGGATTCTGGCTGGTAGGTGGTTGCACTTTACGGTCAAAATTATCCTTGGCCTTGTGGTAAGTCAATTTATCGTAACCATAGTCAGGCGCTTTGTAGCCTGATTGATCTACATTATAATTATCGGGAGCTACAGGTTTTAAATCCGATCCTTTGGGCAGTACGCTTAATATCACTGCTGCTTTGCCTTTAATATATTGGTTGTAAACACGCATAATATCCGCTTTGGTTACCTTACGGATGTCGGCAAGTTCGCGGCCAATCTGGTTGGGGTTACCGGTAAATGTTTGCGCGGCCGCCAGCTCTGATACTTTGCCAGACACACTGGCCAGCGAGTTGATGTAATCGGCTTCCGCGCTACCTTTAAAGCGGGCCAGATCGTCATCGGTTACCCCTCTTTGCTCAAACTCCGCAAGCGACTCGTCAACCATCTTCTTGGCTTCCTGCAAGGTTTGGCCTGGGTAAGGAATGACCTGGATATTGATCTCGCCCGAAAGCTCAGTATTTGGCGATCTCATGGTAGCCTGAGCGGCTTTGCGGCTTTTAATAAAGTTTTTATACAAGATTGAGTTTTTTCCCTGGCCGATAATTAAAGACAAGGCATCCAGGGCCGACTGATCCTTATCGTACATTTTAACACCTGGGTAGGTTACGTACAATAATGGCAGGCGGGCGTAATTATCAGTATAGGATATATACCTGTCGGATGTGACCACCGGAGCAGGCAAAACGGTATTTTTTACTTCGGGGCAACGTGGGATAGAGCCGAAATATTTTTGCACCCAGGCCAGCGTTTGCTTCGGATTAATATCGCCACCAATAGTCAGGGTAGCGTTGTTGGGGCCGTACCAACGCAGAAAAAAGTGCTTTAAATCGTTTACATCTACCTTATTCAAATCCTCAATATAACCGATGGTAAGCCACGAATACGGGTGGCCGTATGGATACAGAGCTTTTGACGCTGCTTCGGCCGCTAAACCGTAGGGGCGGTTATCGTAGTTTTGGCCGCGCTCATTTTTTACGGTTGATCGCTGGATCTCAAATTTGGGTTGTGTTACGGCGTCCATCAGGAAACCCATCCGGTCTGATTCAAGCCAAAGCATTTTTTCGAGCTGGTTGTTAGGTACAGTTTCAAAGTAATTTGTCCGGTCGCGGTTGGTGCTGCCGTTCAGCGTACCACCTGCTTCTGATATGGTTTTAAAGTGATCACCACTTTTAACGTGATCAGACCCCTCAAACATCATATGCTCAAAAAAGTGGGCAAAGCCCGATTTGCCAATTTCTTCGCGGGCAGAACCAACGTGGTAAGTTACGTCCACATGGACAATGGGATCCGAATGATCTTCGGTTAATATCACCGTTAAGCCATTTGATAAAACGTACTTTTGATAAGGGATCACCAGCTCGTCGCCTTTTTTAACCACCTTCTCAATCAGCTTTGGTTCTTGCTGGGCCTGCGCCTGCAAAGCCGGCAAACCCAATGCAAATGCCAGCGGGAGCGTATAAAATTTACTTTTCATTTATTAATTTTTACGAGTTACGATAAACATGAATATTTTATTGATTAATTAAGGGCCAGCGGCTTAAGGTGATGTGCAACTTTGCTAAGTGGGTTATCATCCTCAACATATTTGTACTATGCTTTAAGCTTTTTTTACTTTTACAGGAAGCTAACCGAAATTTTACTACAGATGTAAAGGCTATTTTGCGTAAAACACATATTACATGCTAAATTTCCGACATTCTTATCTCATCAACAACCCTTCGCCCAAATTCCGTAAATTTTATGGAAAATAATAGATATATTATTCAATTATTCGGACCGCAGAAATTATATAGCCAGGTTTTTACTTTTTTGAGTTGGATATAAGGCAAGTTTTGCAAATGGCAACTACCCAGCAACATGCATACCGCCGCCGGTAATAAAACGCAGGTGGAGATTAGCTAATACATTGGCATTATAACTATAGCCCGCAAATAGCAGTTTGCTTGTTAAGTAAAATTGTAGTATAGTTAATTTCGATATGATTTTTTATGTTTATAAAATGGAACCATTGATTGTTAACCCTAAAAATAAAGAGCAATTAAACGCCATTACTGCTTTCTTGAGTGCTTTAAATACAAAGCATACGGGCGATGAGGTAAACACAGATAGCCCTTTACCAAGTAATCATAACTGGTTTTTAAATATTAAACATGTGAGGATTGTTGAAAAGACGAACATAGCGTCCAAACAAGATAAAAACGCTGCGGCTAAACACATCATGAAGGGGCTTTTTGAATAAGGAATACTGATATTTCAAAATACTGCCGGTATTATCGATGCATCATCCTGATCTGCCTTCTCCGGGAATCTGGCCCGTACTAAATTGGCCTGATTCTCGCTGATCGAGCTATCTTCTGATTCGGTGAAGCCCATTACGTTGAATACTTGGCATTAACAGAAACCGATCGGCTTTTATTTACCTGGTACCTGGCAAACGGATTAACATAAACGTAAGGCGACAACACCAATTGGTTTATATCCTGAGTATAAGAGCTTGTAGTTCCGATGATACGGCACCAAATGACAACTTTTTAACCGTATAGGTTGGCGTAAAGCCATAAATCAGATGAAGGTTGTGCAGATTGAAAAAATAAATATCCCCGCTGATATGGGCATCATTGCCATTAGCGATGGTTTTATCCCCCAGTTATATTATCCCGAAATTACGTATGCCGAAACAAGCGGATATAAATTAGGCAAATTATCTTTCAGCCGGACGATGGCCTGCCTGTCGGGCACTCCTTTTGTTCAGAGCATCGTGGCCGACTCTGTGTTAATACCCGGAGGATCGATATAGGGCAGCTTAGATTTTATAATTATACCGTTGAAGCACTAACGAGGCATTTTTTTAGTCGGCACTCATAACCCATTTATTCAGCCATACCCGATGAGCATAGCTACCTGCTTTTCGCGGCTCGGTATCAGTAGTCAGCATTTTTTAAAACCTGCTAATTTCAAAATCGCTGAAGATGTTGCAAAGCCCCCATCACCTTAATCGATTTCGCAATTAAATTATTTTATCTTTTAATAAACACCCTCTTAGTTAATACATTCGCAGATAAAACAATTGCGCATACGTTGTATGTGGTTTATTACAGATCCGTTGATCACCGGCCCATCAATCGCATTAAAAAATTAAGCCTGAGCTACCGCAGCCCATATCTGCTACAAGCTAAATATTTATACTATTAAATTAATATGAAAATTATTGACCTGCATCGCCAAGTTCTGATATTGAGTTTGAGTGTAATGGCTATTGCGGCAAGTGCGCAAACCAAGCCGTATACCGCTTACGTTGATCCCTTTATCGGATCGGAAGGGTTAGGTAATGTTTTTGTAGGCCCATCAAGACCTTACGGTATGGTGAAACCAGGGCCCGATGTTAATAAGGCTTCAAACAGCGGTTACTCACCCGATCTTGATGTTCCTCTTTATGGTTTTAGTCAAACCCACGTAAGCGGCACCGGCGGCGGCCCTAAATACGGCAATATCCTGATTATGCCTTTTGCCGGTAATTTTAACGAGCTGAAACAGGAGTCGTTAAGGGCAAACGAAAAAGCATCCACCGGCTATTACAGCGTACTGCTTAAACAATACGGCATTACCGCCGAAATAACCAGTACCAGTAAAGTAGCTTTTTACCGCTTTGATTTTAAACCCGGTACCCGCAAAGCCATTAAGTTTGATGCAGGCGATTTTTTGGGCGAGAAGCCAGTTCCGGATGCGCGTGAGGCCCAGCAATTTATAGGATCGGAGGTGGAAGTGGTATCGGATAACGAAATACGGGGCTACAGCCGTATTCGTGGCGGCTGGAATAATGGCGCAGCCTATACCGTTTACTTTTACGCTATTACCGATAAGCCTTTCAATACCTTTACTACCTATAAGGCGGGCAGCCTCTACCCTGGTATAAAACTCCAGGCTGACGATGGCAATAAAACAGGTGTGCTGGCTTACTTTGACGATGCCAGCCTCCAACAGATCAAGGTAAAAATAGGCATATCATTTATCAGCGAACTAAAAGCGAGGCAAAACATTGAGCAGGAGGCGCCTCATTGGAGCTTTGAAAAAGTGCTGGCCGACAGCCAGGATAGCTGGAACGAGCTATTGAAACGCCTTGAACTGGATAGCTCGACACCGGCCCAACAAAAAACGATGTTCTACACGGCCCTTTACCACACCATGCTGATGCCGGTAGACCGCAGTGGCGAAAACCCCTTATGGCAATCGGCCATGCCTTATTACGATGATTTTTATGCCATTTGGGATACGTTCCGTTCGTCAAACCCGCTCATCACGCTGATCGACCCATCGCGCGAGGCAGCCATCGTGAATTCATTGCTCAATATTTACCAGCGCGACGGTTACATGCCCGATGCCCGCAGTGGCAACAGCAACGGGCGCACGCAGGGCGGATCGAACGCCGAAGTATTAATTGCCGATGCCTATACAAAAAAATTAAAGGGCGTTAACTATAACCTGGGGCTCGAGGCGATGTTGAAAGACGCCACCATACCACCCGGCGGAAACGAAGAGAAGGAAGGGCGTGGCGGGCTCACTGATTATAATAGCCTGGGCTACATATCAAACCGTTTTGTAAGGGCCGGAAACCGCACGGTTGAGTATGCTTATAACGATTATTGCTTAGCCATTGTTGCCGATGGCCTGGGCCGCAAAGGCGAGTACAACCGGTTTATTAAACAATCCAACAACTGGAAAAACCTTTGGCGCCCGGTAACAGACCACGGCGCAACAGGCTTTATTATGCCAAAGGATGCCTCTGGCAGGTGGATAGACAGCATCACCTGCGTGGAAAGCAATGGCCGGGTAACGGCGGTACCTTATACCCCGCTTGCGCAGGAATGGCCCAATTGTGTTTGCTGGTGGTGCGGCTTTTTTTACGAGGCCAGCTCGTGGGAGTATTCCTTTTATGTTCCGCATGATGTAGCCGCTTTAATTAACAACTGCGGCGGCCCGCAGGCTTTTAAACAAAGGC
This sequence comes from Mucilaginibacter paludis DSM 18603, assembly GCF_000166195.2. Classification (NCBI taxonomy): domain Bacteria; kingdom Pseudomonadati; phylum Bacteroidota; class Sphingobacteriia; order Sphingobacteriales; family Sphingobacteriaceae; genus Mucilaginibacter; species Mucilaginibacter paludis. The sequence goes on from NZ_CM001403.1 coordinate 1,989,277, forward strand.
TCGATACCTTTTTTAACAACGGCTACTATAATGTAGGTAACGAGCCCTCTTTTTTAACGCCCAACCTGTACCATTGGATAGGGCGGCCCGATTTAAGCAGTACCCGCATCAGGCAAATTATCCAAAAAAATTATAACAGCAGCCGGGATGGCCTGCCCGGTAACGACGATTCGGGAGCTATGTCATCATGGCTGGCCTTTCATGTCCTTGGCTTATACCCCAACGCGGGGCAATCCTATTATTTAATTAACTCGCCGCTGATCAAGCAATCCGTTTTACACCAAACTAACGGTAAGGATTTTAAAATAACGGCTAAAAACCTGTCGGAGGCTAACCAGTTTATACAGGCCGCGCTGCTTAACGGGAAACCGTTTAACCAGGCGTGGATTGAGCACCAGGATATTGTAAATGGCGGCGAACTGGTATTGCTGATGGGGCCGAAACAAACAGGATGGGGCAACAGCATGATGCCACCATCAAAAGGTGATGAAAAGTAACCGGCATTTTATCGCCCGGCAGGGGCAGCAATGCAACTCAATTAAACCGGTTCGCCATGATCGGCCTGCTGCCCGGTGGTTGAGTTCCTGACGATCAGTTTCGAGGGGATAACAGTACATTCATCCTTCACCCTGAGCATATTGTTTTTTAACAGCTTCAGCAAGGTGGTAGCCGCAACTTTGCCCATCTCAAAGGCGGGTTGTGTTATGGTTGTTAACGATGGCGTAAGTATGACGGCTGAAGGCTGGTTAGAGAAGCATACCACTTTCACCTGTTTGGGAATATCGATTTGCAACTGCTGGCAAACCAGGTATATTTCGGTGGTCAGCTTTTCTACCGTGGCTACTATGCCATCGGGGCGGTTATCGCTTTGCATCATTGCTTTAATCAGCCGGTAATTTTCCAAAGGGTCTTGTGTACAATTTACAACCCGGCAATCATGTTCATCGAGATCATATTCGGCGATAGCGCTCTTAAAGCCCCTGATACGTTCGGAAATGATGGACAGGCTATTTGATATGGATAGTAAAATAACGTGGCGGCAACCGGCTTCAATTAAATGCCTGGTAGCTTTATATCCGCACTCAAAGTCGTCGGTTGTAATCCGGGCCGCGTCAACCTCGGGGCAAACCCTGTCGAAAAAAACGATGGGCAAATGCTGGTTAAACTCGTAGATATGCTTAAACGAATTTGTCTCCACCGTTACCGACATCAGTACGCCATCAACCCGGCCGCCAACCAGCGTTTTTAAAATATCCTCTTCACGAGCCAGTTTTTCGTGCGTTAAATAGATCAGGGTATGATAGCCTTTTTCCAAAGCCACTTCCTCAATACCATTAAGCGCCTGCGAAAAAAAGCTATCCGTAATCTCGGGTATCAAAACCGCTATGGTTTTACTTTTATTATGCCGCAAACTTCCCGCGTAGGCATTAGGTACATAATTTAACTCTTTGGCAAGGGCTAAAACCCTTTTTTTTGTTCCCTCGCTTATCTCATGACTATCACATAGCGCCTTTGATATGGTTGCCGTTGATAATTGTAATTGCTCAGCAAGTTGTTTAATAGTGACACTGCTCATAAAATGTGATAACAATCAGGTTAAAAAGTGCAAATTATCATTTTTTACTTAAACGGTTAAGTAAATATTATTGGTTCAAAAATAAAATGTAACAGTTAAATTACTCAATTTTAATCTCAATAACCAGTTACGGGCAACCCAATTATTGCAAACAATTAAAAAGATTTTTTTATGAACTCTGACGTAAACAACTTGTCGGGCGAAAGCTTAACGCCCCTGTCTAATCTTGACGAATGGGAGCACGATGTATTACGGCGCTATCCTGACCCAACGACTATTAATGAAGACAAAAAAGTTGAAGAATTTAGAAACTACCAGGATACGGAAAAAGATGGCGTGAAAGAGTTTTACAGGCTCAATCACCGCTATCAAACCTTTGAATTTGTAAAAGAGAAAAAAGCGGATTATTTACAATTCAACCGGAAAGAGATGCCGATATGGGAAGCCTTTAACTTTTTAAATGAGTTGGTAGATGACTCTGACCCGGATACCGACCTCGACCAGATGCAGCACCTGTTGCAAACATCTGAAGCCATTCGCAATGATAAACACCCCGATTGGATGGTGCTTGTAGGTTTAATACACGATATGGGCAAGGTGCTGTGTCTTTTTAACGAACCTCAATGGGGCGTTGTTGGCGATACTTTCCCGGTGGGCTGCGCTTTTTCTGATAAGATAGTTTACCCGGAATTCTTTAAAGACAACCCCGACTTCTATAATCCGGAGTATAATACTGAACTTGGCGTTTATACCCGCAATTGTGGTTTAGATAACGTTCATATGTCATGGGGGCATGATGAATACGTTTATCACATGATGAAGGATTATATACCCGAACCCGGTTTATATATGCTACGCTATCATTCGTTTTACTCGCAGCACCGCGAAAATGCTTACGACCATTTAATGAATAGCCATGATCACGAGATGTTTAAGTGGGTTAACCTATTTAATCCGTATGATCTGTATTCAAAAAATCCTAACCAAAAAAGCTGGGCAGAACTTAAACCCTACTACGAAGACCTGGTAGCTAAGTATCTTCCGGCCACGCTTAAATTTTAATAGTGCAACCAATTTTAAAACCGCTTTATATGAAACCAATTTTACTGAAATGATGACATTAAAACTTAATTTAATGAGAGTAAAACAAGCATTTTACCGCTCCTAACTGTAAGCCTCTAATCAATAAACCAATATGAACCAAATTTTACTGTAATCATGAGATTAAATCCTAAATTTAACAGGAGCAAGCACACACTTTTGCTGCTCCTCATGTTCTTTGCCTTTAACTTTTCCTACACATTCGCGCAGTCGGGCGGCCAGGTAACCGGTGTGGTAGTTGACGGCAAAGGCGAACCCATCCCCGGTGCCACGGTAGCTGTAAAAGGCACCAGTGTAAGTACATCAACCGGAATTAACGGCGCCTTTACCATTACGGCCAAAACAGGCAACGTACTGGTGATCACCTCGGTAGCTTATACCAAAAAGGAAATCAATGTTACGGGCGCCAAAAAGTACAAAATTGTGCTGGAGGATGCCAATACCGCCCTTAAAGAAGTAGTAGTGGTGGGCTACGGTACAGCTTCCCGCAAAACACTATCCAGCGCTATTACATCGGTTAAGCCCGAAGAGTTAAACAAGGGTGCCATTGCCGATGTTGGCCAATTACTACAGGGTAAGGTTCCGGGCCTTAACATTACCGCCAGCGGCGACCCTAACAAATCTGCCGCGGTTATTATGCGGGGGGCATCAACCGTTAACAGCCCAGGCGCACCGTTCTATGTTATCGACGGTATCCCCGGAGCCGACATTACTGCCGTTGCGCCTGCCGATATTGCTTCGATAGATGTATTGAAAGACGCGGCCGCAACGGCAATTTATGGTAACCGTGCCGCCAGCGGCGTTATTATGGTAACTACCAAACGCGGTAAAAAAGGCCAGTCGCAGGTAACTTACAGTGGTTATGTAGCCCAGGAAAAGGTTAGCAGCAAGCTTAACCTGATGAATGCCGACCAGTTGCGTGCCTATGTTACAGCCAATAACTCCTCATTTTTGCCAGCAAATGATGTAGATCCCGGTAATATCAATACCGACTGGATGGCCGCGGTTGAACGCTCTTCGGGCTTTTCTCACAATCATAACCTTTCGCTTACCGGCGGCGGCGAGCACAGCACTTACAGCGCCAGTATTAACTATCTCAAAAAAGACGGTATACTTTCCCAAAGCTCTCTTGAACGTGTAATTGGTCGTTTAAATATCGATCAGTACGCTTTGAACGATAAAGTTAAGTTTAGCTTAAGCTTAGCCAACTCTGCCAGTACGTCAAACAATGAGCCATTACAAAATGTGGTATTGCTGCAGGCGGCGAAACACATGCCGATATCGCCTATAAAAAATGCAGATGGCAGCTATTTTGAAAACCTCACTACTTCGGGTTATTTTAATCCGGTAGCGATAGCTAATAATGCTCAGGACCAAACCAAATATAATGTATTAATGGGGGCGTTTAATACACAAGTAAAGTTACCTTTTAGCTTAACTTACAACGTGAACCTGTCATACCAAAAAACATCAACGCAACACGGCGAGTTTTACAGCAGCTACTTTAACACTTATCCTACATCCGGCTTTTATAACAACCCCGATCCGGGCATAGGTATTTCGCATACTTTAGTTAATTTTGGCACTAATGGTTCTGCCTTACGCAGTAATTACCAAAATACAAGCAAAACGGCCGAAACATTCCTGGCCTGGGACAAATCGATAGGCGACCACACCATCAATGCCGTATTAGGTTACTCTTACCAGGATAACATTGTTGGCGAAGGCTTTCAGGCTACGAGTACCAATTTCCCTACCGATAATATCGGTTTCCAAAATTTAACGTTGGGCAATCCATACTCTATTTCAACCTATCGTATCAACCTTGGTAATGACCTTACCTACGGCGAAACGGTATTGGTTTCAGATTTTTTAAGGGTAAATTACAATTATAAAAACAAATATATTTTTCAAGGATCAGTGAGGAAAGACGGTAGCTCTGTATTTGGTGAAAACAACCGTTGGGGATATTTTCCGGCGGTTGGTTTATCATGGAGAATAATTGAAGAAGGCTTCATGAAAAACCAATCATTTTTCTCTGACCTAAAACTGCGTGCAAGCTACGGTGTAACAGGTAACTCAGCGGGTATTGGCGCCTACACTGCCAAACTGGTTTATGGTATTACAGGTACTTATTATAACAACGGCGTTCAGGCAGCAGCATATGGCCCAACACAGGGCTCAAATCCTGATTTACGTTGGGAAAAAACGGCCACAACCAACATCGGCCTTGATTTTGGTATAATAAAGGGCAAAGTGTTGGGTACAATAGATGTTTATAACAAAAACACCAGCGATATGCTATTTGGTTACACTGTACCTTCGTCATTGGTTCCGGGTGGTTATATCTATGCCAATGGTGGAGGCATCAACAATAAAGGTATCGAGCTTGGTTTAAATGTTAACGCCATATCAAAAAAGGATTTTACCTGGACATCGTCGCTAAACATGGCTTATAATAAAAACAAGATCACCAGCCTGCAAGGTGCTTACGGCAATAGCGATTTAACGCTATATACCGATCCTGAAGGCGCGGGCCAAACCAACGCTACTTTGCAGGTATTAAAGGTAGGGCAACCTATCGGTGAGTTTTACAGCTATAAATATGCCGGCAAAGATGCCAACGGTATCTCGCTTTTCTACAAAGCTGACGGTACCACTACTACACAACCATCACAAAAAACCGATTATTTTTAGGCAACGATATTGATAACGAACCTAAGTAAGTTTAGATTTTTGAAGTTAAATAATTATTTCCGTATCTTTAAGATATGGCTACTTCTACTTGTGTAAAATGCAATAATACTTCCTTTGAGCATAAGATCACTAACGTCGGTGGAAAGCCTTTTGTATTTATTCAATGCTCTAAATGTGGTGGAGTGATTGGAGTTTTAAATAATTATGACTTACAATCAAACATACAAGAAGTGAAATCAAAATTAGATAATCTCACTCCTTAAATAATCTATTGTCTTCTGACTCTTTTTCAGAAAATACAAATTCACAAAACAATTCAGCTAATTCTATTAAGGTCTTATCGCCTTTAGTTTTTTCATAATTTCTTTCAGCCATTTTCAAACACTCAAATCTAATTTCTTTTTCAGTCATTTTTATAGTTTTTCAATTATTAACTCTGATACTTTTCAGTTTATAAAAACCCATAGTTATCTCAACTATGAAAAATATGAAAATTACTCCTCAAACCATTTTAGCTTCTCAACCAGATATCCATTTAGCAATGAAAGAATTTGCAGGTATCAAAATTATAGAGGCTATGGAAGTTTTAATTAAAAATTTACCTCAAGACCGAAAAGACCAATTAATGCTTAAAATTGATGATATTATCGATGAAGTGTGTGTGTTAGGTGATGAGCTTTTAAAGCCATAAATTGCAAAACTTTTTTAGAAAAGAGAACCATTATTAAAAATACTAAGGTTAATATTTCTAAAAAAGTTCATGAAAAATCAAGAAAAAGGAATCCACGCATTTTTTACTAAATTTTCTACAGATGAAAAATGTAGAGCATATTTAGAACATCAAAGATGGGGCAATATAGTTCATTGTCCTTTTTGTTTTAAACCCGATAAAATCTATAAGTTTAGAAACAATAAGACGTATAAATGCGGCTTATGTAAATTAAACTTCTCTGTAGTTAAGGGAACTATTTTTGAGCGCTCTCATATCCCCCTTACAAAATGGTTTATTGCCATTTACTTATTCGCTTCTCATAAGAAAGGAATTTCTTCTCATCAAATAGCTAAAGATATTGATATAACTCAAGCTAATGCCTGGTTTATGCTTCAAAGAATACGTTATGCTATGAACCATTGCGAAGATTTTCGAAAAGTAATGAGCGGAGTTATTGAAGTTGATGAAACTTATATTGGAGGTAAAAATAAAAACCGCCATTGGGATAAAAAAGTTCCAAATTCTCAAGGTCGATCATTAGCCGATAAATCTGTCGTATTCGGCATTCTAACACGTGGAGGTGGTATCCTCACCTATAATCCCAAGCAATTACCTAAAGTTGGCTTACAAGCTCTAATTAGGTCACGAGTAGCACCTGGTTCAATCGTTAATACAGACGAATTTTTAGTTTATAAAGGTCTACATAACTATTTTGAACACGGGGTAGTTCAACACGGTAAATCTCAATATTGTATTGGCGATTACCATACTAATTCCATTGAAGGCTTTTGGAGTTGGGTTAAAAGAAGCATTTTCGGTATTTACCATAATGTAAGTAAAAAGCACTTGATGCGATACTGTCGAGAAATAAGTTTTCGATATAATCAAAGATCAAAAGGCAACGAAGAAATATTTGACGATAATTTGCTTCTATGTTTTGATTGTCGATTGATGTATAAAGAATTAATTGCTTCTCCTAAACGTTTGCAATAAACCTATTAATTGTAGAACTTTATAACCATAAAGTGAATGCTTATGGTTAGATAAAGTATATTAAAAATATTGCTCCAATAATATTGCTGTTCTAAATTACCACAAATGAACCCTACGCAATGTAACGATTACGGATGCGCCCAAATAGGCGTAGCTGGGTCTTTGCGTAGGGTAGGCTGTGGTAAGCCTTGAACAGCGTAAGATTTTCAGTTACGCCTTATTTATTTACAAATAGTTCAAAATTACCACAATGGAACAAACCAAATCAGAACGTTATCTTGAGTTGATAACGAAGTTCAAAACTCATGTTTTTAAAGATCCACGTCTTAAAAATCCTCATCATATCGAAGGTTTTAATTTTGATGTAATAAACCCTTGGGAGTTATGGCATAATAATCTCGATGCTAAAATCCTCTTCATCGGTCAAGATTTTAGCGATACAACTTCTTTAGAACACAATCTCAAAAACAATTGGAAGAAAGAAAAAAGTAGTTCAACCAATAACAATCTTATCGACTTATTTAGCATTTTAGGTTATGGTTATAACTTCGATAAAGTGGATTATAATAATCAAATCAAATACCCCATCTTTTTTACGAACGCCATATTGGGTATAAAAGTTACCGATAATCAAAATATGAGTTTACCTGTAAAAGATGAATGGTGGAAAGAAACTTGTAGGGAGTACTTAAAAGCACTTATCGATATAATCCAACCAAAACACATTATAGCCATGAGTATGGTAGCTTATAAAGCAATTGGTTCAATATATAATTTAAAGCTTGAAAAATCAGTTTACGAAGCTATTGCTAATAATGGAAAACGTAAATTACCTAATGGTTCTGATTTATTTATTGTAAGTCATTGTTCTCCTAATGGTCTAATGAAACGCTCAATAGAAACTCAAGCTCAAGATTGGTTAAGACTACGAAACTATATGGAAGGGGTACTTGAAGAATCCGAGTCATTAATAAGTTCCAATAATTGAATTGGACCAATTGATTCACCATTAAAAACGGAATGATCTTCGGTAACCGGAACGATAGTTAAATAACCTGTAGGATATTTGTTTTGAAGCTCTATAATTAGCCTGTTGATTTCATTTTCTAAAGCTTTCACTTCGTTTTTAATTTCCTGATTCATTTCCATACCACTGTTAACTCTGATTAATTGCTTTACTATTAAAAGCCATACTTTATGGAAGAACAAATAGAACAAAATAAACCGTTTAAAATAAAACTAAATTATACGGTTCTAATTTTTATTATAGCTTTATTATTGGGGATCACACTCCCATTTCATTACGTGCCTTATGAATTCATAGTATTTCCTAAAGAAAATCTTACTATGAAAAATACATTTATTTTCGAGAGCGAAATAGATACATTTATAAGTCGGTATAATAAAGCAAATGCAAACCAACAACGCTTAATGAGACTTGATCCAATAGTTCAAAAATTATTTGAAAAGAAACTTATCGTTGATAGCACTAATTTTGAAAAGTAACAATATAGCCAACGTCCTTATTTGTAAAAATAAAAATCGTTGGCTATATTTGTTTTGCAAATTTTAAGAAATTCGACCGTGGCTACTCTGATGCCTCGATGGTCAAAAGTATTAAAAAACTATTCTTACGAAATTCGACCGCAGTTCTCAGCAACTCCGATAGTCAAAAGTAATAAGATCAAAAGGGAATGGAGGCTTCGATCTTTATTCCCTTTTTGCTATTTATAATAACTGTGATTTAAAATTGAATTTTTATAAACCAAAATACTACAATTACTCATTTTTAAATAAACACATTACGAAAATAATGATCAAGGAAAATAATACTTTATCACTAAAGTAAAAAACGCGGAGACCAATGCTGCTATTATAAGCTTAAAGAACCAACTATTTATATATGCAGGGATTGCTTTATATAATGAATAATACCAAGGGGATTTTTCAAATTTTAACTGTATCGGCTGATTATTTTCTTTAAGCTGCTTTTCATTTTCAACTATAGAATTGTAACCACTCAAAGAAATTTGAATATGGTCAGGATTTCTATCAGGTAGGAATCTTTTAATCCATATCTTTTTGTTTGGATCTTCTTTTTTACTCATAAAAATGTTAATAATTATAAAATTAAACTAATAAATGTATACGACTTCATTTAAAATCACATATTCAAAGATAAAATTAGCTACTAATATATTTAGTATATAGTTTTCCACATTTTTAGATATGCTAAATACATTACTAATATTCTAATTTTCAAGGCTCTTTATCAGAGTTAATAGACTTATGAAAAGTCACGAATTAGCTATGAAGCTTTTAGAAATGGAAAATGTTGAAGTATTGATACCTGTAATGAATATCTTAGAAAATAGACTTGAGTCGGTGGAATATTTACTTTTATTAGAAGAAGGGAATAAAATTGAAGATCAAAAATTTATATCATTAAAAGGCAACTCTTATAGAGAGCATTTAAAGAAGAGCTATTACCTTTAGATAAAATGGAATTTTAAAAAGAATTATAATTTCAAATTTTTAAATTTATCTCTTAATTCATAATATTTACCTTGCAATTCTATTGGGAGGTAGTCTATTGAACCAGCTTTAATACCTATTGTTAAAAATGGATATTCAATATAATCGATACGCTTATCCCAATAGTCATGAAATTCTTTTGGTGCTTCTTTAATAAGCTCAAGAAATTGGATTTGAAACTTTGTAAATTGTTCCTTTATTAACTCTTTATTCTCCATACACCTAAAGATAAAGAATTTTTTACTCTAACTTACTTAGGTTCGTTATCAATATCGTTGCCTATTTTTATTTAGGCAGCCCGCAACCATCCATACTGATGGGCTGGAGCAATACTTTTACTTATAAACGCTTTGATTTAAGCTTCTTCTTCAGGGGCACTTTTGGCAATAAGATATTCAATGCCACCCGGGCAGACCTATCCAACGTTTCGGCAGCCACTGTAAACAACATACTGGTAACTGCCGCGAACGATAAAATCACCGACATTAGAAACTCGTATTACTCTGACAGGTATGTTGAAGATGGTTCGTATGTACGTTTAGACAACACCACATTAGGCTATAACCTTAAAAACCCTTTTAAAAATGTAAGTAACGTGAGGTTATACTTTACTGCAAATAACGTATTTACGATAACAGGATATAAAGGCATCGACCCCGAAATTAACCAGGGTGGCGTTTCTCCGGGTATCGACTATAATAACTTTTACCCTAAAACACGCACATTGTTAGTTGGTGTTAACGTATCATTTTAAAACAATAGCTAAAAAAGACATGAAAAAGATAATTTTAGGGATATTGAGTATGCTGGCTGTTGCCACCATCATACCATCCTGCCAAAAAACCGATGTTGCGGTTACCTCTGAAATAACGCCCGACACTTATCCTAAAACGGCGGCTCAGCTTACCTCGGCTGAGGGACCGGTTTTTGTTGCACTTCGTGCTGACTATGCTGGCTCGTATTGGTTTACACAAAGCTGTTCTACCGATGAAGCTGTTTTACCAAGCTTTGGCCCAAACTGGATAGATGGCAACAAATACCTGGAACTGCACAGACATACCTGGACTAAAGATAATGCCTGGGTAACCTCTAATTGGAACTACCTTACCAACATCATTGGTACAACCAACCAAACTATCTCCATCTTTAGGGCTTCGGCACCGGCGGGAGCTGCAAAAAGCACAAGCCTGGCTGAGTTGAAAACCGTGAGAGCACTGGCTTATTTCATGATGATGGATTCGTATGGTAATGTTCCATTAGATACCCTTTACGGTTCAAAAGACTTAAAAACAAACGCTAAAAGAAGCGAGGTATTTAATTTTGTGGAAAGCGAGCTTAAGGCATCTCTCCCATATCTTAAAACAACGGTTGCAACTGCTACGTACGGCTTGCCTACCAAATGGCTTGCCTACTCCATACTGGCTAAAATGTATTTAAATGCCGCCGTTTATACCGGCACATCGCGGTACGACGACTGTATTGCTGCCTGCGATCAGATCATCAGTTCGGGCCTGTACTCTTTAGAGCCTATGGCTACTTATCTTCAAATGTTTTATCCTACAAACGGCCCCTCGCAAAAGGAATTTATTTTTGCTATTCCGTATGACGCATCCACCTCAAATGGTAATATGTTTTTCGCCCGGTACGATTTAAATCGTAACCTGGGTATCCGCTATTCCTATTCAGGCTCAACAGCCGGGGCATATACCGATCCTGTTATTAACCAAAGCACAGGCAACGGCTTGGTTAACAATTCTCCGAGCGGCCCACGTATGACCACATCCGAGTTTTATGCTTATTTTGATGACGCCAATGATGTGCGTAACAAACAATGGTTAACCGGACAACAATACTGGCAAGATGGTACCCCCATCATGGTGTCGAGCACTAACCTGGGATACAACCAATTCTACACCGGTGGTAGTCCAAAAACAACTTACGTATATTCTTTGGTACTTAGCCCGCTTACATCAAGTTCGGTACGCTCCGGTACTGCCTCTTCGTTTGATTTGGGTAACGATGAAATTGCCTGGAACATTGGATACCGCAACATCAAATTCTTTCCGGATTATACCAATACCATCAGCAGGAATCAAAATAATGATATGCCTATTTTCAGGTACTCAGATATTATTTTAATGAAAGCTGAAGCCATTCTGCGTGGTGGCGCACCAACCTTAGGGGCCACCGCCTTATCATTGGTAAACCAAATTAAAGCGGTACGTACCACCACAGCCGCTTTGGGCAGCGTTACCCTGAGCACCATTTACAGCGAGCGCTGCAAAGAATTAGCCTGGGAAGGCTGGCACCGTAACGACATGATCCGTTTTGGTATGTTTGAAAACAGTTATGGCTTGGGCAAAACCAACGCGGATGTTACCCGCCGGATCTTCCCGATACCAAGTACTGCCATGTCGGCCAACTCGGCACTGGTTCAAAACACGGGTTACTAAAAAAACATAATACTAAAAAGCTATAGCCCCCTCTAAATCTCCCCTGGCAGGGGAGACTTTTTAAACCCTCTGTAGTTGAGGAAAATTTTTTAAGCCCTCCATACCGGGTGTGGCCCCTGCCCCAGTTGAGGAGATTTTTTTAAGCCCTCCCTACCGGGGAGGGTTTGGGTGGGGCTCATTTACTTGCACCACTATAGTTAATTTTATTAAACCGCGTTTAAATCCCATTATGGCCCAAGAAACTCCCGTTACCAACCAAGGCAAGCCAAAAACCAGGCTTGTATCACTCGATGCCTTACGTGGCTTTGATATGTTTTGGATTATCAGCGGCGAGGAGATATTTCATGGGTTTGCAGGTGTGGTTAAAAACAAATATAACCTGGTACAAGATTCCCTTACCTGGCAAATAGCAACCAATGGCAATTTATCGGTATTGGAGCGGATAGCGGTAGCCATCAGCAATCAGCTCCATCACTCGCCCTGGAACGGATTCACCTTTTACGATCTTATTTTTCCCCTTTTTATTTTTATTGCCGGCATTTCTATGCCATTCTCTTACAACAGGCAAGTTGCACAAAGCCCATCTTCCAACAAACAAATTTATGTGCGTTTAATTAAACGTACCGTTTTGCTGATACTTTTGGGCACCGTAGTAAACGGAGCCTTGCATTTTGCGGGGTACCAGCAAACCAGGTTTGCCAGTGTATTGGGCCGAATAGCGCTTGCCTGTTTTTTTGCGGCTGTTATTTATTTAAACAGCTCGTTAAGGTGGCAAATAATTTGGTTTGCCGTTATTTTGTTAGGCTATTGGCTCTTGATGGCTTTGGTGCCGGTACCAGGCCACGGTGCCGGAGTATTAACACCCGGCGCAAATTTATCAGCCTGGATAGATCAGCATTTTTTACCCGGAAAGTTGCACCGCAAAGTGTACGACCCTGAAGGCTTGCTCTCAACCATCCCCGCTATAGCAACCGCTATGATGGGGATATTTACCGGTCATTTTTTACAGTGGGAACCGGGCGAAAGATTATCGCCATTAAAAAAAATTGGCATCATGGCTGCTGCAGGCATTTCTTTAATTCTAATTGCCCTAATTTGGAATATGGCCTTCCCTATCAATAAAAATATGTGGACAAGCTCGTTCACTTTGTATGCCGGTGGATGGAGCCTTTTACTGTTTACCTTATTTTATGGCATTATTGATGTTGCCGGATATAAAAAATGGTGCCAACCCATGGTTTGGATAGGCACTAATTCCATACTCATTTATATGGCCGCGCATGGGTTCATCAACTTTGAATCAAGCTCGCAATTTCTGTTTGGCGGGCTAATTGACAAGGTGCCCGGGCCATGGCAAAACGCCCTTATTTGGATAGGTGTGTTCATACTACAGCTTTTATTGTTGCGTTTTCTTTACCGCAGAAAAATTTTTCTTAAATTATAAGCTGAATTGTTGGACATTGTTGCCCAACAAAAACGTATAAACAAAATATAAACCCATTAATGAATCAGCTACAAACTCTCGACTACGTTGTTTTTGCTATTTACTTTATCATAGTATCCGGTTACGGCTATTATATTTATAACAAAAAACGCTCACAAAGCTTAAATGCCCAGGAGTATTTCCTGGCCGAGGGATCGTTAACCTGGTGGGCCATTGGGGCCTCGTTAATCGCCTCAAATATATCAGCTGAGCATTTTATCGGGATGTCGGGCTCCGGTTTTGCCCTTGGCCTCGCCATTTCGTCTTACGAGTGGATGTCTGCTGCCGCGCTGATCCTGGTAGCTATTTTTATCATCCCGGTATATCTCAAAAACAGGATATTCACCATGCCGCAGTTCCTTTCGTTAAGGTATAACGACCATGTGAGCACTATTATGGCCGTATTTTGGCTATTGGTATATGTTTTTGTCAACCTTACCTCCATCATTTACCTGGGTGCGCTGGCCATATCGTCCATATCAACCATCAGTTTCGGCTGGAGCATAGCCGGCCTTTGTTTCTTCTCCATGATCGTTACTTTGGGTGGCATGAAGGTTATTGGCTATACCGATGTAATACAGGTACTGGTATTAATTATTGGCGGCCTTATTACTACCTACCTGGCTTTAGAACTGCTGGCCCAGCATTACGGCTTCGGAAATGATATTTTTAAGGCCCTGACGGTATTACGCAGAGATGCACCCGAGCATTTTCACATGATATTCGATTCATCAAACCCCAATTATAAAGAGTTGCCCGGCATTTCGGTATTAATTGGCGGTATGCTCATCAACAACCTGGCCTACTGGGGCTGTAACCAGTACATTGTACAACGCGCCCTGGGTGCCGATTTGCCTACCGCCCGCAAGGGGATACTTTTTGCCGCCTTTTTAAAATTGTTAGTACCGGTAATTGCCGTGCTGCCCGGCATTATTATGTACCTGCTGCACAGCAAAGGCATGTTTACCGCCCAAATGAGCGACGGCGGCGTAGTTAAGCCCGACCATGCTTACCCAACACTGATTAACCTGCTACCTGCCGGTTTAAAAGGCGTAGCTTTTGCCGCGCTCACCGCAGCCATAGTAGCATCGCTGGCGGGAAAGGCAAATAGCATATCCACCATTTTTTCGCTGGATATTTACAAAAAATACCTTAATAAAGATGCCGGTGAAAAAAAGATGGTGTTTGTAGGCCGAATAGCGGTAGTTATAGCCATGGTAATTGCCGCCATTGTTACGCCGTCGCTACGCTCTTTAGATCAGGCTTACCAGTTTATCCAGGAGTATGTCGGTTTTATTTCGCCGGGCGTGCTGGCTATCTTCCTGTTAGGTTTCTTTTGGAAACGCACTACTGCCACTGCGGCTTTAACAGGCGCTATACTCACCATACCCTTATCAACCGTTCTTAAATTTTTACCCGTATGGACGCATGGGGCGTTTCCGGATTATCCGTTTCTTGACCGTATGACCATTGATTTTGTGGTGATTGTTGTGGTGATGGCCATCATCAGCTTAACTACTAAAAAACCATCAGCAGAACATGTGATCGAGGTAGATACATCCATGTTCCGCATCAACAGGAGTTTTGCCGTAGGCTCCATCATTATTTGCGGCGTGCTAACCGCTTTATACACTATCTTTTGGTAAATACATTTTCAATGAAAAACAGGAATAACAATTTTGCTGCCTTGCGCGGCTTATATGCAAAGGCCTTTTTATACTTGCCTTTTGCGCTGGTAACAACCTGCTTCGCCCAAAGCGGCCCCTACCCTATCACCCGGTATGGCGCACTGCCCGATGGTAAAACCGATAATACGCTGGCTATACAAAAGGCCATTAACACCGCTGCAGAAAATGGAGGCGGTACGGTACTGATACCGGCAGGCCAGTTTGTTACGGGTGTTATCAACCTTAAATCAAACATCAACCTTCATTTTGAAAACGGGGCGGCCCTGCTGGCCACCACCAACCGTGCAGATTATGGCCCGCAAAAGGCATCGGCATTAATTGTGGCTACCGATGCTCAGCACATAGCTATTACCGGCAAAGGAACGATAGATGGCCGTGGCGACGATTTGCTGAAAGACATCTACCGCATGCTTCGCGCAGGTACCTTAAAGGATGATGAATGGCAAACTTATAACGACTGGCACCAAATGCGCCCTGCCGAAAGTAACCGCCCCCATCTTATTGATTTTATAAAGTGCAGCGATGTAACCATTAAAAACATCACCATTAAAAACGGCTTATGCTGGATACAGGATTACCGAAGCTGCCAGGATATGGTGATTGACAGCATTACCGTTGTAAGCAATACCTTTTTAAACAACGATGGCATTGATTTGGTTGATTGCAAAAATGTTAAGCTAAGCAATAGTTTTTTTAACGTGGCCGATGACGGCATCTGCTTAAAATCTTCCGACCCGAACGGGGCCTGCGAAAACATTGATATATCGCATTGCCGCATCCGCTCGAGTGCCAGCGCCTTTAAAATGGGAACCGCGTCTTTCGGTGGCTTTAAAAAAATAAAGGTGCGCGATATTGAGGTTTACGATACCTTCCGCTCGGCCATCGCCATTGAAACCGTTGACGGGGGTTTGATTGAGGATATCGATATCAGGAATGTAACCGCCAGAAATACGGGCAACGCCATTTTTATCCGCTTAGGCCAACGCAATAAAAAAGCTGCCCCCGGTATATTGCGCAGGGTTTATATAGGCCAGGTAAAAGCCCAGGTGCCTGCGGGAAAACCCGACAAGGGATACCCCATGGACGGCCCCGAGGTGAGGTTTAAACACCACGTATTCCCATCATCCATCGCGGGCATCCCCGGGCACCAGGTAGAGGATGTTACTTTAGAGGATATCGACATAACATATGAGGGCACTTCAAAAACAGATTATACCAAATACAACTTTGATAACCTGGCCAATATTCCCGAAGCTATTAGTGATTATCCAGAGTTTTCCATGTTTGGCGAATTACCTGCATGGGGCTTTTATGCAAGGCATGCCAATGGTGTAACGCTAAAAAACATCAAGCTTAGCTACCTGAAGAACGATTTACGTACCGCCTGCATTTTTGATGATGTGAATAAACTGAATATCGACGGTATCCGCATCAATAAAATGCAAAGCAAGCCAACGGTTGTGATCAGCAATTCAACAACACCAACCGTTAAACGCATCACCGTAGCAGGTAAAACAGACAAGCAAATCCTGATCAAGTAAACAGATTGCCCCAGGGGCTATTGGCATATTTGAGCTTAAACATTTCGTATATCATGAGCATATCTAAAATATCGGTTTTTTGCGCGCTTTTCATGCTTCCTTTTTTTGCGCAGGCTCAAAACCCGCAACAAGAGTCGTACGCGCTTATTAAACGGCTTATCCCGCAAAGGGCTCAAAGCTTTGTTGTTCAAACTACGGGTATGAGTTCCGGCCATGATTGTTTTGAAATAGAAAGTAAAAACGGCAAAATTATTTTGCGGGGCAATAATGGCGTAGCCATAGCATCTGCCCTGTACTATTACCTTACCGAATATGGCCATTGCCAGGTTACATGGAACGGCACCAACCTTAAACTACCAGCCAAATTGCCGCTGGTAAAAAACAAGATCCGCAAAGAAACGCCTTACCAATACCGCTATTACCTCAACTACTGCACCTTTAACTACAGCATGAGCTGGTGGGACTGGCAGCGCTGGGAAAAAGAGATTGATTGGATGGCGCTGCACGGCATTAATATGCCGCTTGCTATTACCGGCGAAGAGTATACCTGGTATAAGGTATATACCGAACTCGGTTTTACCGGCGACGATTTAAAAGGCTTTTTTACCGGCCCATCCTACTTCTCGTGGTTTTGGATGGGCAATATGGATAGCTGGGGCGGCCCCTTGCCGCTGCGCTGGATGCAAACCCACTTTGATTTGCAAAAGAAAATCATAGCGCGCGAAAGGGCCCTGGGCATGAAACCCGTACTGCCCGCCTTTACCGGGCACGTGCCTGCCGCCTTTAAAAACAAATACCCAACAGCCAAGCTTAAAACCACCAACTGGAAAAACGGCTTTGCCGATACCTACATCCTTGACTCGGCCGACCCGATGTTTGCCCGCATAGGCCAGTTATTTTTACAGAAGCAAACCGCCCTGCTGGGTACCGATCATTTATACTCGGCTGATACCTTTAACGAGAACGAGCCACCATCCGACGAACCCGAATACTTGGGCAAATTATCCGAACGCGTATATCAGGGCATGCACCAAGCAGATACCGCTGCTGTATGGGTAATGCAGGGCTGGTTGTTTTACAGTGATCGTAAATTTTGGAAACCCGAGCAAACACGAGCCTTATTAAAGGCCGTACCCGATGATAAAATGATCATCCTCGACCTGGCTACCGAAATTGAACCCGTATGGAAGCGCACCGAGGCCTTTTACGGCAAACCCTGGATTTGGAACATGCTGAACAATTTTGGCGCTAACACCAACCTTTTCGGCAGGATGGATTCGGCGGCAAAGGGGCCTGCCGAAGCTTACCATGACCCTAAAAGCGGCCAGATGAAAGGTATTGGCCTCACCATGGAGGGTATTGAACAAAACCCGGTATTGTATGATTTGCTGACAGATAATACCTGGCGAAACCAGCCCATTAATGTGGATGAATGGCTACCAAAATACGTACTTAACCGCTACGGCAAGCCTAACGCCCAAGCCCAAAAAGCCTGGAATATTTTACGAAAAACGGTGTACAGCGTCCTCGCCGACCGCTACATACGCGACGGTGCCGAATCCATCATACAGGCGCGCCCAACTACCGATAGCTCGAGCCGCTGGGCACGTACAACCTTAAACTATGAACCCAAGGCTTTGCTTCCGGCCTGGCAAGCCATGATCAAAGCATCGGAGGATTTATCTACGAGCGACGGTTTCCGGTTCGACCTGGTTGACCTCTCCCGGCAGGTATTGGCTAATTATGCCTTCACCCTACAGCGCCGGTTTGTACTGGCCCATCAGCAAAAAGACGCAGCAGCCTTTAAAAAACACAGTGCCGAATTTATTGAGCTGATACAGGATATGGACCAACTGCTGGCTACCCGCAAAGATTTTTTACTGGGCCCCTGGGTTGCCGATGCCCGCCGCTGCGGCGCAACCGTTAGCGAAAAGGCGCTATACGAAATGAACGCCAAAGACCTGATTACCCTATGGGGCGATAAGGATTGCCCGCTGAACGAGTACGCCTGCAGGCAATGGAGCGGCCTGCTCAACGATTTTTACAAACCCCGCTGGCAACAATATTTTGAACAGATAAACCTCGACCTAACCGGCAAAAAACCATTTGATAAAGAAGCCTTTGAACGGAAAATAAAAAGCTGGGAATGGCAGTGGGTAAACGCCCGGAAAGATTACCCGGTAAAGCCGCAGGGCGATCCGGTTTTAGAGGCAAGGAAGCTGTATAAGAAGTATTGGGGCAGGATAAATGTGTAATCCATGTGACATGGATGTAATGGGCTGGATGTTTACATCTTTTGCAGTACCGTCCGCTGCCGCAAGGGTCCCCCTTGTGGCCCGCCTGCTAAGTATACATTATGCTTTCAGGTGGCCTATGTGATTATACCTTTCACCAACCCTTGAGCCCCTGCATAGCCGCGTGCGCTGCTGTGCAGATAATCGTAGTTTTTTTTCAAAATCGACTGCAAGCGTTGTTATGTATATACCAAACCATCAAAATATAAAAGTCGCCAAATACATCTATCCAAACTCACAAAATATAATCCTTCCCGATTTTGAATTTATAAATCTACGGCTCACCTGTTAAAAATACAAAATCGCGAAATATAATATAACATCCCGGATTGGGCTATTCAATACTTAGCATGCAGACCACAAGGGTGACCCTTGCGGTAGCGCGGAACACACCTCGCGCCAGTTGAGGGACTGCCCAGGACTATTTAAGAAAAGACATTGGGTGGCCCAAGTTTTTTATTCAATAGATTTGTTTGGAAGTCGCTCTTTTTAATTATACAATCATGCTTTTTTAAATGTTTTCCGATTGCACATTGAATAATTTTCACCCTTGTTTTAGCTGTCTTAAAGTATAAACTTTCAATAAATACATATTCTAAATCATTATTAATCATATAGATAACCATTATAATTTCCAGATAAGCAAGCCCATGAAAAGGAATAAGATATTCAACCTTAGATATATCCGACCAATTATAATTTATTGTTTTATCCTTTCTTTTTATTAACAAACTATTTTCAGAAATCACTAAAAGAGAATTAGCATAAAACCTTGTCGCAAATGCACAAAAAAAACCTACAAATACACTAAAAAACAAAAAAAACATTGTTACACTTAAGCTGCCCGCCACTAGTCCGGTCAAAATCATCAAAATAAGAACAACAAAAAATGGCCAATATGCCAAACCTCCCTTTATAGCAAATTCTTTATAGGAACAATAATAAGATACCTTAAGTGATATTTCCTCCTGTTTTTGTCTGTTCATAAGTTTATAGTTGTGGATATATTAACCAAATTTTATTTCACATCTTTCTACTGAAATCTGTGAGTATTCCTAATTGTACAATTCCTCCCCCGCTGCCGCAAGGATCCCCCTTGTGGCCTGCATGCTAAATATGCACTATGCTTTTCGTAAAAACCATCAAAATATAGCAGTCGCATAAAAACATCTATGCAAAACATAGCCACTAAACTCACAAAATATAATCCTTCCCGAATTTACAATTACGGCTCATTTATAAAATACAAAATTGCAAAATAGGATAACATCACGATTTGACTTATTCAATACTTAGCATGCGGGGAGCCCACACGGGAGACCCTTTCGGTAGCGGAGGGATTTATTTACTGACATTATTAACATTTTCCTGAAATATCCCCCCGTCACGCAGTAGATTAAATTTAAACAGGGAATACAGCCGCATCCATTACCATCCTCCTAAATGCAAGTTTTATATTAGTAGGATAAACACTATATTAACATTTCAAATCACATCCGATGATAAAAAAAACTCACGCGTTTTTATTTTTATTCATGCTCCCGCTCTTACAGAGTTGCACCTTTTCGCAAACTTTTAATAAGGCCAAGTTAGACAGCTTTTTTGTCGCGCTGAATACGCATGACCAAAGTATGGGTAGTATCACTATCTCCGTTAACGGCGTATTGGTTTATCAAAATGCAATTGGTTACACGCAGATAAATAAAGGATTAAAAACACTATCGACAATTAAAACTGAATACCGTATAGGCTCTATCAGTAAAATGTTTACCGGTACAATGGTTCTCCAATTGATCGATGAAGGCAAACTTGACCTTGAAACGCCATTGGCCACTTTTTTCCCGCAACTCCCTAATGCCGGAAAAATCACCATAGCAGAAATGCTCGACCATCGCAGCGGTCTTCATAACTTTACGAGTGATTCGCTTTTTATTCGTTATATGACCACTCCCAAATCAGAAGCCGAAATGATTGCCATTTTTGCCAAGCAGAAGCCTGATTTTGAGCCGGATGAAAAATTCGAATACTGCAATACCAATTTCGTATTGCTGGGTTATATCATTGAGAAATTGACGGGTAAAACTTATGCCCAGGAATTAAAAAAACGTATCACCTCAAAAATAGGATTGGCCGATACCTATTACGGTGCTAAAATCAACCCTTCCAAAAATGAAGCATACTCTTATAAATATGCAGGACAATGGATGCCAATACCCGAAACAGATATGAGTATTCCCGGTGGGGCAGGTGCTATTGTATCTACATCTACTGACCTTGTTAAATTTATATATGCACTTTTCGCAGGAAAACTCATTAGCCAGAAAAGTTTAGAACTGATGAAAACGATGAACGGCCAATATGGTATGGCCATGTATACCATGTTGTTTTCTGATAAAAAAGGCTATGGACATGGTGGAGACATTGACGGATTTCATAGCGAACTTTTTTATTTACCACAAGAGAAGTTAGCAATAGCTTATACTTGTAATGGAATGCGAATCCCTATACATAATATAATGGTAGATGCTATACGCATATACTTTAACAAGCCATACACAATTCCAGAGTTTAAATAATGATTCGAAACCTCAATATTCCGAGTGTCATGTTAAGTTAAAATTGTTGGATAAAGCCGCTGCCGCAAGGGTTCCCCTTGTGGCCCGCCTGCTAAGTATACGTTATGCTTTTAGGCGGATAAACTATGTAAATCTACAAAACCGGCTACAAAAGGGTATTATATACATAATCTATTTTGGGGTTAATACGTGGTATGCGCTTTGACTTGGCTGTGCGGAAGGTCAAATCCGGCTATTCTCAATTCGACTACAAATGCCCTCAATTTGGCTACGTTAAGGTCATACCCGTTATCGACATTTGTTGAGTTAAATAAAAAAACAATATGACCACACAACAAAATAATCATCCGGTTAGCCAAAAAGTTTGGTTCATTACAGGCAGTTCCCGTGGATTTGGAAAGGTTTGGACCGAAGCGGTCCTTAAGCGAGGCGATAAAGTAGCAGCAACTGCGCGCCAATTAGCCAGTATTGCCGAACTTAACGAAAAATATGGCGCTAACGTGCTGACCCTGGAATTGGATGTCACCAAAGCCGAACAGGTAAAAGCCGCCGTTGAACAAGCTCATGCCCACTTCGGGAGGCTGGATATCATACTTAACAATGCCGGCTATTCGTTAGTCGGCACAATAGAGGAAGCAAGTGCCGATGAAATAAAGGCGATGTATGAAACAAACGTTTTCGGTGCAATTGCAGTTATCCAGGCTGCCCTACCCTTGCTCCGTCAGCAAGGCGGCGGCCATATCCTCGGTACATCAAGCAACCTTGGCCATGTTACCTTACCTGTTATCGGCTACTACTGCTCTACCAAGTGGGCATTCGAAGCTATTCACGAAAGTTTAGCCCTCGAAGTTAAAGCGTTCGGAATTAAAGTGACGATCATCGAGCCGGGTGCTTACGCCACCGAGTTCGGTAGCGCAGAGTCGTTAAAATTTGCTGCAGGCCTTGATATTTACCAGGATTTTAAAACGCAGTTTTTCGATAGTCTAAGAAGTATGGAAAGAGGTAATCCTAATGCGACACCTGAAGCGATATTTAAAGTAGTTGATGCGGAAAACCCGCCTTTGAGAATTAATCTGGGCAGTCAAAACTTGTCGTGGACACGCGCCGCCTATGCCGAAAGGCTGGCAACCTGGGAAGAGTGGGATGCAGTTTCCATAGCGGCCCAGGGCACTTCAAAGTAATCTTCCGGTAAAAGATGGTTTATAACCGGCCATGTACAACATTGCCGGTTATAATTAATTAAATTTAAAAATGAAAAACCAGGAGATCGTCCATGTTAAAATGGAGTCGCTATCAGATATGCACCGGGCTTTCGGTTTACCTGCGCCGGCTCATCCGCTAATCAGTTTTATCAATGCGGCCACTAACCGCGTCATCTTATCCAACCTGCCCCACGCCCATGTACTGCATTTTTACAAAATATCCTATAAGCCAGGTTTAAGCGGCAAACTAAAATATGGCCAGGATTATTATGATTTTGATGAAGGCGGTCTGCTATTTGCCGCACCTAACCAGGTTATCGGGAACCATGGCACCAACGATGCAGAAGCATGTTCCGAATACACTTTGCTGATACACCCCGACTTTTTATGGAATTATCCGCTGGCAAAAAAGATAAAGCAGTATGGCTTCTTTTCCTATTCGGCAAATGAAGCCTTGCACCTGTCGGAAAAGGAGAAGACAACGATCATTTCCATCTTTAAAATCATTGAAGAAGAGCTAAATAGCAGGATAGATGATTTTAGTCAGGATGTGATCATCTCTCAGATCGAGTTGCTTTTAAATTATGCTAACCGTTTTTACAAAAGGCAATTTATTACAAGGAAAGTAGTAAGCAACGGCCTGCTCCAAAAACTGGAAGATATTTTTGATGAATATTTTACAAGCGATAAATCCTCAAGCCTCGGCATACCTACAGTGCAATACCTTTCGGAGAAACTAAATATATCACCAAGCTATTTAAGCGACATGCTACGGTCACTTACCGGGCAAAATGCCCAGCACCTGATACATCGAAAGATCATCGAGCAGGCTAAGGAAAAACTATCAGCAACAAGATTGTCGGTAAGCGAAGTTGCCTATCAATTAGGTTTTGAGCATCCGCAATCTTTTAACAAGCTGTTTAAAGCGAAAACTAAAACATCACCTTTAGAATTCAGGAAGTCATTTAACTAATGGCTCCTTTAATTACCAATTACCGTTCTACCCGCACCAATTGATTAGCATTAAGCGCTCAGATCACATTATAAAAGATTCGGCAATTGTGTTAACGTTAGAGCTCGCGTTATTATTTGTCGTTGGCATCCAGTCTTATTTTTCCAATGCAATGGCTGATGTGCTGTTTGGCGATTATAACCTTACAGAAGACCCTTAGTAGATATAAATGATCTGGCCTACAAATCGGCATATATCGGCGAGCTGAATACACTTCGCTTTCGGCTACGGGTTGAGATATACTCATTTTAAGTACAGCGACCCGGAAATAAATATTAAATTTGATCAGGAGATCGATTTGTTAACAGGTAATGAAAAAGCTATGGGAATTATAGAAACAATCAAGCTCATCACAAGAGAAGAAGCGCTGGAAGAAGGACTTGAGAAAGGACTTGAAAGAGGGCGTGAGGAAGGACGTAAAAAGGAGCAGTATGAGTTTGTAAAGAACCTTCTTTTAGACACCGATTTTGATATAACCAAAATCGCATCACTCGCAAACGTTGCCGACTCTTTTGTTTTGCAAGTAAAAAAAGACTTAGATTTCTGATTATCATCAACGCTATAGAATAAATTTGATCAGGAGATCGTCTGATTAACGGGCAAACAAAAAGCCCTCAGAAATTCTGAAGGCCTTTTGCTTGGTCTGTTTATGTTAATATTTATGGATTTCCAATTCGCTGATCAGATTGTTGGCATGTCCTAAAACATCAATACACCACAATACGTATCTCACATCCACACAGATAGTCCGCTTGTACTTTTTGTCAAACGCAATATCGCCACTCATGGCTTCCCAGTTGCCGTCAAAAGCAAGGCCGATCAGTTCGCCTTTGCCATTAATAACCGGCGAACCGGAGTTACCACCGGTAATATCATCATTAGTTATAAAGTCAACCGGTACAGTACCGCCTTCTGCATACTGGCCGAAATCTTTTTTCTTATAAGCGGTAACCAACGAAGCTGGTAAATCAAACTCGCTGTCGCCGGGCTTATATTTTGCCATCATCCCGTCCAACGTTGTTTTCAGAGGTGCCTTCCTATTACCTTTCATGGTATAATCCTGCACATTGCCATAGGTTATCCGCATAGTGGAGTTAGCATCGGGGTACATCAGTTTACCTTGATTTTTCTCCAGAAGCGCCTTTTGATAGAGCTTGTCTAATTCGGCCTTCTTACTGTCAAAATCGCTTATCTTATCACCAAAAACTTTTTTAATATAAACTTGCGGAACCAGGTTTATGGCATACATCACCGCCGGATCGGCATTTAATGATTCTACCGATAGGTTTCCTATAGCACTTTTCAATTTTCCGGGCTCAATCAGGTTACTATTGGCCCAAAGGTAATCGGCAAATTTCGCAAAGGCCTGCGGAGCATTTCCTGGCGAAAACTTGGTTACTATGTTTTCAATAAACTCTGGGTGCTGGTTTTTAGGCACATCATTATAATAAGAGGCCATCAGCTGTGCAAAGGTTTTTTTATCGGCTATCTCGTTATAAGTTTTAGCATAATTTTCAGCGTATTCTTTCAAATCCTTATCAAAACCCGCTACAGCGGCGGCATCATCCTTTCGGGCTTCTTTTTCCTTCTGTGTATAAAAAATATTAAGCGTATTCACAACAAAGGCAGGGGCACGCAAACCCTCGTTAACATAGGTACGGTGGATGGCGTAAGGCTCGTAATCGGCATATAACTTTTGGTACTTTTCCATTAAACCGACATATTCGGGTTTGTTGGCAGCCCATTTGGTAAACTCTGCTTCTTGCTTCTTTTTTTGCTCATAAATACCCAGGCGTTTAAGTTGCTCGCCCTGGCCAATATAATATTTCCAGTAATTGGCTATTTTGGCATATTGGGAGGACAGCTTCAACCGTGTATCCACACTTTTATTCATCTCTTCTTTCCATGCCTTTAAACGGATATCACGCAGCTTCACAATCAGCGGACTGGTTTCCTCGGTAGCCAACCTTACGCCGTTGGATGTTAAAAACCTGTCGGTACGGCCGGGGTAACCATATACCATGGCAAAGTCGCCGTTTTTAACACCTTTTAACGAGATAGGTAAAAACTTTTTAGGCGTATACGGAACATTATCGGCAGCGTAATCATTAGGCTGACCGTCCTTATCGGCATAGATCCTGAAAATCGAAAAATCGCCGGTATGTCTGGGCCACATCCAGTTATCAGTATCACCGCCAAATTTACCAATTGACTGCGGTGGAGCACCTACCAGCCTGATATCGGTATACTTTTGATAGATGTACAGTAAATATTGGTTGCCACCAAAAAAAGTACTTACCGCGGCATCATACCTGGTGTTTTTGGTTGCGTTGGCCACAATAGCCTTATTAACATCCAATAATGTAGCGGCGCGCTTGGCTTCGCTTACATCTTTTAAACCGGCCATCACCTGGTCGGTAACGTCTTCCACTCTTACCAAAAAGCGCACAAACAAACCTTTAATAGGCTTCTCTTCGGCAAAGCTTTTGGCGTAAAAGCCATTGTCTAATATATCGTTCTCGGGAGTTGAATTTGATGATACCGACTCATAACCGCAATGGTGATTGGTAAACAACAAGCCTTTGTTTGATACAACTTCCGCAGTGCAAAAGCCGCCTAAAGAAACAATGGCATCCTTGATACTCGCCTTGTTAACGCTATACAGATCTTCGGGCGTTAATTTAAAGCCCTGCTTTTTCATCTGGTCGTAATTCTTGCCGATGAGCATAGGTATCCACATGCCCTCGTCGGCTTTAGCAATACCTCCAAAAACAGAGGCTATTGTAAATAGCAAAACAAAAATTCTAATTTTTTTCATTAATAAACTTTAATGTGTTGAGAGATATTCCCTGCACAAAATAAGTGTTTATTTGGCACAAAGCATAGTTGCAAAAACAGAAAGCACAGCTATGGCAGGTTAAGATGTTAATGAATGGTTTGATAAGCAATCGGGTATTTTGATTAGCACTTATACGCGCCATGCTCTGATCATATCAATCGCGAAATTATCAACTTCAGTTTTATGCTTTGAAAGCTGCCATCACTACAAAATTATGATACTTATAAATGCAATCGGTATCGTTAAAGCCAGCCGTTTCGAGCATTTTCAATTGGGTTTCCAACCTGGCGAATTTATCCAGTTTGATTCGCTCGAAAGCCCGTTCAATGGCCTCGGGGGCAAGCTCCGACCGGTTGACGGTTTCTTTCCAGTTAGATTTATAAAATTCGTCAAAACCAGCACTACGCCCTTCTACCTGGTCGGCATTAATGAACAATCCACCCGGTTTGAGCGCCTGGTACACGCGGTTGTAAAGCACAGCCTTATGTTCATCTTCCAGGTGATGGATAGCCAGCGCGGAGATAATGAGGTCATATTTCTCAGCAATAGGATTGGCTGAGAAATCCATCTCTATAAACTTAAAATTTGGCAGACCGGCAAAACGCTCCCTGGCCACTTTCAGCATGTCGCCGGAGATATCCATCAGTGTGAAATGCAGATCGGGCCGCTGCTGATAAATTGTTTGCGAAAATATACCCGTGCCCGCCCCAATATCCAGTACATTTTTTATGGCGGCGCGTTCCGCCACCAGGGGCAGGCAACTTTGATAAAAATCATCAAAACAAGGAATAAGGTATCTGCGTTGCGCATCGTAGTTTTTAGATACCCTGTTAAACTGATCTTGAATAGTGCTCATTAATAATATTTTGCTATCGACCTTTAAATTTTGAATTAAAAAACCAAAAATCGACTTTAATTCCAGTTGATCATCATGAATTCAGCTCAAAACCTGTTGATTTAAGTTCAACTATCTACCAATTGCTAATAATTTAAGGCTGTATTATGCCAAATCCGCTATCAAGTAACGCATCAATCATCATCCTCTAACAAAAAAATTTGGTTAACGCTAAGTTTAAATACCCCACTAATTTTTAATGCCAATATGGTAGACGGTGTATAGCCGCCCGCTTCGATAGAGTTAATAGTTTGGCGGGATACGCCTACCACATCCGCCAGTTGCTGCTGGGTCATATCTAATTTTGCCCTTTCAACTTTAAGCGTGTTCTTCATTATCTGCGCGCTTGAGTAGCCAAAACCAAATTTGATACATGAGTAGCATGGTAAATACCACTAATTGCCCGTTGATGTCTTTAATAGCATCGCCAAAAAGGGGATTAAGCAAGGGGCTTACAACCGTATAGATAACGGCAACAATGAAGGAAGACAATACCGCCTTTAACCTGATCGTCAGGATCCGCTCATCATCAATTTTTTCTTTTGATAATGCTATTAATAATAAGCCGATAATAATGAAGTCGATCACCAGGAGCGCCATAACGGATCTGCCGAATTCGGGTAAAAATATCCTGAACATTACTGAAATGATCAATGGGACCAGGATGACCATCAAGCCGATCTTTTTAAAGGAATTTGGCAATAGCCTCAAACCTTCTTTTTTGTAAACTTTAATTTCCATAATGACAAACATAGTTTACATTTATGAATAAAACAAATTAATTTTTGGATAATACATTCTTAGATCAGCAATTTAACAAGTCAAATTATTTACCTCATCCCGGCATTTTGTTTACAATAACTTAAACATTCCTTATCATGGCTGCAATTTTAGCTTTGATACTTTTGCCTGCGTAAAAAAGCAGGCTGTGATGATCAATAATGAAATAGTTAACGAGCGGCAACTTTTGGTGCAGCTAAGCAATCACGACAAGGAAGCTTTTTCTATTATCTATAACGCATACGCCAAAAAACTTTTCCGGTACGCCGTAAAAATCATTAAGTCCACAGAGATTGCCGAAGATACCGTTCACGACATTTTTGTTAAACTTTGGGATAATGCCTCCTCGCTTCAAATCGAAACATCGCTACAGGCTTATTTATACAAAGCCACTTATTTTCATTTAATGAATTTAATAAAGCGTGGCGCTGTTCAAGAACGTTTTGTGGACGAGGTAATGTATAGTGCTGCCCAACTGAGCCATTGTACCGAGGAAAAAGTTTTGTTTAAAGAAACTTTAAAACATGTACAATGTGCAATAGATAGCCTGCCACCTCAGCGAAAATTAATTTTTGAAATGGGGCGCAACGAAGGGATGAGCCACAGGCAAATTGCACGCGAATTGGACCTTGCCGACAGCACAGTTAACAATCAAATAGTAAAGGCGCTTAAAACCATTAAAGAGCATTTACTAATCAGCGGTTCCGTAGGCATTTTGTTAACTTTCGTTAATTTCTTCCATAAATAATTTTTTTTCAATCCGGATAGTTATAGTCCTTCCTCAAGTTGTCTTATGTATGTAGCACAAGACCATGGATCAGGAAATAATTGAGTTATTAAAAAAATACATCAGCAACAATTGCAGCCCAAATGAGCTTAAAAAGGTAAGCCAGCTGATGAAATCGGGCAACTTTCAGGATGAGTGGGAACTGGTGCTCCGGGAAGAAGCCGCAGCCGACATGGCCGACGACGCGAGTACCCATGACCCGGCTTTTGATGCGGAAGGCGTATTTAAAAAAATAAACAAAACTATAAAACCGGCGCGGCAGATAAAAATGCAACCCTGGCTGATTGGCGTTGCCGCCACTTTGCTGATCACACTTTCCATTGGCTACCTGTTTTTAAATAACCAGGCTACATCTTTCAATCATCCGGCGGTTCTGCAATTGACTACTCTGGCCGGGCAACAGAAGCAAATTACACTTGCCGATGGCACCCAGATTATTTTGAATTGCAGAAGCACCCTTACCTGTACAGCACAATTTGACGGTAACAAACGTGAAGTATACCTGGATGGGGAAGCCTTTTTTAATGTTAAGCACGACGATAAAAAGCCATTTATAGTGCATACCGGGCGCTTAAACGTACAGGTTTTAGGCACCTCGTTCAACGTACAATCATACCGGGCAGATAACAGGGCCGTTGTTAGCGTGGCCAGCGGAAAAGTTGGTGTTAACGGTGCCAAACCAACCAGCACTTATATGCTGCTACCCGGCGACCGGCTCTCTTACAATCGCAAAAACGAATTTAAAAAAGATAACATCAGCATTGACGAGATCATGGGATGGCAAAAGGGAATCCTGAGCTTCCACCTAGAAACCATTCATGACATTGTACCGGTACTTGAGCGGTATTACGGCATTACTATTCACATTGACCACGAGCAAAAGCCCGAAAAACAGGTTACCGCCAACTTTAATCGCAAAACATTGCCGCAGGTTTTGGAGATCTTATCCCAAACAGCAGGCTTTAACTACGTCATCCATAAAAATGAAGTACATATCAATTAACCCTAAAACAAGGAGGTACCGACAGAACATTTTACAAATAAGCGCCCTGTTGGAGCAGGACGCTTGGCTATCAACTGAATTTGGAGATTCAATTAACAAACACGCAGGCTTCAACAACCTGCACTAATTCAACACTAAAGTAATGAAAAAGATTTTAAGCCATCAATTTTTGATGCTTGTTTTTCTGGTATGCGCCGTGTGGCAGCATACTTTGGCTCAAAGTACGGAGCGAGTAGTCTCGTTCAATACCAGTTCCGAAACGCTGGAACAGTTCATCACCCAGGTAAAATCACAAGCCGGGTTTGAATTTACGTTCGACAAGGAAGTTAACTCGATGATGTCAAAAAAAATTGCCATCCGCAAAAAGAAAGTTACCGTTAATGATGCGCTGAAATGGCTAACCACCGATTTAGCCATTAAGTATAAGATTATTGATAACTATGTGATACTAAGCCTGTCGAATAAAGACAAATCCGCGTCGTCTGGCACGGGCCATATTACAGGCCAGGTGGTAGATGAAACGCGGGAACCACTGCCCGGAGCAACCGTAAAGGTAATTGAAGGCGGACGGTCTGCTGTATCGGGCAATGATGGAAAGTTCAGTATCCCTGTTCAGCCAGGCACTTACTCAATCGAAATTAGCTTTATATCTTTTGAAAAAGAAACCATCAAAAACATTGTAGTAACCGAAGGTAACTATACCGGTAATACCGTTATTTTAAAGGCACAACACAACTCGTTGAACGAGGTGGTGGTAACCGCCCTGGGTATCAAAAAACGGGAAAGGTCGCTGGGCTATGCCAGTGCCCAGTTAACGTCTGCCGAGGTGAGCGATGTACCCCAGCCCAATGTGCTTAACGCTCTTACCGGCCGTATTGCAGGTGTAAATGTGAGAAGTTCGGCAGCAGATCCGGGTAGCAGCGTGATGGTCACCATTAGGGGCCAATCCTCTTTAACCAAAGACAATCAGCCCCTGTATGTTATAGATGGCGTACCCGTGGCACCGGCACTGCAAAATCCAACTGCCGGGATAGATGGTAAGCAAAACATAGATTACGGAAGCCCGATAAGCGATTTAAGTCCGGATGATATTGCCAGCATTACCGTGTTAAAGGGTGCCAGTGCAGCCGCCTTATACGGCAGCCGTGCCGGCTCGGGTGTTATATTGATCACCACCAAATCAGGCGCAGAGAAAAAGGGACTTGGTATAAGCTTCAATTCAACCACGGTATTTGATAAGGCCTACCTTTTTCCTCATTTACAAAATGAATATGGCTCCGGAGATTCGCCCGTATCTACCAGTACCATTAGCACCAGCGCCTGGGGGCAGCGTTTAAACACAGGCATCAAACTGGTACAATGGAATAGCCCGTTAGATGCTAATGGTAAAGCTATACCAACCGACTGGGTATCATACCCTAACCGTGTGAAAGATTTTTTTAATACCGGCCATACTTTGACAAACAATATTGCGGTTGCCAAATCAAGTGAGGCGGGCGATTTCAGGCTATCTTTCTCAAACATGCAAAATAAAGGTATTGTGCCCAATACCGACATGAAACGTAACACGCTGAACTTTGCTGGTAACTACAACATTAAACCATCCATCAGGTTAAGTACAAACATAGCGTATACTAACAACCAGAGCGATAACCGCCCGTCGGCTAACAGCGAAAGCGTAACTTACGAGGTTTACAAGCTTACTCCCAATATCAACATCAACGATCTGCGTAATTATTGGGTACCCGGCAAAGAAGGTGTTAAACAATACAACCCCTTATCAAGCGATGACAACCCTTTTTTAATCGCTAATGAAGAAACCAATGGTTATAACCGCAACCGGTTAACCGGGCATGTTCAATTGGCTGTAGATCTGTTAACTAACCTTACCCTTACCGCACGTACCGGGTTGGATTATTATTCAACAGATGTTAACCAAAAGCGCCCGTTTAGCGCCAAGCGTAACCCTACCGGTGCTTACCTCACCGAGAATGATTATTTTAAAGAGCAGAACAGTGACTTTTTGCTGACCTATAAATCGAAAATCAACAACCAGTTTGCTTACTCCGTTTCGGCAGGTGGCAACCAGATGGATCAAAAAACACGATCGGTTCAAAATTACACCGGTACGTTAACTTTGCCAGGTATCTACAACCTTGCGAACGCGGCAGCGGGTTCCATGATCTATTCCGAAGGCGCCGGGCACAAACGCATTAACAGCATTTACGGCCTCGGCGAGATCAGCTACAAACAATCGATATTTTTAAATCTGACCGCGCGCAACGACTGGAGCAGCACGCTGCCTCCAGAAAACAGTTCATATTTCTACCCTTCGGCATCGTTAAGCGTGATCGCCTCCGATCTGCTTGGTATTAAATGGGATAAGCTATCTTACTTAAAACTTCGCGGAAACATCTCGCAGGTGGGCTCTGACACCGACCCCTACCAACTATACAATGTTATTCCCTTTGATACCGATTGGGGGAGTGTAAAGCGGGCATCCTTAAGTTATGATCAAAAGAACAGCAAGTTAAAGCCAGAAATCGCCACATCATACGAAACCGGAGCCGACGTCAGCTTTTTTCAGGACAGGTTGGGCTTAAGTTTTACCTGGTATAAAACCAACAACAAAAACCAGATTATCCAGGTGCCTACCACTATTGCATCAGGAGCCAGCACCAAACTGATCAACGCCGGAAATATCCAGAACTCGGGTATTGAATTAACGCTTAACGCGGTACCTGTTAAAGGAAAATTCACCTGGAAAACCGAATTTAATTTCACCCGCAACCGCAACAAAGTTATTTCGCTAACACCGGGTATAACCAATTATTTATTGGGCAGTACCGATGGCAGCAATGTGAATTACCTGATAAGCGAAGGAACACAAATGGGTGACTTTTATACCACAAGCTGGAAAAAAGTACCCAGCGGCCCTAATGCCGGCCAGCCTTTGTTAACCAGCGGCGGGCTGATGCAGCAATCAACCACGTTAGAGAAAATAGGCAATTACAACCCCGATTTTATGTTGGGCATTAATAACAGCTTTAGCTATGCCGGCTTTACGCTGAATGCACTGTTAGACTGGCGCAAAGGTGGGCAATATTATTCGTACGCGGTAAAAACCTTGATTGACGACGGTTACCTGGATACTACAATACCCGGACGCGACGCCGAGCACGGTGGTTTAAGCTGGACAGATGCCAACGGCGTAAAAAGGACCGACGGTATGATTATGCCCGGAGTTATTGCCAATGGCGATGGCACTTACAGGCAAAATAACGTGATTATAGCCGCGGCCGATTATTACGATAACAAGTACTGGAAATACTACCAGAACGATACCTTTAGCGCCACCTATATCAAACTGAAAGAGGTGTCGCTAACCTACAACTTCAATAAAAATATAATGCGCCACCTTCCCTTTATGAGTAACCTGGCCATTTCTGCCATCGGTTACAATTTATTTATCTGGACAGCAGCCAATAATGGCTTTGACCCGGAAAGCACCATCAGCATATCAACTTTAAGGTACCAGGGTGTAGCGCAATATGCCTTGCCGGGCATCAGATCGTACGGCTTTAAATTAAGTTGTAACTTTTAATTCAAAACCAATCCATGAAAGCTTTCTCTATCTTATATTTAGCAGTAGTTGCAACGGTGATGAGCTCCTGCACCAAGGATTTTCAAAAAATCAACACCAACAACAACAGCCCCTCAACAACCAGGCCCGAATATCATTTCACCGAAGCAATTACGCAAACCGCGTATGCTTACCAGGAAAATGCCTTCGACCGCCGCCCAGCCGCACTGGGCAGGTATATCACCTTGGTAAGAAACAACGATTACGAAGATTTTAGGTGGACGGCGGTAGACTGGAACGATATTTATACCCGCGCCATGATTATTAAAACCATGCAGCAGGAAGCCGTTACTACATCACAGCCCGTGTATGTAGCCACAGGCAATATCCTGATGGCTTTTAACATCTGTTATCTTACCGACTTATATGGCGATGCCCCTTATTCGCAAGCTTTGCAATCTGTATCTACGGGTAACATTAAACCCGCTTACGATAAGCAGCAGGATATTTACATGAGCTTACTGCAATTGTTAAAAGATGCTAACTTGCAGTTAAAAACAAGCGGCACCGGTATTGATGCAAACGCCGATGCCCTTTACGCAGGTAAAGCGTTGCAATGGCGCAAGCTGGCAAACTCGCTCCGTTTGCGTATGCTGATGCGATGCTCCAAGGTATATGCCAACGCTTTTTCGGATATGCAGGAGATTATTAACAACAGCGACCTGTATCCCATTTTTACCAGCAATACTGATAATGCCGAGGTGATATACCAGGGCGTTAAGAAAGATGACAGCTGGCCCGGCGGCGCCAAAAATATGATTGATGCTGATTTTGCCAAAACCAAAGCAAGCAAAGAACTGGTTGACGTGCTGTTACAACGTAACGACCCACGGTTGGCAGTTTGGGTAGCACCGGTAGCTACAACCACCGGCTCTACGGTTGATCACAATCAATATGTGGGCGTGCCACATGCCCTAACCAATCCGGCAGATTATAACGGCGGCGAAACACATCAGTCGGTATTCTCGTCGTTCTTCAGGCAAGATAAAGCCACCGGGTTAAAAGCCAGCTTTATGATTTACTCCGAAGTGTGCTTTATACTGGCCGAGGCCGTACAAACCGGTAAAGTTTCCGTACCCGCTAAAACTGCCGAATCACTTTACCACGATGGTATCGAAGCTTCTATGGATTATTATGGTGTTAAGGCCCAAGCCGTAAGCCAGGCTTATTACGATTCGCCTTTGGTAAAATACGATGGTACTCAAAAACAATTGATCATTCAGAAATGGCTGGCAATGTTATTCCGCGGATCAGAGGGCTGGTTTGATTTCCGCCGTACCGGCTTTCCTCAATTTGTGGTTGGCCCGGCGGCTTTTCAACCAGTATTCCCTGTGAGGTATGGCTGGCCAACAAGCGAGCCCAATGTAAACTACGATAGCTATAAAGCCGCGATAGCCGTATTCGGACCGGATGACATCAACACCAAAATGTGGTACCTTAAATAATTTTTAAACCTTACACAATTTAGTTATGCCAAAGATGGGATATCAGGGACGATGTGCCTTTTATCTCATCTTTTTTAGTATAAAGACCAATCATCCATCATGAAAAAAATAGCGAGAAGGAGCTTTTTAGGGCGTACGGTAAAGATAGGCGCCATGTTGCCTCTTATCGGCTCACCTGCAAAACTACTGGCAAACGATACGCAGAACGACTTGCCGAACGATATCCCCGATAGGGTAATATTGACAATTACGCCCGACCCGGCTACAAGCGTTACCATTAACTGGCGAACTGCAAACACATCCGAACCAACCATTGTTGAATATGCCATTGCCGATGCCCACCCCGAATTTGTTTCGAACGTGATCCGGGTAAACGCTAACGCAAAGCCTTTCAGTTTTGAAAAAATCAGCGCAATTAACAACAGGGCAACCATCAATAACCTTCAACCCGATACTTTATATGCTTACCGGATAGGTAAGCAGAATAATTGGACCGAATGGTTCCAGTTCCGTACAGCTCAAAGCAATGTGGCCCGGCCTAAACTTTCGTTTATTTATCTGGGTGATGCCCAAGTCGGTATTAAGCCTTTGTGGAGCAGGGTGATCAGGAAAGCATACTCTGCCATGCCAAACGCGCAACTGGTAGTTCATGCCGGTGACCTGGTTAACCGGGCGAATGAGGATAATGAATGGGCAGACTGGTTTGCCGCAGGCGGCTACATACACGCCAGCACCCCGGCTTTGATGACGCCCGGCAACCATGAGTACACCCACGAAGATGGGAAACCGCATTTATCCGTATATTGGAATGAACAATTTGCGCTCCCGATGAACGGCCCCGACGATACGCTATTGAAAGGAAGCTGTTACTATGCCGATATCCAGGGAGTAAGAATGATATCCTTAAATACCCAAATGATTGAGGAAGCTATTACAGACGATTGTATCAGCAGGCAGGTTGACTGGTTACACCAGGTATTAACGCAAAACAGCCAACGATGGACTTGCATTGTGATGCATCATCCTATTTACTCCACCAAAAAGGGCCGGGACAATAAAAAGGCGAGAGAGCATTTGAAACCAATTTTCGATCAATATGGCGTAGATATCGTATTACAAGGCCACGATCACGCTTATGCGCGGGGCATGACTAAGGTTCCGCTAACTCAAGGCGTAGCCGGGGCGCACTCTGGTACGGTATACGTGGTTTCGGTAAGTGGTTCAAAAATGTACGAAACCGAGCCAATGGAATGGGCTGATATTATTGGAAGTCATTTACAGGTTTACCAGACCATAGATATTGACGATAACTTATTATCTTTCAAAGCTTATCTGGCCACCGGGGAGTTGTTTGACGCCTTCGACCTGGTGAAAGAAAAGGGTAAACCCAACAAACTCATAAACAAAAAATAAGATCCACATGAAAAGAAGAGATTTTGTGATCAGCACAGCGTTAACTGCGCTCGGCACATCGTTAATCAATCCGTTTGAAAGCCTGGCCGGTACCCGGGAAACACATCTGGAGAGCGAAGATGTTTCGCCCAAGGCTATTTTTGCCAATGACTTTCCGCTCAACTTTGTTGCCATTGGCGATTGGGGCCGTAACGGCGAGTATCACCAGAACGAGGTAGCCAAACAAATGGGGGCCTGGGCCGCAACACACCCTAACAAGTTTATCATTTCTGTCGGTGATAATTTTTACCCCAAAGGTGTTGTAAGCGAAAACGACCCGCTATGGCACTACTCCTTTGAGAACGTTTATACCGCCCACTCTTTACAGGACGACTGGTACCCTGTGCTGGGCAACCATGATTACGGTACAGACCCGGATGCCCAGGTACGTTACAGCAAAGTAAGCCGCCGGTGGAACATGCCAGCCCTTTACTACTCCAAAGAGGTAAATATCGACAAAGCAGGCGGAAAAGTACTGTTTGTATTTATTGACACCCAACCTATTGTTTACGACCTGAAAGAAAGAGAACCTGAAAAACAATTAGCCTGGATTGATCAGACTTTGGCAAATGCTTCACCTGATGTAAAGTGGAAGATAGTAATCGGCCACCACCCGGCTTATACTGTAGGCCCCCGTATCACAAATTATGATACCCTGGCCATCAGGAAAGCCCTGGCAGGTTTGTTTGAAAAACACAAAGTTGATGTTTACCTGTCGGGCCACGACCATTCCCTTCAACATCTAAAACCAGAAGGTTACACCCACCAGTTCATCTCGGGAGCAGGGTCGGAACTAACAGAAGTAACTACCGGGATTCCTTACAGCCGTTTCCAGGCTTCTGAACATGGGTTTATGTATTTCTCCATAAACACAACGCAATTGAAGGTTAATGCCGTAAACGACAGCGGAAAAGTATTGTACGAAACGATAATTAATAAATAGGCCATTTATATTATAATGAAAAACATGATCCTGCTAATTCCGGCAATTAGCTTATGGCAATTATTTGCCGCACCCGAACTAAAAATAAAAACTATAACCAGTGATTTATCCAGGCAGCAAATTGCTTCTGCCTATCAACTAAACCCAGCTGACGGCGCAGATAATTATACCGCCAACCCTATACCCGCACCAAGGCACCGGTTTACAGTGATAGCTCACCGCGGCGATCATGTGTTATTTCCGGAAAATACTTTGGCTGCATACGAGCAGGCCATTAAACATGGAGCCGATTATGTTGAAATAGATTTGCGAACCACAAAGGATGGCGAGCTGGTAAGTTTGCATGATGCCCGCATTGACAGGATGACGAATGATACCGGAATGGTTAAGAACAAAATGCTTGCCGATATTGAAAAACTTAGCATCAAAACAAAAGATAAAACACTAAACCTGCATATCCCCACATTTAAACAGATACTGGCACTATGTAAAAACAAAATATACATCTACATTGATTTTAAAGAAGCAGACCCGGCTGTAGTTTATCCCTTGTTAAAACAATACGGAATGGAAAAACAGGTATTGGTTTATATTAACAAGCCCGAGCAATTTACACAGTGGAGAGCTGTTGCACCTCAAATGCCATTAATGTTAAGCCTGCCCGACGACGTGAAAGACAGCGTTACCCTAATGCGGTTTATGGATCAATACCACCCCGATGTATTGGACGGCGATTTTAAACAATATAATAACGAACTGGTAGCCTGGGCTAAAAAGCATCACTTACCGGCATGGCCCGATGGCCAAAGCGGGGCTGAAGGTCCGGAAGTTTGGGATATGGCCGTAGCCAGGGGTTTAACAGGTTTACAAACCGATCATCCGGAAGCTTTTATCAACTACTTAACCCAAAAAGGTTTAAGATAACCTGCTATAGTACTAAATCAAGAGTACTTAGTCCGGAGTCTTGAGTCAAAAATTCGGAATTCCTGGTTAAGTATGAATGACTTTGACTAACGATAACCGAGTTTTATTGTTGACACGACACTAAGCTGATACTAACAACATTAATGATGCTTAAAATAACAGCACTTGTAAAATATGCCCTTTTACTATTGGCATTGCCATTCCTGCTTATTGCCGGGCCATGCCGCTCTCAAAACAACCGTACGGATTCATTGGTTGATGTGCTTATGAATCACCCTGACCGGATTATGGTAACCGCACATCGTGGTGCACACGAGCATTACCCGGAAAACTCTTTGAAGGCACTCAAAGAGGCCATCAGGCTGGGGGTGGATATTGTTGAAACCGATGTAAGGCAAACTAAAGACCACGTGTTAGTCATGATGCACGATGCCAAGGTTGACCGGACCACTAATGGAAAAGGCGAACTTGCCAATTACACCTATAAGCAATTGCTCAGGTTACGTCTTACCCAGGATGGCAAGCCAACTGAAGAAAGGGTACCTACACTTTTGCAGTTTCTAAAAGCTGCCAAAGATAAAATACTCGTTGATCTTGATTATAAATTGGACGATCACGATGCCTTAAAAAGAACTTACCAGGCAATAGAGCAAACCAATACCCAAAGGCAAATATTGTTTTTTTTGTATGGATATAAAGACATGGCTTGGGTAAATAATTTAAACCCTCAAATTAAGATAATGCCCCGAGCTTACAGCCAGGACGATGTTGAACAGATACTGGCCTTAAAGATTGCCAAACTCATCCATATCGACGAATCATTTTATAGCGATGGCTTAATGAAAACCATCAGAGACCAGCACGTAAGGGTATGGACCAATGCACTGGGCAAATACGACGACATGGAAGAAACCTCCAATACAGGCTTTAAGGCTTTACTCACCAATGAAAGGTATGCAAACGTGATACAAACCAACTTACCCGAAGCATGGCTTAAGTATTTAAAAAAGGAAGGCTTGCACTAACACGTATTTAACGGGGTGATAAACCGGTTAAAGCTTACTAATAAAAGATAAGCGGATTAAAGTATTTGAAACCATAGCCTCGCCTACTTGGCTTGCGCGCCCAATAGCCCGGTAGGCTTGCTAAAAGCCTTTTTTTTCAACCAAAGTTGACAATTAATTGTTACCATCCTATCCGGACAATTGTAAGTTTTCATTTATGAAACAAATTATTATCTTTTATCGTTTTTAATCTGTTTCTTTTCCATTTTCATATGAATAAGCTATCACCCAAACCCATTATAAATGGGCAAACAATTGCTACCAATGAGGAACGTTTCCGTGCGCTGGTTACAGCTACCGCCGACATTGTGTATAGCATGAGTGCCGACTGGCGGGTGATGCGGCAATTAGATGGCCGGGGATTTTTGTTGGATACCCACGAACCGATAGCTAACTGGATAACAAAATACGTTCATCCCGATGATTATGAAAAAGTAAAAACGACTATTCGCGAAGCCATTGAGGCAAAAAAAATATTTGAGCTGGAACACCGGGTACTACGGGCTGACGGCACACCCGGTTGGACGCTCTCGCGCGCAGTGCCCATTCTGGACAGCAATGGCAAAATTGTAGAGTGGTTTGGCGCGGCCAGTGATATTACGCAACGTAAAAGTGCCGAAGAAGCCCTGCGCGAGGCCAAAGAACAATCAGAACAACAAAAAAGGCTATACGAAACAATTACCTCAAGCACGCCCGACCTGATCTATGTTTTTGACCAGGATTATCGTTTCACTTACGCTAACGGTGCCTTGCTTTCTATGTGGGGCAAAAGCTGGGACGATGCTATTGGAAAAGGTTTACTTGACAACGGCTACGAGCCCTGGCATGCCGAGATGCACCACAGGGAGATTGACCAGGTTAAAACAACCAAACAACCTATTCGCGGTGAAGTCTCTTTTCCGCACGCTACATTAGGCAGGCGCATCTACGATTATATTTTCACCCCGGTTATTAACGAGTATGGCGAAGTAGAAGCCGTAGCCGGCACAACGCGTGATATTACCGATATCCGTAATGCCGAAATAGCTATTTCGGAAAGCGAGGCACGTTTCCGTACCATGGCCGATAGTACAGATGTGATGATTAGCGTCGGGAACGAATCAGGCAGCATAATTTACTTCAACGAAGCCTGGGCCAGGGTAACGGGACGCACTACCACCCAATTATTGAAGGATGGCTGGTTTGACCTGATACACGCCGAGGATAAAGAAGCGGTGATCAAAAACTTTTCCACCTCGCTTCTCGAAAAAAAACCATGGCAATGGGAATTCCGCATCCCCGACAGTCAGAACAAGTACCGGTGGTTGCTGTCCCGGGGCGCCCCACGTTTCCGGTCCGACGGATCTTTTGCGGGTTACATCAGTTCTACGGTGGATATTACGGAAATCAAAGAAAATGAGCAGCGTAAAAACGCCTTCATCAGTATGGTAAGCCATGAGCTAAAAACACCGCTTACCTCGGCCATCAGCTATATCCAGGTTTCCCAAAAGAAAGCATTAACGTATGATGACACACTAACATCGGGCATGTTGGAGCGTGCGGCCAAACAGTTGGGCAAGATGACCAGCATGATCAACGGCTTCCTCAACTTGTCGCGGCTCGAGTCGGGCAAGATCTACATCGACCGCCAGAGGTTTGATATATCCCTGTTGATGAGGGAAGCCGAGGAAGAATCGCTGGCGTCCATATCAAGCCATCAC
Organism: Mucilaginibacter paludis DSM 18603; assembly: GCF_000166195.2. NCBI lineage: Bacteria > Pseudomonadati > Bacteroidota > Sphingobacteriia > Sphingobacteriales > Sphingobacteriaceae > Mucilaginibacter > Mucilaginibacter paludis. The sequence continues at coordinate 2,030,615 of NZ_CM001403.1, forward strand.
CTGGTGTTTGAACCAGCTACCGTGAGCTGGGTAAATGCCGACAGGGAGAAGATAAGCCAGGTGATCAATAACCTGATTAGTAACGCCGTTAAATATTCCCCGGCAGGTTCAACCATCCGGCTATCTTGTACAACGGCCAACGACATGATGCAGGTAAGCGTAGCCGATGACGGAATGGGCATAAGCCAAGAGGACTTGCCCAGGCTTTTTGAGCGTTATTACCGGGCAAAAGGCAATGCAACCAGGCATATTGCGGGCTTTGGCATCGGGTTATACTTGTGCTGCGAAATTATCAAAGGCCATGGCGGCGAGATCTGGGCGGAAAGCGAGCCGGGTAAGGGCAGTAAATTTAGTTTTACGATACCGATAGTTCGGTAACAGCCTATTGGCGAACGCGCGACACGCGCGCACCAGCGTGGGAGAACGGGTTAATGTATTTTGAAACATTGCTTCGCCAGCCTACTTGAGCCCCCACAAGGGTTCGGTAGGCCCGCAAAATCCATTTTTTTCAACAAAACAGCAGGCAATTTATTCTAACCCAAACTATCCGGCCAATTGTTAGTTTCCCTTTGTGAAAAAAATTATTATCTTTTCTCGTTTTTAATCTATTCCTTTTTCCATTTCATATGAATATAAGGTGATCAGGAACTTTTCGACGGCACTTATTGAAAAAAAAACGTGTGAATGGGAATTCCGCGTACCCGACAATCAAAACAGGCACCGGTGGTTATTGGCCAGGGGTATGCCCCGTTTCCGGTTCTATGGATCTTTCGCGGGTTATATTAGCTCTACTGTAGCTATTACAGAGATCAAAGAAAATGAACAGCGTAAAAACGCCTTCATCAGCATGGTAAGCCATGAGTTTAAAACACCCCTTACCTCTGCCATCAGCTATATACAGGTTTCTCAAAATAAAGCATTAACCTGCGGTGATACACTTACATCGGGCATGTTGGAGCGGGCCGGTAAACAGTTGAGAAAAATGACCAGCATCATCAACGGCTTCCTCAACCTATCCTGGCTCGAATCGGGCAAGATCTACATCGACCGCCAAAGGTTTGATATATCCCTGTTAATCAAAGAAGCCGAAGAAGAATCAATGGTATCCATATCCAGCCATCAACTGGTGTTCCAACGGGCTACAATGAGCTGGGTAAACGCCGACAGGGAAAAGATAGGCCAGGTGATCAATAAAATCTGTTTGGTAATGCTGTCAATGTTTTTCATATTTAGCATGAGAGTTAAAGCTTCGTTTGAATATGTCATTGGCAGATTCCGCTTTTTCAAAAAGCAGGTTCCCATTAAGTACCAAATAACATAACCAATCTACTATAAATCAAATAACTTTGCTTTAGCTTATGAACCGACTTAAAATATCCTTAATAGCCGCCTGTTTGATTATTAGCCAGCTGAGTTATGGGCAAATGGGGGTCACTACTATTAATAAACAACAATACAATAGCATATCAAAAAGTGTAAAAACATACGCTTACAATCCAACTTACGCGCTAAGGATCAATTGGGCATTGTGTACTTATGAGATCTATGTGAATGATATGCTGGTTGATTTTTCTTTTGCTACGGGGCGCTCTACTGGCGAACAGAACATTGATTTTCCGCAGTACATTTTAAAAAGCGGTGTTCAAAAAATCAAAGTTAGAGTGTATGCCCCAGCGACTACCAAGGGAAAAACAGAACCATTTCTGTCACCTGAGACCGTATTTTCTATAAGGGTGGTACATTCGGAATATGGTAACGAAAAACTTAAAGAAGCAAAAGAGGTTTATCACGCTAAATTACCGGCGTTGACAAAAAAAACCACGACATACGAATGGAATGGCGAATTTAATGCTGAGGTACCTTACATCTTAAAAGGTTGGAGCAGTGGGACGGATCTCCGGAAGGAAGACCCGAAAGTATTAGTTAAAGAAGTACAAACATTAGTAGACAGGTATATCACCGCCTTCAAAAAAAAAGATGTACAAACGATTGCCAGCATGATCTATAACCGGGAAAAGGAAGTAGCGCAGGCATTCTTCTTCATTTCAGGAGAAGCTAATAATTACGATCATGGCTGGGAGCGGTTAGAACAGGAGGCGAACGCTATCACTGAAATGAAGCTGATCAATGGCTACACCATGCGTATTTTGGGGGATGGAAAAGTAGTGACTCTTTTGCAAACTAAAGGCGGCGACCGGGACTTTCCAGCCATATATGGGGAGATGAAAGACAAAGAAAATTTTTATGGCCTTTATTTGTACAGGCCTAAGCCCGGTGCGCCGTTAGAAGTGATCCGTTAGTATTTTGAAAAACATGTTGAAACAACTATCCAACAATAAAAAATGCTCGTTTTGCTATTTCCTGCTATGGAGCTTGATGTTCTTCGCAATGGGCATGGCATTATCCTGTTCGGATAAAAAAGTTAAAAATAGTGCAATAAACATCAGCCGTATTGAGATCGATACCGCAAAAATAGATACACTTACGTTACAACAAGTGGTAACAGCCTTTGGCAAACCCACTGGAGATACCGTGTTTACACTGGCAACTCCTTTACCAGAATTTCGCATCTCTATTTATAATCGTATAAGCAAAACAGGCCGTTACTCGCCTTTCATTAAAATACGCGAGCTCAGTTTTACTCAAAGCAATAACCGACACTTATATATCTGGTACCGGTATGAAAAAGAGAGCTGGGTGTTTTAGAGCAACGCTCTTTTTCCAATTTGGCTCAATTTTAAGTCAATTATATCGTTAACTTGCAATAAAGTGCCTGCTTGATCCTCTGCAAGCGCATCAGAAATGACCAGCATCACCAACGGCTTCCTCAACCTGTCGCGACTCGAATTGGGGAAGATCTACATCGACCGCCAGAGGTTTGATATATCCCTGCTAATCAAAGAAGCTGAGGAGGAATCAATGGCGTCCATATCAAGCCATCAATCTGGTGTTCCAACCGGCTGCAATGAACTGGGTAAACGCCGACAGGTAAAAGATAGGGCAGGTGGTCAATAATCTGGTTAGTAACGCCGTTAAGTATGCCGCGGCAGGTTCTACTATCCGGCTATCCTGCGTAAAGGCCGATGGTATAGTACAGGTAAGTGTGAGCGACGAAGGAATAGGTATAAACGCAGACGATTTGCCCAGGCTTTTTGAGCGCTATTACCGGGTAAAAGGCAATGAAACAAGGCATATCGCTGGTTTCGGCATTGGGCTATACCTGTGCAGCGAGATTATTAAGGGGCATGGCGGCGAGATATGGGCAGACAGTGAACCCGGAAAGGGCAGCACTTTTAATTTCACGATACTGGTAGTGCCATAACAGCTTTTATACCTATTAGGGAACGCGCGACACGCGCGCACCAACTTGGGAAGCAGAAAAAAATAGCAATACCCAATTTAGTTGGGTATTGCTATTTTTTTTTACCTTTATTGCATGAGCACCAACACTTTGTTGAAAGGCACTTTGCAGACCATTATCCTCAAACTGCTGGAAGACCGTAAGCGTATGTACGGCTACGAGATCAGCCAGAAAGTGAAAGCCCTTACCTCCGGAGGTATCGAACTGACCGAGGCAGCGCTTTACGCGGCGCTTCATAAGCTGGAAGCGGCGGGCCTGCTGGAAACCACGACAGAAATGGCGGGTAATCGTGTGCGCAAATATTACCACCTGACCGAATCTGGTGGTAAAGAAGCTATCAGCAAAGTTGAAGAAGCCAAAGAATTTATTAACCAACTGCAATTATTACTCAACTTAAAACCCGATTTGCTATGAGGCTTACCACCGAAGAATACGCATTTGCCCGGAAACGCTTGCTGGATTTTAAAATTGTTTACCAGGAAGTTTATAACGAATTGCTCGACCATGTGTTCAGCGATATGGAAAACAGGCGTACCCAAGGGGATGCACGACCGGCGGAACTGATGATAGAAGATGTTATCCACGTTATGGGCGGCACAGAGGGAATCAAAAATATGGCACTGGAACACGCCCGGCTATTCCGGGTCAAGCTGAACCAACGCATTGGTAAGGTCTACCGTAAACATTTGATCTTAAAAACGATTGCTGCAATGACCGTTTGTTTTATCCTTAGCACTTATTTACCGGATTCAACAGCAACCACCATCACGGTATTTGCGCTGCTGGCTTTATTGCTGCTTTCTTCATCTTTGTACATTGGCTACCGCATGCGGGTTATCCAAACCGACCACAAAAAATACTCTTTGTTGCGTACGACAATTTTTTGGCAGGCTTTTATACCGATGACCCTGTTGAACGTCGCTGTTATAGCGGCCAGATTTAGCCACGTAAAACCCACCGTCATTTTATCTCATCCGGCTATCCCCATAATGTTGTTTTATTTCACGGCGCTATATTTGTACAGCTGTTACCGCGTCATGAATGAAGAGATGCAGGCAAGTAATGCATAAATGCTATGTTACCAATGCGCCGATACCTTGACTTTATGCCGCGAATTTCCGGACAAAGGCGCATCTGTAGGTCATCCGATTTGTATCCGATTAGTTTTTATCGCAGAGGAAGCCAGGGCCTTCTGCTTACCTCGGGCATCATCAGCATTGCAGGGTAAACGCCTTGTACGCTATTTATGGTTACCCGCAGACCAAACATACTGGAAATTATTGTTTCGCTGCTACCTAAAATCATTTCCAAACCCTCTCGTACTCTTCCGCCTTCACAAGAAAACTTATTGAGACCAGCCGGCCCTCCCCCGACAAAAAAACGATCACTCTATTTCAATTTTATATTTTCACCGGCCCTTAAAGGGCGAAATGGACTTTAGTCCCCCAATTTTGAGATAATATCCCCCCTGCCAATCACCTCCCACTACATAAGTTTGTAAAGCTAAGCCGGTTAATCTTTAAACAATCTTAAGTTTTTCGGCCACGCATCCTTTACTAACCAAACCTTACAGGGGGCTCTCTGATAAAAAAGAAAGTTGTGCATATACCTGTAAACATTAACCAACCGGACAGTAAGTATGCATGTCCAAAAACTAAAATAAACCATTTATGGAAAACAAATTCATCACGTCACCCGCACTAAGGTTGATTTTTTTATCAATCGGCCTGTTATTAGCGAGCTGTAAAAAAGATGGCTCGGTAGAAAAAAGTGCAACCGGCCTAAAATTACCGGCAAATGTATCAATCAACACCAAATCGTCGTTTGCAGCTATTTCGCCTACCGAAGTTTTGCAAACAGTATCCAATGGAACTTTTTTTATCGTCAATCTTAAAAGCGGCAAAGTACTGGACGTTTCAGGATTGCAAACATCCGAAGGATCTAATGTAGTTCAGTATGGCGCAACGGGAGGCGCAAATGAAAAGTGGACGTTAACCCAAGTTACAGGAGGCTATTATTCTATTATTGATAACAACAGCGGCAAAGCCCTTCAAGTTGATCAATCCGGCACCGCCGATGGCAGCAATGTAAATATTGGCACGTATTCCAGTTCGGCTAATAATCAGCAATGGCAGTTCATTTCAATCGGCAACGGCTATTACCGCATTGTAAACAAAAACAGCGGAAAAGATCTGGATGTAAATGGCCAGTCGTTAGACGATCTTGCTAATGTGCAGCAATGGAGCTACTGGGGAGGTGAGAACCAACAATGGGCCTTGTTAAGAGTAACAGCCAATGGGCATTTAACATGGACACTAACCACCACCGGCGTACCTACCGACGTGCAACAGAGGATAACAACGGCTATGAATGACGCCTGCGCGCGCTATAACGCAGGTGCCGACTGGCCTGCGCGTACCTTAACCGTAGAATATAATACTGACGTGCCCACAGCAGATGGCAACGCCTCGACCGGAAACATCCGGTTCGGATCAAACGCAAGCTACCAGACGGTAAGAACTGTGATGCACGAAATAGCGCATACTTACGGCGTGGGCCAAAACGGCGGCTGGTATTCTAACACCAGCAGCGGTGATTTTTTGGGAACAAATACCGTTGCAACTATTCACGCTCTTGAAACCTCTACAAGTGCTATTCATACCGGTGGCGGGCATTTTTGGCCGTATGGGTTAAACTACGATGATGAGTGGTCGGAAACCAATGCTTTCAGGCAGGTAAAAATTGTTTACGCCATGCGCGCAGATGGTATGTAGCCTGAATTAAAACCGGGAAATAGTTTTGACTTTTCCTGGGCGATTTTAAATTCCCTTTCTGTTATTTTTATGGTGTTAAGCTTTGGGAACCGATAGTGCTTTCCAAAGCTTGGCACTTTTTTTATTTTCTTAAAATGGTCGCCGTTATCAACGATCCTAAAGTAAAAGGCTGGCAGTATTGATTTATTCATCTTAAATTGATTTTCCATCCTGGGCAAAGTGAAAGGAAATTTTCTTTGAGAATGGATTTCTATACTTTTTGATATATTCGGACGGATTGAGGCCAAAAAGCTGAAAAAACTGTTCTCTAAAATACTTAACGTCTTTAAAACCAACTAACATGGAAACCTCGTTTACGTTATGAGACGAATTGATGAAGAGTTCTGCCGCCCGCCGCAAACGGACGTATTTGATGAAATTATTGGGTGTTTGGTTTGAAATTGCCTTAACTTTCTTAAAAATATTTGAGCGGCTCATGTTAATTTCTCGCGCTAACTGATCTACATTAAAATCATCATCTTCAAGCCTGCCTTCTATAATAACAATACATTGATCGATAAAGCGCTTTTCTTCTTCTGATATTTTAACATGATGTTCCTTTAGCGTTACCTTTCTGTAAAAGTAATTTTGCAGGTTATTGCGGTTTTGTAATAAAGTATTTATGCGGGCAGTTAATAATTCCTTATTGAGGGGTTTTGTAAAATAATCATCGGCACCGCCTTTAATACCGCCTACTTTAATATCTGCAGACGGGCTGGCCGTAATTAAAATAAGCGGTATATGCGCCAAAGAAGGGTTTTCTCGGATATCCCTGCACAATTCGAGCCCGTCTTTAACGTCCATCATAATATCGCTGAGTATAATATCGGGGATATATTCTTTTGCTAACTGTATACCTTGTGCACCATCACTCGCTTCAAGTAAAATAAATTGATCCCGAAAAATCTGTTTGATATAAGTTCTCATGTCGGGATGGTCATCAATTACTAACATGGTTTTTTTTGAATAAGTGAGTTGCGGCCCTGTTAAATTATCATCGTCATCAACTACCGCCTTAGAATGATGATGGATATCCTGATCAGGAGTATCGTCAAGTTCAGTCCAATTGACAAGCTCCTGGTCGCCCGAAAGTTCATTTAAAAAAACAGCATCCTCATTCGGCGTTTCCCAAACCGGCATGTCCTGAAAATGCAATCTCCCCTTTTTTAAGTTTACAAAAAATGTAGTCCCTTGTTCGGCATTGCTTACATAACTTATCTGGGCCTTATGCTGTTGCACAAATTGATGGACCAGATATAAGCCGATACCGAATCCGGATTGCTGATTGGACGACCGGTAAAATTTTTCGAACAGGCGGTTGCCTGCCTCCGGCGGAATACCGCAGCCGTTATCACAAACAGAAACCTCCACAGTGTTACCCGTTTCCCGGAGCTTAAATAAAATTACGCCTTCGGCATTTACAAACTTAAATGCATTCGACAGTAAATTATAAAGGATAACTTCCAGTTTGGCCTTATCCCCAAATAAAACGATATGATCAAGGTTGGAATGAAACTCGTACCGGATGTTCCGGTTTTTTGCCTGGTAAACAAAACTTTCAAATGTTAATTTACACAAGGCGTAAAAATTTAGCTCATTGATCTGCAGGTCGGTTGCATCGTTCTCGGTTTTGTTAAACAACAATAACTGATCAATCAAGCTGATTAAACGGCGGGCGTTTCGGTAAACGATACCGAGTTCCGGATCTTTCCGCTGGCCATTTCTGGATAAAACTTCCTGCAACGGGTTAATAATCAGCATTAACGGCGTTCTGAATTCGTGCGAAACGTGTGTAAAGAACGATGTTTTCCTTAAATTCATTTGATGCTCATTCTCACTATTCAGGCGTTCCTGTTTAATTTGATGTTTCAGGTTTTCCTGGATCGTTCTGTACCTGATGTAAATATAAGCAAGGGCCGCCGCCAGTGCCCCGTAAATCAGGTAAGCCCAAACCGTTCTAAACCAGGGCGGCAGCACAATTACATTCAGCACTATTTGTTTGGTATTCCATTTGCCCGAGGTATTGGTAGATTTAACATGCAGGGTGTAACTCCCTTCGGGAAGATTATTGTAGTTGATGGTGCGCTGTGCTCCCGAGAACACCCAATTTTTGTCCCAGCCCTCAAGATAATAGGCATACTTGATGTGTTCGGGCGAAGAATACTCCAAGCCCGCAAAAGAGAAAGATAATACGGCATCATTGTACGGAACCTTCAACCGGGGAATTCCGGATCCGTTATCTTTAATAAAATTAACGTCGCTTATCCTTTTGTTATTCACATTGATATTTGTGAAAACGATATTGGGCATATCATCGTGCGTAACAATAGAATCGGGATAAAAAATATTAAACCCCTTGATACCGCCGAATGCAAGTTGGCCCGATTTTAACCGTAAGGCCGCATTAAATGAAAACTGGTTGCTCTGCAGGCCATCACTCTGATAATAGTTGTTAAAACTTAAATGTTTATAATCAAAACTTGTTAAACCCTGAAAGGTGCTCAGCCATAATTTACCCGCCCTATCCTCCAGAATATTGAGCACCGCATTGTTTGATAAGCCTTCGGCGTCAGTAAAACGCTGTTTTACCTTGCCGGCTATACGGTCAAACAAACACAGGCCACCGCCCTCAGTGCCGAGCCAAAACAAGCCCGAGCGGTCCTCGTAAATTGCCCGCACCGGTTTGTCAATTCTATAAAAAGTGTGGGATTTACTAACGGTATCCACCTTGATGAGGAACTCGGAGGTACCACACCATAATTGCCCTCGCCTGTCTTCAAAAAAAACATAAGGATCGCTTATTTTTTGGTCAAACACATCAAACTCGTTTTTCTTCCGGTTAAACCGATACAGCCTGCCGTTTGAAAAAGTACCCGCCCACAGGGTTTTATGGCGATCCTCAAACAATAACCAAACATCCTTATTTACTTCGCCTGTTGAATTATTTTTACATTCAAAATGCTCAAACGATTTACCGGCAGCCCCATAGCGGTTAATTCCGCCTGCAAAAGTAGCCACCCATACTCGCCCCAAATAATCCTTTAAAATAGAAGTAACGGCATTGCTGCTGAGCGTTGCGGTATTCCCGCCGAGGTGGGTGAAATTTTTAAACTGATTTTTTTTCCTGTTCCAGACAGAAAGGCCCCCATCTTCAGTCCCTATCCAAATATTATCATTATCATATTCGCAAAAAGACGATACAAAATTATTGATGAGGCTATTGGCCACTCCTTCCTGATGTGCAACTAAGCCGAAATTTGATTTTTTGGGATCAATAATATTGATACCCGATCTCATCGTTGCAATCCAGATCCGTAAATCCTCATCCTGGTAAAGGTCCATAATCACCTTGCTTTTAACGAGCCCCGGCATCCCTTCACCATCTGCATAACTAAACCTGTTAGTAGCCAGATTCAGGATGCTTAACCCTCCGCCATCAGTACCGATGTAGAGTTGCCGCTTATCAGTAAATAGCAGGCTAACAACGTTATCGCCTGAAAGATGCCCAGCGCCTACACGATAGCCGCCTGTTATACTATTGCCGTCGATAACATACTTAAACAGGCCCTTCGTTGTGCCAAGCCAAACTGCCCCATCATCGGCAGCATTAATACAATTAACCGATTTGAGCGAGTTATTGACCAGATCTAACTTTCCCAACCGGTAATTATAACGGCAAAGGCCAACATCAGCCATAAATATCCATACTGTATTATTTTTGCTTACAGCCATTCCTTCACAAGTAAGCGCCCTGTAGGCATTAGGCCCCACCGCAGCTGGAAGCTGAACACATAAATTGCTGTATCGGGGTTTGATGTATAAGCCTGCATTGTTAGTTCCAATAAACAGGTTTCCATAATGGTCGGCTTTAATGTAAGTAATGCTATAACTGAGTTTTAGTATTTGATGGGTATACCAATCCCGGTAATATGCCCAACTAAAACGGTCAACCTCCGGATCTAAAATATTCACTCCCTGGCCGGTACCTATCCATATATTCTGATTTTTATCTTCCGCAATGGCGTATATATAATTATGCGACAGGGATGAGGAATCTTTGGGCTGGTTTCTGTATATCTTAAACCCATATCCATCATACCGGTTAAGGCCGTCAAAGGTGCCAAACCACATCAATCCCTTTTTGTCCTGAAAAACACAGCGTACAGAATTGTTAGACAATCCCTCGGTGATAGACAACCTGGTAACAGGCGGATGATTTTGTGAAAAACCCCAGCCCGCTCCAATAATGCTTAACAGAATAAATAAAAATATAGCGCGAGTGTTAAAATACATATCCGTTGATTGGTATTGGTTCAATAATCGAGCTACCGATAAAAAACCGGTCAAGGCATCAGCGATAAAAAGCACATCATTACAGATACGGGATCAGCCACCAAGCAACAGCGTTACCCAATACAATCCGGATGCCCAGATATGTAAACATTGATAAAATACAACCATGATTGTGCCATAAGCCTGAATACCTCAATGAGCATTAAACTAAGAGATTAAACCGTAATGCTCTCCCCATGTTAAACAAACGAACAGAATGTAACGCAGCCCTCCAGAACCGGGAAACGTTAGCGTAAATACCTGTAACCACGCGGTATCGTTTTTCAATCTTTTGATATAATAGCGGTACCCTGGCAGGTTCAATTGGTGGTTTAATTGGATTTCTTCTTAAAAGGTGCATGGAGTGTGGCAGTTGTGAAGCACAATTTACAATAAATAATATATTTTATATTGAGCAAATTAATATTATTTATAGGCGATATAGGGTTGGGGTTAGGGGGTTAGCCAAAAAAAAGAACTCACGGCCAACACACTTATTTTTGCCGCTTGCTTTATAAATTAATTGGAAGGTTAAGGTTGATTTTTATTCCATCAATTCAACTTTCACAATACCTTACAGTACCAGGGTGACCTTACACTTACATGATTATACGTTTATACCGCAGCGCCGAAATCCTTCTTTAGGGGCTGCATTGACCCCGACATAGCTGTGGGTACTTTTTTATCTATGGATAAATTGGCTATACTGTTTAGCTCTAACGCTATTTTTCGTTACTAAACCTGCTTTGCTGAATTTTATCAAACTCTTTTACGTAATCGGGATGTTCTGTTCCCATCAACCTATCCCATACCCTAAAGTACAGGCCATAGTTGCCGTTAAACTTTTTGTGATGCAGGTTGTGATGTACGGAGGTATTAAAAAAGCTGAATAACGGCGAGCTGCGGAACCGCCTGGGCACAATTTCGTATCCCAAATGCCCATATACGTTAATTATAAAGCCTAAAACTGTGAAAAGGGCGATAGCAATTACGTGTACCGGTATGATGAATACGATGAGCAGCAATACTGCGCCCTCGGTCCAGGCTTCGATGAAATGAAACGAATACGAGGCGAATGGCGTTGGATTGGTTGACTTATGATGCAATAAATGGGTATACCTGAAAAGTTTGGGGTGGTGCAGCAGCCGGTGCATCCAGTAAAAATAGGTGTCGTGAATAACCAGGCAAACAGGTACGCTAAGCCAAAGCCACCAGGTTGGGTAATCGGCCGGGTTAGTATAAACAAGTGTGTACTGCTTAAACGAGGTATATAACACCACATATGCTATTACAGCTAATACGGCCGTGGTTTGTACCGAATGCAATATCTCGCGTAAAAAATCTGTTTGCTGAGCCTCACGAGTTTGTATTTTATTTTTAACCAGGTATTTAGCCAACAGCTTATAGCATACCACAAAAGCGATACCTGCAATTACAAAATAACGGACCGCCGAAATGGCAAAAAGGTTTAGAAATATTTTGAATGCCTGTTCCATACCTATTAATTATGGTTACAAAGCTACGGCTAAGCAAGCCGGAATAAATTAACAAAGGTTAATTACGCTTTCGCGGAGACGAGATCCGTTTACGGATGCGGCTTAATGATACTGGGGTAATGCCCAAAAAAGTTGCCAAATGTTTGTTATTAACACGATTAAAGATATCGGGTTTTTCTTTGATCAGATTAAGGTACCGTTCCTCGGGTGATAATAATAAAAAGGTTTCTATCCGTGCCATAGCCTCGGCAAGCATATCCAGGATAAACAAATTGCGGGTTGATGATAGTTTAAGGTTATGATCAATAATATCCTGCGCCTTTTGGTAATCAAATTCAATTAACTCGGTATCTTCAAGAGCCTGGTAAATAAACCGCGAAGGTTTCTGATAAATAACGCTATCTACGGGCGCCATAAACTGGCTTTCCCATCTGAGCATTACTGTTACCTCATCACCGTTTTCTTTAGGGTAATAAGCCCTGATCAGCCCCTGCTTAATATACGACAGCTTACTTTGCAACGAGCCCTCCTTGATATAAACCTCTCCGGCCCTGAGTTGCCTGCTTTGGCCCAATGCTGATAATTCTGCAATATCAGTCAGCTCCAGTTCTTTAAAAGCACCCAAGTAAAAATTAATATCTTCTTCGTTCAGCATAGCTTATTTAATTCTTGTTAACTTTTCGGTACCAACGGCAAACAATGCCCATATAAGCTGTAACAGTTAAAGGTCCCCTGTAACGGCCAATGCACAGCTAAAGGTTTTGCCGCGCTTATCATAGTATACTATCCCATCTTCGTATAGTTAAGCCCCAATATTTCCGCCTTTTTATTTATAGATCCCAATATGCCCTTCTTTTGTAGCACCCAGTCAATTACTTAAATAGCACCACATTTTTAGGCCGACGCATTTACAAAAAAGCAAATAAAAAACATTAACAATATGTTTTTTTCATTTTTAATTTATTGCTGGTATTCCGGCATTTTTTTCTGTTTTCACATTAAACATAACGAGGTCCCAAACAAGTGTGACTATTGCAAGCATTACGGTAATAATGGCATACATTTTCATACAAAAACATGAGTATGTTTTAACGGAGCCTTATTAATTATCTGTTGCGCTGCAGTATTATGATTATCATGATGTACCAGGTTAAGCCTTACAACATCTTGTTTACCAATGAAAATATTTCCTGATAATATACTCGGTTATTGGAAGCAACCGCCTGGTGGTATCCGGAGGATACGGTCCTGCTGCTGTAAAACATTCTACCTCTTTGGGTGCCCTGAAATACCAGGTATGACCTATTGAATTCCAGTTGATGTTACTGGTATCAGTGATCTTTTTGAGGTGGGCGAGCCTATAGGGGTCAAGCTTAACTATTAAGCGACCATCATTGGTTTGATCGCAGCTGCCCTGTTCATAATGATCTTTGTTCCATACCATACAACCAGATGTATTTTTCTTGATCTCGATATGATTGAGTTTTTCTGTATTTTTTGTGAGTGGCTTCTCTCCCTCATACTTGATCAAATAAATTCCGCCACCTAATACTATCCAGAAAGCCACCAGGATAATAATCTTCTTGCCATTTAAAAATGGTTTGGGCAAATCATCCTCCATAGCTGGTAACGGAGGTGCTATTTGATCTTCATCCGGCTGTTTTTTGTTTTTTTCCGGTTCAACAACAATATCTTCATCAGGGGTTTGATCTGGCGCCTCATGCTCTTCTTTTTTATGATTACGATTAGGATCTTTTAACCAGGTCATGTAAGGTCTCGGTTCGAAATTGATCAGCCAGGCCAAAAGTTCGATATTATTTTCATCCGTATTGATAGATCTGTCCCGCAGAAAATTAACAAGGGGCCTGAATGGGTTAGCATTACCATTTTGGATTGCATTCCGGTAGCCCGATGCATCATCTTTTTGACCGAATATCGGTCGTAGAAAATGTTTGTCCTTGGGGAGAAACCGCTCTTCACAAACCCTTACACTCTCCTTTTTTAAGTTTCCCGGAGTGATATGGATAAGCTTTGACGAGAGCTCTTGCGAAGCTATTTTTCGATCATAGTCCGCCAGGACTTGTTCCTTATAAACTGGAAACTCAGACATTTTAAATAATTAAAAAGTAAAGCTATAGGAATTTCCAAATTCCGAATTACGGTTTTCCGGAATCCGGCCGGAAGGATCGGAAATACCGGAATTCCGTGCTGCAAACCTTTTTTGGCGATCTACATTTGTTTCGGAATCAGCGAGATGTACAGCGCGGATTCTTTTCAGAGCAATGAAAGCGGAGCCGATAACTGGCTTGGGAAGCGGTTAAAAGTTTCCGCGATCATGCTCTGGGTACTTCCCAAAACAGGTCAGAAGCGCTTCTGACCAACAGCTTGCAGTGCCGCTCCCATACGGTTGGCGGGCGGCTGCTTTTTAATCAACATTTAAATTTTAAGATCATGTTTTTCCAAATATTTTTGGCCGTTTTTTTCGGCCTGGCAATGCCTGCACGTACTCACCAACCTTCAAATAAGGCAAATACAACCATAGCTCCCCAGGACGGTAGCGGAGGCGAAGAGGGGCACGTTCCTCCTTCCGCAAATATCGGCAGGACAGGAAGGCCCTGCTAATTTATTTTAGACGATAAGGCAAGAGCAATCTTGCCTTATTTTTTTACCCCTTATTTTCATTACTTTTAATACTTTAGTTAAGATCATGATAAATAAGTGGTACTTTCTCTTGTTGATATTAATGGTATCTACGTATGCCTGCCAGCAACAACTCCCGCCCTCTCCTATTCCACGCAACGAGAACTACGATAAAGCTATATCGTTTTTAGATAATCAAAACGATTCGGCTTATTATTATTTCAACAAAGTTGTTGCCGGAACAAAAGATAGTTTACAGATCGCAAGATCCTATAACAATATGGCAGTGCTTCAATACGAAGCCGGAGACTATTTCGGTGCCCAGGAAATGTTGATCCACTCCCTGAAATTTCTCAATGAGCAAAATAAAAAAGACTATCGTTGCCTTTCTTCTGATTTCAACGAGCTTGGGCTTACCTATATGAAACTTAAAAACTACGACGCTGCTTTGCCTTTATATGGTCAAGCTATTAAATTTTCGACCAGCGACGACGCGAAACGAATTTATCTCAACAATAAGGCTTTAACCTTTAGCAGAAAGAAAGAATATCTGCAGGCTTTGGCCATCTACCAGGCTATCCTTCCTCACGCCGGCAAAAGTCAAAAGGAATTTGCCAGGAGCCTGTCCAATATGGCGATCACCAAATGGCGTGCACATCCCGGCTATGTAGCCGCACCACTTTTAAATCGGGCTTTATCCATCCGTAAAAACATTAAAGATCGGTGGGGGCAAAATGCCAGCTACGATCATTTGTCGGTTTATTATATGCAATCCCGCCCGGATTCGGCCTTATTTTATGCAAAGGCCATGTACGAAACAGCCATATCCCTCCATAGCCCTGACGACCAACTGGAAGCCTTGCAGAAACTAATCAGGTTAAGTGAGCCCAGGCAAACCAAAATATACTTTGCCAATTACCAGAAATTGAGCGATAGCTTACAAACTGCCCGGAATGCTGCTAAAAACCAGTTTGCCTTGATCCGGTATGATACGGAAAAGAGGAAAGCAGATAATTTAAAGCTGCAAAAAGAAAATACAGTTAAGCAATATGAGATCTTCAAAAAAAATATCTTATTAGTTACTATAGTCTCCGTTTTTTTATTGCTTACCGGGATTGCATTTTTTTGGTATCGCAAGCGAAAACAACGTTTGGCCTTAGAGGCCCGGGAGAGGGAACTCCGGCTTTCTCAAAAAGTTCATGATGGCGTTGCCAACGGCTTATACCGGCTGATGAAGCATATCGAAAATCAAAAAAATCTCGACCCTGAACCTTTGCTGGACGAAATTGAGCTACTTTACCTGCAATCCCGCGATATTTCTTACGAACCGCCTGAAAATATAAAGCATGATTTTAATGAAAAAATCAATGAACTGTTAACCAGTTTCGCCAGCCCGGCAATCAAAGTGGCTATCGTAGGCAATAAAGCCGAATTATGGAAGAAGATTAGCGAACCTGTTAAACGGGAGTTGGAATATGTTCTACAGGAATTGATGGTCAACATGAGTAAACATAGCCATGCTACCAGCGTAGCCATCAATTTCAAACAGTCTCCAGGAAAGTTCGAGATTGTTTATACGGATAACGGGATCGGATTCCCGGAAGATACAGTTTTTGGAAATGGATTGAATAATACGGAAAACCGTATTATTGGTATCGGCGGTGTGCTTACATTCGACAACAAACTGGATAAGGGTATCAGGATCACTTTGTGTTTACCCCTCCTTTAAATAATTTATTATGTTCGAAAAAGTATTAATAGCCGAAGACCATCAAACCACAAGTATTTCAGTAAAACAGATACTGGCAGAACTGAGGATTCAAAATTGCGACTACGCGTATTATTGCGACGAGGCATTGACGAGGATCCGCAATGAGCAAGCCAGCGGGCAAGCTTATGAACTCCTGATCACAGACCTTTCCTTTGGCCCAGGGAGCCATAGTCAAATATTAACCGGCGGTGCCGCGCTTATTGCAGCTGCCAGGCAAGTACAGCCCGACCTCAAAATCCTGGTTTTCTCGATAGAAAATAAGCCCATCGTTATTGAAAGGCTTTTTGACGAACTGAAGATCAACGGTTATGTGGGAAAAGGCCGCGAAGACGCTTTGGAACTCCGCCAGGCAGTGGAAAACATTGCCAAAGGTCGGCGGCACATTCCCGCAGGTTTGCGGCACGCGGTCAAACAAATCAATGCCCACGATTTTTCTGAAATCGACCTGACTATTGTTCGCTTAATTTCGGAGGGCAAGAGTCAAAAGCAAATCTCAGCCTATTTTACCGAAAACGCAATCAAGCCTTCCAGTCTAAGTACAATTGAAAAACGTCTTGCCTTAATGAGAGAGGCATACGGTTTTTCGAATAATGAACAGCTTATAGTTTATTGCCGGGAAACAGGGCTGGCCTGACTGCCTTAGGTTTACGGTTTCCCGTAAAAATAATACTCACCATAGGGATACTTTTGAATGTCTGAAAACATCAAAATGACTATGGCAAAAACTGACACTAATTCAATATTAAGGTATCGTTATCCATCCGTACAGCAAGACAGGCGAATCCCCAATGAGCGTTATCCGCAACAACCACCGCCGGATAAGCTTGGGCCCGGGACGATTGAACAATTACCCACACATGGTACGTATCGGGGACTACTGTTCGATTCGCGCTGGAAATCAAAGCGGGCAGAAATACTAATCCGTGATGGCAACCGCTGCGTGATTTGCAATACCCAGGCCGACCTTCAGGTTCATCACCGGCAATATCACTTCATCAAAGCCGATAATCAATACAAACCACCTTGGGATTATCCGGCTCATCTGATGATTACCCTCTGCAAAAACTGCCATGTACGGGGCCACAATAAATTCAAAATTCCAATCTTAACCTTATAATCATGAGCTTATTTCATTTTCTTAAACGAGAACAAGTTTCTCCTGCCACGACCGCCGAAACAACAAGTCAACCTTTACCAGAGATCGAGGAACGCGTGTTCTCTGAAGCTAAACCAGACAACACCATTAAACCGGCTGTTGCTGCCGCCGATAGTAATATCATGTTGTTGTACGCATTTCTGGATAGAAATCATGAAGCGAAAGGCTACGACGATGCCTTACTTAACCCGGATACGAGCCACCTGGCGCAAAACCTGGATTCGCTCAAGAACGAACTGGTTCGCACAATCAATAAAGTGAAGACCTTTTACGAGGACTTTATCAGGGAAACCGAATTTCATATCCTCAGCCGTTCGCGTAGCGGTATGGTGGATATTGTTGAGGAGCTTGAAATGAAGAAAACTATCGCATTGGGCCATATTGATAAAGTAAGAGAGATTGAGGATAAAACTGCTAAGGAAGCAGGCGACTGCCAGGGTATCTTACTGAGTTATGCCAGAGGATTTAAAAACGGGCTGGCTGCCATTTCACACCACCAGATTTTAACAAGGAGATTCTGATATGGAAAACCATTGGGTTAAATTCGGCTGTTTTTTAACGGGCTACAAATACCGCATACTGCAAGGCTGTAGCGAGGTAGCTCACCGTGCAGTTAAGCGATATACCGCTGCATTAATCATCATTTGTACCTTGTGGGGGTTTATAGGTTACACCTTTGTTGGTAAATATCTAAAGGGCGAATGGCATATGAGCCTGTTCGGCGGAGCACTTTTCGTCCTGATCATTTTACAGGTAGAGCGGCAGATCATCCTGTCGGATCCAGGCGGTAAAGCAAAATATTGGGTACGGGGTAGCATCGCTTTTATTATGGCTATCATCGGCTCGATCATAATCGATCAATATATTTTCAGGGAGGATATCGCCCACAAAGAACTTTTCGAACTGAATGCACAAGTGGATTCCCTGATGCCCTCCAAACAAGCGGAACTGAAACGCCAGATCAATGAGGCTGATTCCGGATTGGCTAAAAAAGAACGGGAACGCACAACGCTGATCACCGAACTGACACGGAATCCTTTTATCAAAGTAGTGACGAGGCAAGATGTTCCGGTCCCGATATCAACCGTTGTAGTAGATTCCAATAAAAGATCAATCACCAGGACCAACCAGGTCTTAAAGACCGCGAATATTGTTAACTCCATTCCAAATCCAAAATCATCAATGGTCAATTCTATTGACCAGCAGATTAAGGATATGGGGGCTATAAAAGCTTTACTTGAAGAACGGTTAATCAGGCTACGCAGTGATGTTGAACGGGAGGCTAAAACCAACAGAGGTTTTCTTCAGGAACTACAGGTGATGCAAAAGATACTTAACGAATCGGGCCCGGCCTTGGTGATTTGGTTATTATGGTTCTTTTTACTACTCGGCCTGGAAGTCTTTATCCTGGTTAACAAAATTGCCAATGCAGAAACGGATTATGACGTAACCATTCAACACCACATGGAACTGCAAAAAAGAAAACTGCATTTATTGGCCATGTACCATCCTGGTTCTTAAAATTATGCCAGGCTTACGGCTACCCGTAAAATAGCTAAACAAGTGCGGTGTACTTTTGAACATATTAATCATTAAATATTTAATAACATGAAAACGTATTATGTAAACAAGCATGCACAAAGCAATGGCGACCATGAAGTACACACCTCAACTTGCCCTTATCTACCCAGCGAATCGAACAGAAAATACCTGGGTACTTTTTCGGATTGTAAAGACGCGGTAAAAGAAGCAAAAAAAACTTACCCAACCGCAGATGGCTGTAGCACCTGTTCTCCCACCTGCCATACCAGATAAGAAAAAAGCAATCTCAATCAGTCAATAATTTAATCAAGAAAAATGGCAACAAAACGTCAAGTAAGCTGCATCAACAAAAGAGGCAGTCACTACAGCGCTCATGAACGCATCTCACACATCGGCGGAATTAATCATGATAACACACGCTGGAAGTTAACAGAAGACCAAGCGATCAAAGACATCGAAAACAAGCAATACGAATTTTATGTATTAGTGAATGGGCGATCCTCGGATGTGATCGTCGCCTCCTATCAGGGGTGTAAGTATTTGAGAACGATAGCGGATGGATACAGTCCTGATAACCTGTTGAGTCTTCCGGAGTGCCCGTGATAAACTAATCGTTATACAAGCAAATTGTAACAGCCAAATATGAAATTGCTTTTACTTGCTTTACTGGTACTATGCGGTACCGGCTGCACAGACGATACTGCTATAGTTTTTGTATGCGATAGTCACCACTCGAACAATTATCATTTAAGGGCGGATTGCCGGGGGTTGAGCGACTGCTCACACCGGCTTACGCAAATAACTCTGAAAGATGCAAGAAGAAGTAAAAAAATCCTGTGCACTTGGGAAAACAAATAATTAAAAAAATGGACGTCATCATTACATACGATATCAAAAGGAATCATACGGAAATCAAAACAGAGCTTAAGCGTTTGGATTACAAAGACACCATAACGGGAGTGGGTATAAACGATAATAAGCCCGCAGTACAAGAGTTACCGAATACAACACTGATCAAATATGGAGCAGCCAGTACAAAAACATGCCTTGACCAGGTTATCGGCGTGATTAATAAACATAATGGCGAACCTGACCGGGTATTTTGCGCACAACTGGCAACTGGTTTTAACTGGAACGGGCAATAATATGGGCTGGTCATATCGCAAATCATTTGGTGCCGGTCCGTTCCGGATCAATTTTTCCAAAAGTGGCATCAGCTATTCTGTGGGTGTTAAGGGAGCGCGCGTAAATATGGGCCCCATGGGCACCTATGTAAACTTAAGCTCACATGGAATCAGTTATAGGCGGAAGATAGCTAACGGCACATTACCATCACATCAATCTGTACCACAGCAAGTTTCGTCGCCCACTTTGGAGGCGGTGCATCATATTGCGTCTGCAGATATCGGGCAACTGACGGATACGGACTCAAAAGATTTCATCGCAGAACTAACGCAAAAGGCCGGGCAGATATCCTACACCAAATGGTTCGGTATCTTTCCATTTATTGTTTTTCTGGTCATCCTTTTGTTTACCTCCTTCAGCACCAAAACGAGGGTAATCAATCCGGCAACAGACAGCACACTGGTTAGGGTTACCTCGGGCGTGGGGGTAAATATCCGCAAAAACGCTGATGCCAGATCTGCTATTCTTACATCAGCAACTTACGGGCAAACTTTCCAACTGGCCGATTCAACCAATCGTAAATGGCTTAAAGTGAATATTGCCAGTGCGGAGGGGTATATCCACCGGCAATTCGCGGAGATTGCGCATGTGCATCATAATGAGGCTACATCAGAAGAAACCTATCTTGCTAACCCTTATGCAGGCTATATTCTGGTTATCGGCATTATCGGATTTGTCTTCCTGATCATCAGATTGCAAAGACTCGACAAAACCCGTTTTGAGATGGAGCTGCAATACGACATGGATGAACAATTCAAACAAGTATACCAGCAATTCGGCAATCATTTCGCCACATTTTCAAGTTCGGCCCGAATATGGCAGTACCTCAACGCGCAGCGCACGCTGGATTACAAGCGCAATGGCGGCGCAGGCAACCTGATCAAAAGAACTCCTATTCACGGGATTTCTGTTAACCAGGCACCACTCCCGCATTTCATTACCAACATTGCCATACCGCACCTTAGATTGAGCAATATCGAATTCTATTTTTTACCTGAAAGATTACTTATTAAACGCGGAGATACTTTTGCTGCTGTCTTCTATAAAAACTTAAACATCAATGGATATACCAGCCAGTTTATAGAAGATGAATTGGTGCCCCGTGACGCGAAAATCATAGGTCACACCTGGCGCTATGTCAATAAAAGCGGTGGCCCTGACAGGCGATTCAACAATAATCGCCAGATACCGATTTGCGCGTATTCGCAATACACATTAACATCTGATACAGGTATATACGAAGTACTAACCACATCCAAACAAGGCGCAATGGATGCATTTGCCAACTTTCTGTTACAGATTGGCCAGCTGCAATCAAAAATGGCCATAAGTTAACGCATGTTATAGTGAAATCAACTGACTGCAAATATGTATCTTAGATCGTCACGAATACTAACCTAAACCATGCCTTCAATTGACAGTTCGATCTATATCATACTTGCGGCAGTATTTATACTGGGTGTAATATTAATCTATCAAAAAAAAGCCCGGAAATAGTTACTGGCGATACCTTTTGCGATATGAGCAACTGCAAGAGTGGGCTTTCCCAAGGCAGGCCGGCGGCGCTTTGATCAGCTATACCTATAACACCGCGGGCGAAAAAGCTCAGCAAGGTAATCGGGGCCTATCGGAACTGCGGAACACGCAGGTAGCGCCACAACGCAACACATAAAAAGCTGCCAGCCCAGGCCGACAGCTCTTTTATGAAGACGGATTTTTAAGATTGGATAAACTCCAAAAGGTCCTTATTGATGGTGGCAGCTTCTGTGGTTGGCATGCCATGAGGGAAACCTGGATAAGAAATCAGTTTTCCATTTTTTAATAAGTTAATCGCTTTTGCGCCCGAAATAGGAAACGGAACGATCTGGTCATCTTCGCCGTGCAGAACAAGTACAGGGATATCTACACTTTTAAGGTCTTCGGTAAAATCTGTTTCCGAGAAAGCTTTGATACCGTCGTGATGGGCTTTTACACCACCCATCATTCCCTGTCTCCACCAGTTATTTCTCACACCCTGCGATACTTTGGCACCTTCGCGGTTATAACCATAAAACGGGATTGTAAAATCTTCAAAATACTGGGCCCTGTTAAATGCGGTACCCTGGCGTATCTCATCAAATACCGACATAGGCACACCATCAGGATTATTTTCGGTTTGAACCATCAATGGCGTAACAGCACTGATCAACACAACTTTAGCTACCCAGCCTTTTCCAAGATTAGCAGCATAATGAATGGCCTCACCCCCTCCAGTAGAGTGACCTATATGGATGGCATCTTTCAGATCAAGAGCCTCTGCAACTGCTGCCACGTCGGCTGCATAGGTATCCATATCGTGTCCGCCTGAAGCTTGGGTGGATCTTCCATGACCCCGACGATCGTGTGCGATAACCCGGTATCCTTTTTCAAGGAAGAACATCATTTGCCCATCCCAATCATCGCTTGATAATGGCCAGCCATGATGAAAAAAAAGTGGTTGTCCTGTTCCCCAGTCTTTGTAATAAATTTCTGTTCCGTCTTTTACTGTGATTGTGCTCATGATCGAATTTTTAATGTAAAAAATGAATAATTTGTATGTTTTTGCGTTGTTGATACAAATTTGAGGCTTTTTGGGATCGATAAACTTGATATAGATTAAGAAATCATTACCAAATAAAAATTCTTCTCAGATAACCCTTCATATTAATAAACGAATTTGCTTTATGACTGTTTGAAACCTGACTGACTTTTCTTGATCTACATTATGTTTCTTAGGGCTTCGTCAAATTAACTTTGCCGTAGTTAACACACACATCAATCAAACAACATGAAAACAATCACAAACTACCGTGCGACAGTTCTAAAAAAAACAAGGTTATACCTATACGGCGTAGTTATGACATTGGGCTTATCCACCGCTCCATTTATATTGCCGGCACAAACTAAGGCACCTTTACCGGCGGTGGGTACGCAAGCCATCCTTGGGAATATTGACGGCATTAATATCGAAGTAGCCGTACAGAGCCCATCAGCAGAGAACACACCATTACAAATAGCCTGTGTTTTTGAATATAACGACAATGATATTTTTGCCCCACCGGCGTTGCCACAAGAAGCAAACGGCATGGTTCACCTGGATAAAGGCTTAAATGGAATAATAACAGGGTTAAGAAAAAGTGGCAAATTCACTGGCCAGGCTTTTGAAACCTTACTCATAGACGTGCCTAACGGGACCATTGCACCGCAAAAACTTTTGCTGGTAGGACTTGGCGACAGGCGGAAATTTGATGCTGAAATGATGAAAACCGTGGGTGCCATAGGGATGCGCGAGGCTCTGCGCTTAGGTGTGGATAGCTATGCCCACGCCAGTGATCTGAAAGATGGAGGCGTTGATTCGCCAACCGGATTGGTTGCGACAAATGTACTTAAAGGGGCTATAGATGCCTATCGTACCCAGGTATATCTTAAAAGCAAGCAGATGTCGAATTTTAAGCCCATCAAAAAAATAACCTTATTGGCAGGCCAGCCCTTTTACCAAATTACCGGGGATGCATTGAAAAAAGCAATCGACTAATAAATCGAAGTGAATTTATAACAAACTTTAACAATAATGGTAAGCGGATATACGCAGCATTGCTACCAATTTCCAAACATTGTTTATAGTTATAGGGAGGCGCTTTTGATTTATTCTCACAGCCAGATTTTCAAAAACACCTCCCTATGCCTGTTAACCGGAGGGCATACCAAAAGTGATCTGCACATTTAATAATTACCCCTTTTGGTTCACTATTTTAATTATTGCATCACATCAAGAATTGGCTTATCAAGAGCCGACAACGTATTTTGCTCTGGCTTTAACAACTCCAACACCCGCACTTCATTCTGTCCTTTTTTAAGCCATTCTGCCGGTACATATAATGTTTGCTGCGGACCAACTTGCCAGTAACGGCCTAAATTGTGGCCGTTTACCCAAACTAAGCCTTTACCCCATTTACGCATATCTAAATAGGTATCGCCGGTTTTTTGTAAATTGAAATAGCCGCTTTTTATAACCGGGGCTGTCCCCATGGTGCTGCTGCCGCTTTTTAAATTAATGGCTTCGGCATGGTTAAAGGGCAGGCTATACATTTGCCAGTTGTTTACTTGCTGCGTGTTAAACAATACCTTTTCGGTAATGCCCTTTTTATTTTGCAACAGGTATTTACCAAAGTTTATGCGGCCCAGGTTTTCTACCAAAATATCCAGAACAACAGCGCCGACGGGAAGCTTAATTTGCAGGCTGTCCTGGTTTAAGCGCCTGTCTAAAGTACCTACGGTTTTGCCGTTAAGCATTACAACAGCATAGTCTCTCAATTCCTTTATTTTGAGCAAACCACTTTTGCCGCCTTTCAGCGTGGTGCGGTACAATACAAAACCATAGTCCTGGTGTAAATCTTCAAATGTTAGTGGCGTTTTGCTCACCTTTGCCTGGGGCAAAATGTCTAAAATACCAGCCGACCGGGTCAGTTTAATAGCGGCAACACTGATAGCCGGTTTGGCAGCCGGTACAGGTGGCAAAGTTACCCCGGCAGGTAAATGCTTTTCAATCACGCTACGGAAAGCCATAAATTTGGGTGTAGCATTGCCGGCCTCGTCTAAAGGGGCATCATAATCGTAGCTGCTTACCTGGGGCTCGTAAGGTGAGGTATCCTTATAATTAGCCCCGTTCATAAACCCGCGGGTAGTACCGCCATGAAACATATACATATTGATGGATATACCGGCAGCCAGTACCGAATCTAAACGGCCGGTGTATTCCGCGGCGGGTACGGTATGGTGTTTAGTTCCCCACCAGTCAAACCAGGCCGGGTACCATTCGGCTATATAGTAAGGACCTTTGCCATTGTGGTTTTGGCTAATGATTTGTTTTACCTTGTCGGGATTGTCAATCCCGTTTACGGCAGGCAGCAAACCTGGCAAGTGCCCGTTAACCAGGTCGGCCGCAGGGTCGCAGGTGTAAAGCAGCCCATCGAAACCGGCCTCTTTAAACAACTTTTGGTTAATGGCCAGGTAATCCTTATCACTGCCATACGAGCCATATTCGTTCTCGATCTGAACCATCAGGATATTGCCACCGTGATTAATTTGCAAGGGGGCTAACTGTTTGCCCACCTCTTTAATATAACTTTCGTATTCTTTCAAGTACTGCGCTTCTTTGCTGCGTACAACCAGGCCTTTTTCGTTTTGCAGCCAATAAGGGTATCCGCCAAATTCCCACTCGGCGCATACATAAGGGCTCGGGCGTAATATTACCCATAATCCTTCTTGCTTGGCTATCCGCACAAACTCGGCAACATCATTATTGCCGGTAAAATCAAACTTTCCTTTTTGTGGTTCGTGCAAGTTCCAGAACACATAGGTGCCTATTGTATTTAAGCCCATAGCCTTAGCCATTTTCATACGGGCGCGCCAGCTTTCGCGGGGTACGCGCGGGTAATGCATTTCGCCGCTTATCATCTGGAAAGGCTTTCCGTCCAGTAAAAATGCCTCGTCGCCCAGTGCAAAAGTATGGTTAACCTGCCCCACGGCCGGAAACACAAATAAAAGCATCAGTAAAGCAATTGCAGATAAATTAAACTTCATAGTCATATTATATTATTTCACTTGTAATTGGATAGTTTTTGTTTGCAAACCAGCAGAGTTGAGCGTAATACTTATCATACCAGGCTTACCTATTGTTTTAACATAGCATAGTAAGCGGCCATGTAACGTTTGGCGCATATCGCCCTGATAATCTTCGTGGCTGGTATGGCTCCCGCTTTCAAGGCCTATCAGTTTGCCGGGCCCTGTAACTGTTACTTTAATTTGGTTAGCCGCGCTATAAACCGGATTACCATCCTGGTCTGTTACCTGGATTTCGATCTGGCTAAGGCCATCATCATGCCTACTAAAAACCTGCTGGTCGGCAGTGCAACTGATTGCCGCAGCTTCACCAGAGGTATTGATGCTATGATGACAAACCTCTTTGCCTTCGTTAAATCCTTTGACTTCGAGCCTACCGGCGATAAAGCTGACTATCCATGATGGGATTTGGCCATCCCCGCCAGCGCGTGTCTTTTTACCCAACGATTTACCGTTCAAAAACAGCTCCGTTTCCTGGCAATTGGTGAAGCACTCCACCCTTACACTTGCTTTGTCGGGCCAGTTCCAGGTAGGCTCTGCGCCCCGGTGGCTCCAGGTGCCGTTTTCTTCGGCCTGTTGCGCTTTTTTTACGGCCAGGTAAACCATCGGTTTATCAGACCATAAACTTTGGCGGTAGTAGTATTCTGTTTTTTTGAACCCAGCCAGGTCAATCAAGCCCGCGCCATTGCTTCGTTGCGGCCAACTACCTGCCTCGCCTAAATAATCAATACCCGTCCAGAGGTATTGGGCCGAAATGTACTGATTGCTGTCTACCGCGTTCCAGGCCGACCTGCCCATGCCATTTTCGCTTCCGTAAATAATGCGATCCGGATATTTGGCATGGTCCTGGGTGTAACGATATTCCTGGTAGTTATAGCCCACAACATCTAAAACTTCAGGAAAACCTACCTCGTTAGACATCACTACACCGGCCAGGGCTGCCGTTACCGGCCTCGACTGGTCGAATTGCTTTACAACGCTTACCAATTGTTTGGCTATAGGTGTAATCTGGCTCGCCGCTGGATGATCTGCCAGGTAACCTTTGCCATATATTTGCGGGTTTTTACCCGTGTTGAGTACTTCGTTGGTATAAGGATCATTAGGATAATCAATTTCATTGCCGATGCTCCACATGATGATGGATGGATGGTTACGATCGCGTCGCACCTGGTCGCCAAGATCGCGGTTTGCCCATTCCTTAAAATATTCATGGTAACCGGCTTTAGAGGGGGTGCCCGCATTCCAGCCTTTTACCCATTTATTTTTACCGAGCTCCCATTCATCAAAAGCTTCATCCATTATTAAGAAGCCCATTTTATCGCACAGATCGTATAAGTAATCTGCATGGGGGTTATGGCTCATCCGCAAGGAGTTTACGCCGGCCTGCTTTAATATATTTAACCTGCGGATCCAAACCTGCTCCGGCACCGCCACACCTAAAGCGCCTGCATCATCGTGGATGCAAACCCCTTTTAGCTTCAGGCTCTTTCCATTTAAAAAAAAGCCGTTATCCTTATCAAAATGCATGCTGCGTATGCCTACGGGCTGGCTTACCTCGTCCACAAGTTTGCCCTTCTGGCTTATTAAAACCTGTAGCCGGTATAAAGCCGGATCATCATGGCTCCATAACCGGGGCTCTATAACCTGGCCGTTAAACTTGGCCATTTGCGCGCCAGGTTTAACCACAATGTTTTGCTGAACGGTAAGGACTATTTTTCCAAGATGATCAAGCAGATTGATTTTAACGTTAACCGGAGCTGCCGATGGGGTATAGTTTGAGACATTGACATCAACATTCACCAAAGCCTTTTGTACGGTAACCTGGGGTGTTGTAAATGCCACATCCCATAAGCCTACCTGCACGCGGTTTTTAACAATGAGGTATACGTTTCGATAAATTCCCGAACCGGTGTACCACCTGGAGTCGGCAAAATCGTGGTGATCAACTTTAACGGTAATCGTGTTGTTGCCCTTGTAATTGAGATAAGGCGACATATCATACTCAAAAGGAATAAAACCGTTGGGGCGTTTCCCTAAAAAATGGCCGTTTATCCAAACCTCGCTATTTTTGTAAACGCCATCAAAGTAAATGTAAACCTGCTTTCCGTGCCAGTCGGTATTGGCGGCAAAAGTTTTGCGGTACCAGCCGATACCTCCGGGTAAAAATCCGGTGGCACTTGCCCATTCTTCACTAAAAGGGCCTTCAATACTCCAATCGTGTGGCAATTCTACGGGCTGCCATTGAATGGCAGAAGGCTTATCCCGGTATTGCTCCAGTAAATCTCCCTTATAAAAACCCCACCCGTTATTAAACAGTTGGGGTTTACCCGGCACATGCGCTGCGTTTTCTTGCTTTTGCCCTTGGGCAAGGTAAGGTGCAGTCAAGAGCAATAAAGTTGCTAACAGCAGTTTCGCGATATGTTTTTCTATCATCATCAGTAGGCGGTACTTTTTGAGATCGTATGGCTAAATTATTTGCTGCACTATTGGTTACGGTTATCGGGCTTAAGCCCCACCCAAACCCTCCCCGGTAGGGAGGGCTTAAAAGAAAAAAGAAAAAAGAAAAAAGTCTCCCCCTACCGGGGGAGATTTAGAGGGGGCTTCAGGATTTTAATATCCGTCGTTTTGCTTCAATTGATAATTTGATGCTTGTATTTCTGTTAATGGTATAGGCAACCAATAATGCTGCGTTTTAAATGCACGGCCTGTTAATGCCACTTTTTGTGCATAGGTATAACCAGAAGGATTGGCTTTGTTTACCGTAACCGAGATACCATAAGCCGGTACGTTTTCGGTTTGGGCGGCAATTTGCCAACGGCGTACATCATAATACCGGTGTTCTTCAAAGGCCAGCTCAATACGTCTTTCATGACGGATGGCTAAACGCATGTCATCTTTCGACAGGCCCGAAAGTGCCGGCATAGCAACTGATGCCCTGGCCCTGACGCTGTTGATGGCCTGGTATACCGTTGCATCCGGCCCTACAGCTTCGTTTTGAGCTTCGGCATAATCTAACAATATCTCAGCATATCTAAAGTAGATCCAGGGTTGTGCACCCGCAACGCTCCATGGATTGTCGATTGGATAGGCATCGTTTAAAAACTTACGTAAATAATAACCGGTTAAACTTGTATTCCAGTTAGATGGGCCCTGGTTACTATCCTGACCGCCCGGCAGAAAGGTTTCTACCGACCTGCTGCGATATGGTGCGCCGTTATATAAAATGGAGGCATAAAAGCGCGGATCGCGGTTAACATAAGGGTTTTGCGCATCGTAACCGGATGCCGCATCGGTAATCGCTTTTCCGTTATTCATTTCATAATCGTCAACCAGGTTTTGCAATGGCGTATTACCTCCCCAACCATTATATCCGTTAGGGCCGTTAGCCAATTCAAGGCGGGTATGCGGCGCGGTATTAGGGTAGTAAAGCCTTTCAAAAATAATCTCGTTGTTACTGGGCGTTAAAAACAACTGGGTGTACCCTCCCTGGTATAACGAGTATTTATTTAAATCCATCACCGCTTTAGCAGCAGCGGCGGCGGCTGTCCAGGTGCCTACGTTATACAAAGGGCTGGCGGCATACAATAACAAACGTGCTTTAAGCGCCAGCGCGGCACCTTTAGTTGCCCTGCCCAGGGCCCAACTGCCATCGTTGTTTAAAGGTAGTTTTTGAGCCGCATCATCGAGCTGCGCTACAGCATAGTTAATTGATTCGGCAAGGCTGGCCCGTGCAAACAAGGTCGGGTCCTGCAAATTATCAGTCAACTGGGTTACTCTGTTACCTATCAATACTACTTTGCCATAGTTTCTGATCAGATCATGATAACGAAATGCCCGGATAAACTCAAGTTCGCCGATCAATTTATTTTTGTGAGACTTGCTCAAGCCGGTACTGTCGATGGTATTTAATGCATAGTTGCACTCACGGATACTTCGGTAGCTGCGCGCCCAGAAAGTGCCGGCAATGCCGGTATTATCTGCCGCTAACTGTCCTTGCTGCTGTACCCATGTACCATCGTTGTTGGTATACATAGATTCATCAGAAACGGAGCTCCACAAGGCATATTCAAATCCCCGGCCAAAACCAGGAGGCGAACTGTCGCCCTCTTTGCTCTGCAAGGTTACGCCCAGGTAACGGTTAATCACATAGTCTTCAAACAAGGTAGTATCTGATAATATAGATTGGTTAGTGAGCACACTTGTAGAGGTTACTGTAAGAAAATCTTTCTTACAGGCCGACAATAATGTGCCTATCAGCGCCAGGCCACCTATGGTATATTTTATAGATTTCATAGTTTTTACTGCTTAAAATTTAACATTCGCACCCAGGTTAATAATCCGTTGTTGCGGATAGAACTGACCGCTTCCGTTTGTTCCTTCCGGATCATAATCCTTCACTTTGGTTATCGTGAACAAGTTAAAACCGCTTGCATATACTCTTACCCCTTTGATGTGTATACGGGATAAAATATTATCGGGCAGGGTATAACCTAACTGCACATTTTTTAAACGGACAAAGGAAGCATCGTTTAACCAGAAGGTGCTGGGATACTGCCCGCCGCTAACGGCACTTGATGCCCGACTGGATACTCTTGGATAGCTGCCATTCGGATTGCTCGGGCTCCAGCGGTTATCAGCCCATGAGCTGTAAAAGTTACCTACTGTTCCGGATTCGGGAAGCACATACTGACTCACCATAGCTTGTCCTGAAAATAGCACTGACAGATCGAATTTGTTGTATGCTGCAGTCAGTGTTAAACCGAATGTCATTTGCGGAACATTTCCATACTTAGTTCTAACCTGATCGGCGGCCGTGATCTTGCCATCGCCATTGTGATCCTCATAAATCAAATCGCCAACCTGGGCACCGTCAACATGCGGCGTACTGTTCAGTTGGGCTTGAGTTCTGAAGATACCGATAGCATTATACAATAGATAGGTATTTAAGGCTCCACCGGTTTGCCGCTGGTAAGATAATGTACCCGCCGCCTCATCTATATATATAATTTTGCTTTTGGCATAGGTTACATTTCCTGATATTCCCCAATTAAACTTGCCGGGATGGTTATAACCTAAAGTTCCTTCAAAACCATTGCTATTTACCTTACCGATATTTTCGGCAGGTACCAGTGGCGTACCAGAAGAAGGGTTCACGATTCCGGACGTAGCAGGTATAGACGTACGGTAGGCTAATATATTTGACCGTTTTTGGTTAAAGTAGATCGCTTCAACGGTAAAGTTTTTTAAGAACACTGCATTAATGGCAAAGTCGGTTTTTTTAGCCGTAGACCATGTGATATTAGCATTGGCCAGTTTAGTTAAATCGATACCAGATACCACAGCCGCGCCCGTGCCATTATCCAACACCACATAATTATTGAAACTATAATTATTAATGTATTGAAATGCATTTATATTATCATCTCCGAGCACACCGTAGGATGCCCTGAATTTCAAATCATCAATAAACTTAACACGATCATGAAACCAGTCTTCTTTTGAAATACGGTAACCGGCAGATATGGAAGGGAAATATCCCCATTGGTGCCCGGCAGCAAAAATTGAAGAACCATCGGCACGCAATTGGCCCTCGAGCAAGTATTTTTCCTCGTAGTTATAGGCCACCCGGCTTATCACGCTCCGGCGGTTGTAATTGTTGCGCAACTTGGTTGGATCGGAGTTATTATCGCTGCTGCTGCCGCCGTTAGTAGCATCGCCCGCTGCCGAACCACCTTGTGATAGCTCGGGCGTTGTTGTGCTCGGAAAGTTGTTTCGTTGTGCCCAAAAGTAATCGTACTTGGTACTGCTTTGCTCGTAAGCCACAAAAGAGTTGATACTATGTTTACCAAAATCTCTAACAAAATTCAACTTAATATTGGATGTTGTTAACGATTGATTGAGCTGTGATTCGAAAAGATAGGCTAAGCCGTTTGAGCCTCCTTCAGTGCTTCGCGTATAGCTATTGGTACTGCTGCTATACGTATAAACATTATAAGGGGTGTAGAACGTTTTGTTAAAAGTTCCGGATTTATCTGCCGAGAAAAAACCATCTACCGACAAGCCTTTTAGGCCCGGTAATTGATAACTGGCCTTAACTATACCATTAAAGGTTTGTGTTGGGTTATTGCTTAAGCCGCCTATAGAGGTAGGTGTAAGCGCGGGGTTAACCTGGTCTATACCTGTGGTTGGCAAACCGTTAGGGTAATAAGCCGCACTTGTAGGATAAGAACGGTATATAGCCCTGAAATTATCACCGGCATTGGTTGTTGGGTATTGCCGATCCTCTTCCCTACCCGATAGTGATACACCTATTTTAAAACCTTCTGAAATATTCGCGTCAACATTGGCGCGGAAATTATATTGGTTGTATTTGGTTGCGCCATTTTTATAAAGACCATCCTGGTAAGAAGTACCCAGTGAGGTAAAATACTTTACATCCTCGCTCCCGCCCGAAACAGTTAAATTTTGTTGGTTTTGCAACGCAACGCTCTTTAATGTTACTTTTTCCCAATCGGTATTAGGGTAGTTCAGCGGGTCTGAGCCATCTGCAAATTTTTGTATTTGTGCCGCGCTGTAAACCTGGTTCATCCCCCCCGAAGGTGAATTGTAATAGCTTATTTCGTTAACAATCTGCGCGTAAGTAGGCGCGTCGGCAAGCTTAGGTAAGCGGGTAGGCGAACTAAAGCCCTGGTTAAAACTATAAGATACCGAAGGCTTGCCTGTTTTTCCTCTTTTAGTAGTTACTAAAATTACACCGTTAGCAGCCCTGTTACCATATACTGCCGCTGATGCATCTTTCAATACGGATACGCTTTCGATATCGTTAGGGTCAAGACGGGATAAACCACCTATCTGGCCAGGGATACCATCAACAACCACCAACACATCGTTACTACCGGTAGTTGCAAGGCCCCTGATCAGGATATTCGAGCCATCATAGCCCGGTTCGCCGGATGTATTGTTAGCCACCACGCCGGAGATACGGCCGGCAAATGAGTTGGTTAAATTAACCGCGGGGCTTTTAGCTACGTCGCCGCCGCTTATAACGGACACCGATCCCGTTAAGGTGGCTTTCTTCTGGGTACCGTACCCAACTACTACGACCTCATTCAACGACTTTGAATCAGGCAGCATTTTGATATTTAATGCCCGCTGGCCCGTAATTGCAACATCCTGAGAAGCAAAGCCTATCATCGAGAAGATGAGATGCGTGTTAGGAGCTGTAACCTTGATGGAGTACTTACCATCAATACCAGAGGTTGTTCCGCGGGTAGTGCCTTTAACAGCTATGGTAGCACCTGGCAAAGGCAATCCCTGGTTATCAACAATAGTTCCGCTAATTACCGTATCCGCCCGGTTTATACGGGGCGCATAAGCCGTATTGAGGTAGCGTGCAGCATTAGCCTGCACACAGGCGCCCAACAACACAAATAAGAAAACAATAGCACCCTGAAACTTTGTGTTAGTACGTGGTGGTGGAAATTCGTTTGGTATTACTCTTTTCATTTTTATAATTTAATTGGTTTATAAATAGACAAGCGAATACACAATCACACAGGTACCTGAGATTAAGCCTTGGCAAAAATTGAACTGAGACGGGATCAAGGATCCCTGTTATAATTGGTTATTCAACTGCTAATGTGAGCGAAAAACAATGACCAGAAAAGGGGGGAATCATCAAATTTGAAGGGGTAAATCAGGATTTTTTGCTTCAAAAAGGCATTTTGCAATTTATTATGCATGCATAGTCCTTTAATCCCTACCCAATTTGATTGCTGCTGAAAATCATCAAGGGTCACGCAAAGGTGCCAATATACCAAGAAATGAGAAGCAAAAACTTTTGCTTTATGATCGATCGTATAGTACACACCCCTCCACCCCTCTCAAGAGGGGAATCGCGCGGGCCGCCGCTTTTTTTTGATATCGTACTGATAATGAGATATCTGCTTGACTCCCCTCTCGAGAGGGGGCGGATTGGGAGGTGCGGCTGCAGGGGGTGTGTTAACCGTGCGACGAACTCTGCACACTTCGTGAACTGCATAAGCATTCGATTTCTATGACTTCGAATAGCGAAGGGTTGAAATAACAAGCCTAATCGCCCTTGGATACATGACCGCGGTTAACTACATCACTGGTAAATGTTTTGCGATATTTTTTTATGTACTGCGAGGGATTCATGTTAAACAGCTTTTTAAATTGTTCCCTGAAATATTTAATGTCGTTGATACCAACCTCGTAGGATGTTTCGAGAATATTGTTGTTGGTATGTATAAATAGCTCGGCCGCTTTTCGTAAACGGATAAACCTGATGAAACTATTGGCAGACTGGCCTGATATCAGCTTAATTTTTTTATACAAGCTGGAATAAGATATGCCAAGGTGAGCGGCCAGCATCTGCGTGTTAAAATCCGCATCTTTAAGATGCTCCCCCACAATGCGTATACAGCTATCCAGAAACCCCTGGTATTCAATAGAAATTGTATGCACATTGGTATTGAGAGTGATGGCATTATAAAAATATTGCTGCAAGGTGTTCCTGCTTTTCAACAAGCCGGTTACCCTGGCCTTTAGTATCTCTTTATCAAAAGGTTTGCTGATGTAATCGTCGGCCCCGCCTTCAATTCCCTTCAGCTTAATTTCGGGCGAGGAACTGGCTGTTAATAAGATAACGGGGATGTGCGATATGGCCATGTCTTCTTTCACGAGGCTGCATAACTCAATGCCGCTCATGCCGGGCATCATCACATCGCTTATCACAATATCAGGCAAATGTTCCTTAATCAGCTCATACCCTTCCTCGCCATTGTTGGCTTCATAAATGTTATAATCCAGCTTAAACACCTGCCTGATGTATTCCCTGATGTCCTGGTTATCGTCAATAACCAGCAGGGTTTTCAGTTCGGCAGTAAGCTGCTGGTCGTAAACGGCTTCGTTGGCTGCTTCAATAATGGCATTTGCCGTACTTTCGTCTTCTATCAGTTCCTTTAAAAATACAGAGCTGGTGGCGGTGTCTTCTAAAAACTGCCCTGGCTCAAGGTGTTCCGTCCCTTTAAGTAAAGCAACGGTGAATGTTGTCCCTTTTTCCGGACTGCTTTTGTAGTCAACGGTACCACCGTGGCGTTCAATAAAATTTTTTACCAGGTACAAGCCTATTCCAAATCCACCCTTTAATGAGGTGTTGTTATTCGGATCCTGGTAAAAGCGGTTGTAAAGTTTTTCGCCGATATTTTCAGGAATGCCGCAACCGGAGTCTTCAACTTCGATGTGCACCGCATTTTCTGAATCTTTAACCAACATGGTGATCTGCCCACCTTCGGGCGTAAATTTCACCGCGTTTGATAAAAGGTTAAAAAGCGCTATCTCCACTTTTTCTCTGTCGGCATAAACTTCAAGGTATTCTGCATTGGCATGAAATTCAAAACCGATCCTTTTCATCCTCGCCTGGTGGGTAAAGCATAAAAACACTTCCTTACTCAAGCTCACCAGGTCAAGTTTGACAATTTTTAAATGATCGGCTTCTGACTCTGCCTTTCTAAACAACAACAACTGGTCAACTAAACTAAGCAGCCTTCTGGCATTACGGTAAACGATATTGAGGTTGGTGGTATCTACGTTTTTATCGTCTTTATACAATAACTCCTTAACCGGGTTGATGATCAGGGTAAGCGGCGTACGGAACTCGTGAGAGATATTGGTAAAAAAAGAAAGTTTTTTTTCGTTCAGCTCCTTTTCTTTTTCACTTTCAATATAGGCAATCTTAATTTCATACCTCAGCTTGGCCTGCCTGTCTTTATACAACCAATAAGTGTATACTACCCCCGAAAGCAGCGCAACATAAATTAAGTATGCCCACCAGGTTTGGTACCAGGGCGGGGTGATCACAATGGTGAGCGATTTTCCGTAACTGTTCCATACGCCATCGTTATTGCTTGCAATAACCTTAAAAGCATAAGTACCGGGGCTTAAATTGGTATAGGTGGCTTTGCGCTGTTTGCCAACGTAATTCCATTTTTTATCAAATCCCTCTAATTTATAAGCGTATTCGTTTTTTTCTGAATGGGTATAGTTAAGGGCAACGTAATCGATAGAAAATTCGCTTTGATCGTATTTTAAAGTAACATCCTGGGCGGCGCTGATAATTTGCTTCAATGATGATTGCGCCCCCGGAACTACTGATTTATTAAACACCTGGAAATCAGAAAAGAAAACAGGCGGTATCAGTTGGTTGTATTTTATGGTAAGCGGATTAAAATATACAATGCCCATATTGCCGGCCAAATAAATATCTCCACTTGGGCTTTTACAGATTGTGGCATGCGAGTATACCCCGTCGGCCTCGTCAAAATTCTTCACTTTTAACTTAACCGGGTCAAATTCAGATAAGCCTGTGGCCGTAGTGATCCAAAGATGGCCTTGCTGATCTTCAACCAAATTATTAAATACATTGCTGGCGAAACCATCATTAACCGAGTAAACCACAAACGAATCGGTTTTGCGTACGTACTTGTTTAAACCATCGGATGTACAGATCCAGATATTTTTCCGCGAATCCTGGTAGATGTAGTGAACTATGTTGTTACTAATGCTTCCTTTAACCTTATCATTAAAAGTATAGGCGTAAAACCTTTTATTTTGCGGGTTAAACCTGTTGAGCCCTCCCCCATAGGTACCTATCCAAACCTGGCCCCTATCATCCTTCATTAATTTATAAAGGTGATTATTGCTCAGCGTATAAGGCTTTTTATCGTCGTTATAATAATGGGTGTACTGATTGGTTTGCTCGTTATAAATTTTTAAGCCGGCATCGGTTGCAAGCCAGTACTCGTGCGGATTAACCTCAAGTATATCCCTGAACACATCTTCGTTAAAAAGACTACCCAGCGCCGAGTGATGATAATGATGAATAAAAACGTCTTTTTGCTCGTCGTACCGGTCGAAGCCGTTTTCGGTAGTAAGCCATAGCCTGTTCTCATTATCCTGGTATAAGCTGCTGATGCGGGTGCTGGTTAAACTGTTAGGGTTGCCCGTATGCACAAATAAGCGCGATGTTTTACCATCGGCACTATACCTGAACAAGCCGTTGTTGGTAGCCATCCAGGTTGCCGTGCCGTTAACCAACAAACTTTTAACTTCCCTGCGTTTCATATCCAGGGGCAAAAAGTTAAATTTATACTGCTTAAAGTCAACTTTGGTTAAGCCATCTTTACCGCAGAGCCAGATAATGCCATCCTCATCGTCATACATACTACCATCGGCCATATTGCTTATATTGCCTATCTTAGTCCAAAGCCTCGTACGTGTGTTAACCCAATAAAAGCCTGCATCGCCGCCCACAATCAAATTTTCGTGATCAGCCCGCAGTATACTGTAGGCAGCTGTGTTTTCAGGGTCATTGGCAGGGTAAGCCGTATACTTAGCCGTTGCCGGGTTATAACTAAAAAGGCCGTTCCAATAGGTACCTACCCAAATTAGGTTGGCATCGCGGTCGTAAAACAGACTCCATACATCGTTCGGATTTTTTTGATTTGGGGGCTGTAGCTGCGGGTAACTGGTAAATTGCCTTGTTGTGATATTAAATTTATTTAAACCGCCGCTCCAGTTACCGAGCCATAAGTTATTATATTGATCTTCAACAATAGCATTAACCGATTTGCCCTTCATGGCGTAAACATCGTGCGGGTTAGGCTGGTAAATGATAAACGAATTTGTTTTACTGACGTATTGATTAAAGCCGTTATCGGTACCAACCCAAACAACGCCCCGGGTATCGCAAAATATCGACCATACTTTGTTATTGCTGATTGATCCCTTGGCGTTATCCTTATGATAAAAACGCTTAAATTTTTCGGTAACGGGGTCCAGAATGTTTAAGCCATCCATGGTTCCAACCCAAATCCGTCCGTCACGGTCTTCAATAAGCGCATTGATGTAATTACTGGTGATGCTTGTGCTATCACCCGGAATATTCACCAGGTTTTTAAACGTATAGCCGTCAAACCTGCAAAGGCCGTTCATGGTGCCTATCCACATAAAGCCACGTTTGTCTTTTAAAGCTGCGGTAGTACCGTCAGATGGCAAACCCTCGTGCGTGGTATAGGTTTTAATAGCATAACGCTGATAACCAACATTATTAACAGAGGGTCTGTTAGCACTTTGTCCATTGGCCGTAAAAGTTAACCCAACAATATAGGTTAGCAAACAAAGGAAGACTTTAGTGATATCCATAAAAAATACAGGCAATATGTTTGCTAAATTGCACAAAACAACCAATTAAATTGATATTCAACCTCAATTGCCTTAAACAAACTCCTATATAAAATACCAACAATGGGAACTTCTATAAACATTTAATTGCTTTAAAAATTGTAAAAAAGTAAAACTTTTAATTGAATGAGCCGCTTAAGCGATAGTCATTCAATAGGTTAATAGCGGCTTTTGCTACCCCAGTTACAAGCTTTGTTAAATAAGTAAAACCCGGCACATGGCCAGAATTCGTTTTAACGGAACTCAAAGTGTTTCATCATAGTGTTGTACTGTAGCCTAAAGATGTGGACAACGACCGCCCTTAGTAAAAGTGAGGGGAAACAAGAAAGGGAGCCATTTCCAGGTATAGCTATTGCAGAATATTCGTTAAATATGAATATACAGGCAGAAAAACTAAATGTATTACAGCAAATCATCAATACAAATGATATGAGCTTAATTAAAGACATCAAATCATTGATCAGCATAGAGAGTTGGATTGGTTTGATAGTTTAAGCAAAAGCCAGCAGAATGATGTTGCTGAGGGGCTTGCGCAATTAGACAACGGCCATTCTTTCAGTCATGAAGAAGCTAAGAAAAGATTCGGTGTATACAGCGCCCGAGTGTCAGCAGGACTGCTCTAAACAGCTTTGACAACTTTTTAAAAGTTGTCACCGCTCAGGAGCTGCGCTAATTGAGCCTGCCGCAGCGCCTTTTTTCAAAAACTCTTTTACCTTTTCTCTCGAGCCATTTCGCACATACGACCTTTCGCGCGCAACTGCTTATCTGGTGTACACTCACCGCTTGCAAAAGGTCCCTCCGCTGTCGGGATGACAGGGTAGTGAGTATTGCCATAAAAAAAGAGCCTCCAGGATTGCTGAGGCTCTTTTTTTTATCCCAAAGGGATATTTGTAGGTGCTATTACACAAATAACCTATTGCTAAGCCTATTTCAATTTTTGAACTAATGGAAGCTCAATAGATTTAAGGCCGGTACCGGTAGCAACAATGGCTACATTACCTTCGTGCGTACCTGCCCTTACAATCAATTGCGCTTTGCCTCCAAACAGGCTGCGTTGCCATTGGCCTGTCGAGCATTTATCGGGCTCGTGGCTGCTTGGATCTCCGTTGCCAACACCGATGATCTCGGCATCGCCTTTGATATCGAAATGCAGCAGATCCAGCGCATCCGGAACTTCGCGACCACTCTTGTCAACTACAGTGGCATTAACAACCACCGCATCTTCGCCGTTGGCCAGCAATATCTT
Organism: Mucilaginibacter paludis DSM 18603; assembly: GCF_000166195.2. Classification (NCBI taxonomy): domain Bacteria; kingdom Pseudomonadati; phylum Bacteroidota; class Sphingobacteriia; order Sphingobacteriales; family Sphingobacteriaceae; genus Mucilaginibacter; species Mucilaginibacter paludis. Next base: position 2,070,061 of record NZ_CM001403.1, read on the forward strand.
TTTGGATGGCGATAGCACAATGCGATAAGCAGCCGTTGTGGTTTCAACTTTGGCAGCAATCACCTTACCTTTTTTATGGGCTACAGCAACAAGTTTGCCGGGCTGGTAAGTCACCGTCCAAACCAAATGTCCATCGCGTGTCATTTCCTTTTTCCCAAGGCTTTTGCCGTTAAGGTATAGCTCAACATCATCGGCATTGGTGTTTACCCAAACCTCAATGGGTTGCCCTTCTTTTCCCTTCCAATTCCAGTGCGGTGCAATATGCAATATATCCTTATCTGTCCACCAGGATTGGTAGTAGTAATACACGCTTTTGGGGAAACCGCACATATCCATAATGCCGAAATGCGAATTGATATTAGGCCACCGGTATGGCGTTGGCTCGCCACGGTAGTCAAAACCTGTCCAGGCAAATCCGCCCATAAACCATGGCCTTGCATCCGTAATTTTCCACCATGTTTCGGCTGTTGATGCCCAGGGTGGGAAAGTGACATCATAATCGGGCACGTAAGCATGCACTGTATCTTTAACATAGATACTGCGGGTAGTAACCGTACTGGCTACCTCTGTACCTATAATCGGCTGCAAAGGATGCTCTTTATGGTATCCGTCAATCCCCGATAAATTATAATTGAAGCCCCGCACCGGTATCACTTCGTTTACCCCCCGGTAAACATTACCCATATTGGCGGCATAGGTGCTTGTGCGGGTAGGGTCAAGTTGCTGTTGTAATAATATTTGATTCTGAGCTATACGCTTTCCGATATCTGTCCGGTGGGTGGCGTACTCTTCGTTACCTATTGACCACATAAAAATGGAGGCATGGTTACGGTCGCGCAATATCAGATCACGATATTGTTGTTCGTACTCCTGCCCGCTTGTTAGTAAGCGTGTTTCGTCCATCACCAGCATACCCAGGCTATCGCAGGCATCCAACAATTCGGGTGTTGGTGGGTTATGTGTTGTGCGGTAGGCGTTAACGCCCATTTCTTTTAACAATGTAATGCGGTAATACTGCAATTCATCGGGCAGTGCCGAGCCCACACCCGCATGATCCTGGTGGCAGCTTACACCTTGTACCTTTAATGGTTTGCCATTTAAAAAGAAACCCTTCTCGCTATCAAATTTAAAAGTGCGTACACCGAATTTAACGTTCACGCTATCGATGGTATGTCCACCCGATTTAATCAATGATACCGCCCTGTACAGATAGGCATCATCCAACGACCATAAGCGGGGATTGATGATGGTCATCTCGTCAGTCAGTTTTTTATTTTCCCGTATGGCTTCGGTAAATGGCAGCTGTTTGCCTGTAGCTATAATTTTGCCGTTCCGGTCGGTTATATAACTGTATAAAGTTGCCTCCGTTGCAGTAATACCCCTGTTCTCAATATCAGCTTCTATTGTCACCTGCGCTTTTCCGTCCGATACTTCGGCATGCGCAAAAAGTCCACCGGCTGTTTTAAAATGAACGTTATTGTAGCTGTTAAGCCAGGCGTGGCGGTATATCCCTGCGCCTTCGTAAAACCAGCCTTCGCTTTGGGTGGCATCGGCACGTACCACCATCACGTTCTTTTGGCCGAATTTGATAAAATCTGTGATATCAAACGAAAAGCTATTATAGCCGCTAAAATGTCCGCCGATATAATAACCGTTCAACCAAACTTTGCTGTCGCGGTAAACGCCGTCAAACTGAATTTCATAGCGCTTGCCCGAATCTGCTTTATTAACCGTAAACGTTTTGCGGTACCAGCCAATACTATTTTCGGGAAATAAGGCTCCTACCGGTTTGTAACCATGCGAATCGATGTCGTCATTTTTTACGTATTGAAAAGGCAGCGCAACAACCCAATCGTGCGGTAACTTTACGTTGGTCCAGGTAGAATCTTTAAAATCAGTGGCTATACAGGTACCTGCCGTTTCGCCCGATTTTGAAAAAATATTCCCGATACCGTAATTAAAATCGCGTTTAGGGTCTGAGGCATTGCCCAGGCTAAACTTCCAGCCTGCATCAAAATTGACATGGGTTCGCCTGTTTTGCGTTTGCCCGCTTACCGCTAAAGGCAGGATGCTTAAACAGATGATGGCCCTGAAGTAAAGTTTTTTTATCATGATGAATCTAAAATATAGTGTTTTGGGGTGACTAAAGGCTCAACATGCTCAGCCTGGACATCACCCCTTTTATTATGAACAGGTATGTTTCAAATTTATGTTTGTTTTCGATAACAAGCCTCCGACATTTTATCTTATCCCGGCTGTATTTTAACCAAAGGTTTGGTAACGCCCATTGCCCTGATTACAAAAAGTTATTCCGTTAACCCATGCTCCATCTTTAACCGTACAGGCTCTTGACATAGCTTCAAGTTATAATCAAAAGATGGAGGTTGTTAAAAATCTTCGTGCCTATCGTTGAATGACATCTAAAATTGGTTTCTCAATTGCTGATAAATTACTGCTTTCCGGTTTCAACAATTCAAATACGATGATTTCGTTAGCGCCTTTTTTCAACCATTCTGCCGGAAGATAGAGCGTTTGCTCGGGGCCAATATTCCAATAGCGGCCAAGGTTGTGCCCATTTACCCAAACCACACCTTTGCCCCATTTGCTCAGATCGATATAGGTATCGGCAATCTTCTGCAAATTAAAGGTGCCCTTTTTAAAAGTTGGCAAATTGCCACCTGCAGCAACGCCAGCTTTAAACGCAATTTGCTTGCTATCGCTTAGCGACAAACCAAACATTTGCCATTTGTTAATTTCGGCTCCATTAAAAAACACCGCTTTGGTTATACCTTTTTTGTTTTCCAGCAGGTATTTTCCAAAATTAATGCGCCCCATATTCTCTACCAAAATATCGAGGATTACAGGCCCGGCAGGCAGTGTCACCGTCATGCTGTCTTGCTTTAAACGCCTGTCGAGCGTGCCGATGGTTTTACCGTTAACCATAATAACGGCATAATCGCGCAGATCGCTTAATTTAAGTACACCTGTTTTGCCACCTTGTATAGTTGTACGATAAAGCACGTATCCATAATCCTGGTTAAGATCTTCGAACGTTAGCGGACTATCACTTAACCTGGCTTTAGGCAAATTATCTACCACCGAAACAGACTGACTAAAACCTATCGCCGGAATAGCCATAGCAGGCTTAGCCGCCGGAACAGCCGGGAGTGTTTGGCCTGCCGGTAAATGCTTTTGTATTACCTGCCTAAACTTCATAAACTTATCGGTTGCGTTACCAGCCTCATCAAGCGGCGCATCATAATCATAGCTGGTTATTTGCGGTTCGTAAGGTGTTTCGTCCTTATAGTTGGCGCCATTCATAAAAGCACGGGTGGTACCGCCATGAAACATATACATGTTAATGGATATACCTGCCGCGAGCACAGTATCTAAACGGCCAACATATTTTTCGGCAGCAACGGTATGGTGGCTTGCTCCCCACCAGTCAAACCAGGCTGGGTACCATTCGGCAATATAATAGGGGCCTTTGCCATTGTGGTTCTCGTTAATAATCTTTTTAACCTTGGCGGGATCATCAACGCCATTTATAGCAGGCATTAAACCCGGCAGGTGCCCGTTTTTAACATCAGCGCCGGGGTCGCAGGTGTACAATAAACCATCGAAACCCGCAGCCTTAAACAATTGTTGGTTAAGGGCCAAATAAGCCTTATCGCTGCCATACGATCCATATTCATTCTCAATCTGCACCATCAGGATATTACCGCCGTGGTTAATTTGCAAGGGGGCCAGCTGCTTGCCCACCTCGTTAATATATTTACGGTATTCGGCAATATACTGTGCTTCCATGCTGCGCACAACCAATCCCTTTTCGTTTTGCAGCCAGTAGGGGTATCCGCCAAATTCCCATTCGGCACATACATAAGGGCTTGGGCGCAATATTACCCAAAGGCCTTCTTCCTTAGCTATCTTCACAAATTCGGCCACATCGTTATTGCCGCTAAAATCAAAATGACCTTTCTGAGGTTCGTGCAGGTTCCAGAACACATAAGTGCCAATGGTATTCAGCCCCATTGCTTTGGCCATTTTCATGCGGGCGCGCCATGCCTCGCGCGGAACACGCGGATAGTGCATTTCGCCGGATATCATCTGGAAGGGTTTGCCATCAAGCATAAAGGCATCATCGCCCATGGTAAAAGTATGCTTTGCTTGCTGGCTATAAGTATTTACACTATAAAGTAATATCAGCGTTAAGAAAATTAAGAATTGTTTTTTCATTATTAATAGGTAGGTTATTTGACTTCTTCTTTAGTTTTTTGTTTGTAGTAATTTTGCATAATGTAAAAGGCTTTCTTTTTGTTGCCCTTATCATCATAAAGCCCTTTACGGTTCCAGCCTTCCTGGTACACCGGGTTATTGCGCTTTGGCGAGCGGAAATCGGCCAGCACCCATGGCGACAGGCCCACAAAATTATCGGGCATTCGTTTCAGCATATCTACCTGCTCTTTAAAGTACCATTCCTGGAACTCTTCGCTAAAGCGGCTCAACGAGTCGGCATGAAATCCGGCTTTAGCCCCGGCACCGGTTTCGCTTATAAACAAGGGTTTATTATACGGCGTGCTCCAGTTAGTGGTGCGGCACTTATCGGGCAGGCCGCCGTACCAGCCTAAGTATTCGTTAAAGGCTACCAGGTCGACAAACTGGCCCAGCGGATCGTCAACTATATTCTGATCTTTAAGGGCGCTGTAGTTAACCTCGAGCGCGGCAGATACCAGCCTTGTACTATCCAACTGTTTGGCTTTGGTGATCAGGCTATGCATAAAATCGGTACGGGTGGCACTTATTGGAGTTTCGTTGCCTACAGACCAGATGATAATACTGGCCCGGTTATGATCGCGGGTGATCATTTCGTTAAGCTGTGCCTTCGCTTTGCTTAACACTTCGGCACTGCCAAAATTTATCGTCCAGTAAACCGGAATTTCCGACCATACCAATATGCCCAGCGAATCGGCCATGCGGGTCATCTTTTCGTCGTGCGGGTAATGCGCCAGGCGTACCATGTTGCAACCCAGCTGGCGTGCCTGGCCCAACAGTTGCGCAGCATCTTGTTGGGTATAGGCGCGCCTAACATCCTGCGGTATTTCGCCGTGGATGCATATTCCGCGCATAAATAAGGGTTTGCCGTTTAACAAAAGCTTTTTACCGTAAGCCTCAATGGTTCTGAAGCCTATTTCATCTTCGGTTTTGTCGGTACCCGCGCTTATAACAACCCGGTAAAGTTTAGGTGCCTGCGGGCTCCATAGCCTCACCTGCCCGGGTAATTTAAAACTAAGCGGAATAATGGAGTCGGTAGTTGTAAACTGCTTTGTTAATTTGAGTTCGGGTATGCTTACGCTGATGGTTTGTGCCGACGAAGGCTGATGATCCAATTTTACCCAGCCCTCTACCTCGGGTTGTTTTGCCGGAATTGCACCCCCATGAGGTTTTTTAAGCTGCACCATAAAATCGCGGATAAAGGTGTTAGGCACCTCAACCAGTTCCACATCGCGGGTAATGCCGCCATAGTTCCACCAGTCCGTATTTAAAGTAGGTACCTCATCGGCGTAACGTTTGTTATCCACCTTAACTACTAAAAAGTTACCTGTATCTTTCAATAAAGCCGCAGGCAACTCAAAATTAAATGGTGTAAAGCCACCTTTGTGCATGCCTAATTTCTTCCCGTTCAGGTAAACATCAGCGCGGTAGTTTACAGCTCCAAAATAGAGATAGTATTTATTACCGCTATCCTGCTTTTTATAATCAAATGTTTTTTGATACCAGATGGTGCCCTCATAAAATACAAACTCAGGCTTTTGATGGTTCCAATCGCCGGGAACTTCGATAGTGTATTTGTCGTTATAACCGTGTTCTTTTTTCGCAGTTTTATTGGCCGGGATCCCCGTATTCCAATAAGCATCGCCATTATCCTCCTTAAGTTCTTTATACCTGTAATCGTAAAAACCGGTTTCGTAGGGGTCAACAATATAGTGCCACTTACCATTAAGGCTTAATGTTTTGCGGTGTTTAATATTTGTAATTAAATTGTCCTGTGCTTTAATGCTGCCTGTTAACAACAACAGCAGCACTAAGGTAAATATGCTTCTCTTCATTTTACTTTTCTTTATCAAAAACCTTCAGGTCCCAGTTATCAAACCAACTGATCTCCATATCGTCGCCCTTAAAAGTTATGGGGAGCCATAGGTATCGCCCATCGATAGCATTTTTGGGGGTCCATTTATCGGCCATAAAAATAAAGGCATCCTTTTTACCGGCTACCGGCAAAATATAGGTACTCTGGCCGCCAAAGGTAATTTCGGCACCTTTACCTTTGCATGGATTACCATGATAGGTCCAGAGGCCATAAATGGATTTGGCCGTAAACCAACGCGCCGGATTAGGCGCCCAGCCTGTAGTACCCGAGCCAATAAGGTAATAAATGCCGTTGTGCTTAAAAATAGCCGGAGCCTCGGTTTGGTGGCCGGCATATACACGTGCAAATTTGCCCGTATGGCCAGTGTAGGTATCGTTTAACTCCGCAACATCAAGGGTAAAGTTTTCTTCAGCCGAAAATATATGGTAAGCTTTGCCATCATCATCAACAAATACATTCATATCCCTTGCCATTTGCCCGCCAGGCACATCCCGGCAAAAAAAACCTTCGCTCTTGTTTTTTGGTTGTGCACAGTTAACGGTATCGGCATCCGGCGTTCCGGGTGGGTAATAGGGCATAAAACCTGCGTTGGGGCGATAGCTGCGTATAAACGTGTAGGGCCCTGTAACCTTATCACTTGTGGCTACCCCTGCACGGGCCGCCTTATAACTTTGCCCTAACAGCTCCAGGTGAAACCACATCACATATTTTTTTGTCTTTTTATTGTACACAACCTTTGGCCGCTCCAATATGCAACCTTTTGCAATGTCGCTGGTGGTATCGGTTGATACAGCAAGCGCTATGCCCTGGTCTTTCCAGTTATACAGATCTTTTGACGAGTAGCAATGTACACCTACCATGGCCCTGTTACCTGCGCCGCCCGCAATTTTATGTTCGCCAAACCAATAGTAAGTGCCTTTTTGGTAAAGCAAACCGCCACCATGCGCGTTAATGTGTACGCCTTTATCATCAGGCCAAAGCTGGCCCGGGCTAAATTGCTTTTGCTGTGCCATTACAGAACAGTTGAATAAGGCTAACAGTGCAAAGGCCGCCGTTTTTGCCAAAATTGTGTTTTTACAGAACAATGTTATCATTATTGAGATTGATTAGTTTGATTTAATATCCAGTGCGTGATCGGCTGTCGCATCCTTCCCGCTCCATACTTTAACCGATGTCCAGGGTAAGGCGGGGGTGCTCCAAAATTCGTCGGTAGCGGGCAGGCCCAGGGGCAGAAAGATCTCGCTGCAGATATATAAACTGCCGGTAGTAATATAAAAATCGGCCAGGCCGGGCTGTTTACCATATAAGCCAATATTAAGCCAGCCAGCACTATTGAAGGTAGATGGCGACTCCAGCGTTTTTTTGATCACTGCGGTTAACGCGCAACGTACCTGCGCCGGTGGCAAAGTTGAAGGCAATTGTTGTGTATAAGCCATATTGGCCAGGTGATGGAACACGCCCGCCCGGTATACTATAGACCGGCCTGTTGCCGGGTAGCTGCCATCGGTATTAATTAACCGTTCCAGAATTTCGGCGTAACGCTGGCCTATTTTTTTTACCTGTTCGGCATCTTTAAGATAAGTTTTCTTTTTTTCGCCCTGAATACGCAGTATCACATCAAGACTGGGCTGTATCACGATGCTGTTATAATAATCGAAATGAAAGTCCATCCCGTCGGAATACATACCATCGCCAACGTACCAGTGTTTGGTAAATTCGCGGATACCATAATCGGTGCGTAAAGCATCGTAACCCAAATCATATTTGCAAAAAAAGGCTTCTATCATCCCGCTAAACAATAGCCAATTGCTGTAAACGGGTACCGTATTACGGGTTAACTTCAGCGCATCAATAAGTTGTTGCTTAACCTGGCTATCCAAATGCTCCCACAACCAGGGGCACCTGATTAGCCCCAGGGCAACAAATGATGCATCAACAAGCGGCTGCGCGCCATGCCATTGCAGATAATCCGCCGCGTTCGGGTTAACCGAATTGGCTATCGCTTTAAGCGCCCATTCCCTGTATTGGTTACGTAATTTAACTTCATCAGCATCGCCGCCTTCAAGGTTAAGCCATGGTGCCAGCCCGCAAAGGGTGCGGCCAAATGCCTCAAGATAGGCTACTTTTGACCGGCTTGCTTTGTTATCAATATGATCAGCCAGCTCCACGGGCATATTTTGTTTCAGCTTATCGGCGGCCAGGTTGCTCATTACCGGGCGCGCCACTTTATCCATGTAGCTTAACCAGATTTGCCTATCGCTTATAGCGGCAGTTTTTTGGGCCAATACGCAAAGGGAAGGCAGCAGGCACAAAAACGGTAAAATGATTCTTTTTATCCTCATCCGGGCTATTTAATTTTAACAGGTTTAATTTTTCTGAAAACATCTACAGGCAAAATATGGCCATCGGCATCAAAATACATGGCCGAAATGCATGTTTCCCTGTTGTAGCCATCGCCACCCGGTATTTTAAACCGGTGATAGGCAATATACCATTCGTCCGTACCGGGAACTTTCACTACCGAGTGGTGCCCCGCACCTTTAACCGCGCCCTTACCTTTAAGAACCGGGTAACCAACTGCTTTGGTAAACGGCCCGAGCGGCGATGTTGAAGTGGCATACGCGATAGAGTAACGTGGATCGCGCGTATCATATTCCGACCACATCAGGTAGTAAATTCCTTTCCGTTTAATTACAAAAGGGCCTTCGTTGTAACCTGTTGGCTTAATAGAGATGATTTTTGATGTATCACAGGATACCATATCATCATTGAGCTTTACCATGTTACATTGCCCCTGCCCCCAATACAAATAGGCCGAACCATCATCATCAACAAATACCATGGGGTCTATCATTTGCCCGCGTTTGGTACCCCTGGCTATCAAGGGCTTTTTGATTGGATCAATAAAAGGGCCGGTTGGCTTATCGCTTACGGCCACACCGATATTTACGTTGGCGGAGTAGTAATAGTAATATTTGTTATTTTTAAAAGCGATGGTAGGCGCCCAGGCCCGCTCCTTCGCCCAGGTAATATCCTTAGGCAAATCCAGTATTACACCTTCGTTTTTCCAGTTCACCAAATTGGTTGACGACCAGCAGGTAAATTGAGTTGACAGCCAGCCCTCTGTGCCATCGGTAGTTGGATAGATATAAAACTTTTTGCCAAAAACAGCGATGTTAGGGTCGGCAAACAAACCTGGTAATGCCGGTGCAGGTGGTACGGTATCAATAATATAGCCTTTTACCAACGCTATTTTTTTAACATCACCTATAGTGCTCACCTGAGCAGATAGTGCAAACACTGTAAATAGCGAGATGGAGACACTTGCAAGAGTTGCTGTTATCAAGGCTGTTTTTCTCATTTCCCGGTTAAGTTTTGGTATCTGTTCAATGCCTCGATAAAATAGTAATCGGCATAAGTAAGCGGCACATCTATCTCTGTTTTGTTAGGCATATGGCCTACGCTGTGCTGCAATATAAAGCCGCCGTTGGTGCCCACTGCTGCCATATAAGGTTTAACCGATAGGTTACGTATGATGGTTTCGGCTGTGTTGAAATACAACTGCCCGGTTTTAGCATCTGTATATTGGCACAGCTCCAAAAATGCCGATGCCATTACCGCAGCAGCAGAAGCATCGCGCAGAGCACCGGGAATGTTGGGCGCATTATAATCCCAATAAGGTATCTTGTCTTTGGGAAGATTAGGATTACTGAGTATAAAATTAGCAATATTGCGGGCCTGATCAAGGTATTTTTTATCAGCTGTTTCGCGATACATTACGGTATACCCATATAAACCCCAGGCTTGTCCGCGTGCCCATGCAGATTCATCAGCATATCCTTGCGCCGTTCGCCTTTGTTTAACCTCCCCGGTAAGCGGATCGTACACAACAACGTGATATGAGCTATAATCGGGCCTGAAGTGGTTTTTCATCGTAGTATTGGCATGCGTTACCGCGATTTTGTAAAAGCGGCTATCCCCGGTAACACGGCTTGCCCAAAACAAAAGTTCGAGGTTCATCATATTATCGATGATAACCAGGTACTCCGGTTTTTTAGAATCCCACGATTTGATACAGCCAACTTTAGGGTCAAAACGCGATGCTAAGGACTGAGCGCTGTTAATGAGTATTTGCTTATACTCCGGTTTAGGTTCAAACTTTTCGGCATTGCCAAAACTACAATACATCATAAAACCTAAATCGTGCGTGGTTTTATTGTATTGCTCTTTGGCCAAAACAGCCATGATGCGGTTAGCCTCGGCAATTAAGGCCTTATCTTTAGTTTGATGGTACAGGTAAAGCAGCGTACCCGGGTAAAAGCCGCTGCACCACCAGCCCGAATTACTGGTTTCGAGCTTAGCCGAATCCGCATAGTATGTTTTAGGAAACCTGTCGGGCTTTAGCTCCTTTGCCATCAACTTATACTGGGCAGTTGCTTTTTTATAGTCGTTATCAATAGTTTGCAACAGGTCTTTATCAGCTTTAAAGCTCCGCTTCTGTGCGTTAGCCTTGCCGAAGTTCAATACGCCTGCAACAAAGCAGCCAGCTAATACAATTTTTACAATCGCTCGCATAAAACACACCCCTCCGCCCCTCTCAAGAGGGGAATCGCACAGGCCGCCGCTTTTATTCATGTATCTAATTGATAATGAGTGACTTTTTAGCTCCCCTCTTGAGAGGGGGTGGGCTGGAATGTGCGGCTGTGGGGTGTGTTTCGCCGTGCGACGAACTCTGCAACACGATGTTAAACTGTTTAATTTGATAGCGTTGCCGCCCCTCTCAAGCGGGGAATCACCCAGGCCACCGCTTGCCTTGTATATTGCATTGATAATGAGTGTTACCATTTAATAATTATTCTGTTCATATTAATTTAAGGATGCCATTCTAACACCTGCACAGGCTCCGGCGGGTTGTTGGCTTGGCCTTCGCCATCTATCTGTACAACCTTTTGTACAAACAGGTTCAGTACATGTTTTTGCGCCCACAAACCCGTATCATAGCTCGGCTCCCAGGCTCCTACCGAAAACGATGTGAGGTTACTTACCTTCCAAATATTTTGCTCAAGATCTTGATTGATCGCTATAGAAACCTTGTCACCGCGTTCTTCATCCCTGAAAATAAATGCAGCAGCCTGTTTTTCACCGTTACGCCAGGCAATAATTTGCGGCCTTGATACCGGGATACTTTTTGTGCCGCCCCCACTCAAACTAAAGGAAGTACTGCGGAAACCCAGATCGCGTGTTTTCCAGTCCTTGCCGTTAAAATAAACTAAGTGATATTGTGGAACCGTTTGCCCGGCTTCGCGCCAATAAGTTGCAATGTAAGGATTACCTGCAGCGTCGGCAAACATGGATGTTTGATTAATCAGTTCGCTGCGTTGCGGTATTTTGGAGGCATATTCGGCCGTTGCGGCAGTAATAGGCAGTGTATATTGCTGCCCGCTAAGCTTCTGCCAGGTTAAGCCACCATCTTTTGAGCAGGCATAACACAGATCGTGATTGCTTGCTACATCGGGGCTTTCGCGCCATACCCACGAAAGGTGAATATAACCGCGCCCATCAATAGCCATTTGCCAGTAGGCATTGCGCTTGCCTTCGCCATCAATCATACCATCCTGTACCTGTACCCAACTTTTTTGTTTTACACTGTAACGGTTAAGCATCAAGTTACCGTTGCCTGATGCGCCGTCGCGGTATAAGAATAACAGATCGCCATCGGGTAGTTTATAAAATTCGGGGTAGCTTACTTTTCCTTCCTTTTTGCCGGTCATGCTTATTTTTGCCGTCATACTTAAACTCCCGGGCTCCGTACTCCTGGCATAGTTTAAAGCGTTGTTATGTTGCCCCCAAGCTAAATGCAGGTAGCCCTCGCCATCAACTATGATGCTGATTGATTTATGCGCATCGGTAGCATCACCTTTAAACGCTGTTCGTAAGGTTTGCCACACTTTACTTCCGGATTTACGTTTGGCAAGTACCACATACTGGTTGTTATCATAATAAGCCGCGTACTGCTGCCCTTTAAAGGTAAATAAGGAGTTTTTGCGAAAGATAACCGCATTGACCGAGTTATTTGCCCAGCCGTTTTGGGCTATGGTAACCATGCTGGCATCTTGTGCAAACACAACTGCCCTGTTGCAAATTAGCATGCCCAGCAACATACTATATTTAAAAAAACTCCTCTTCATATCCAATCTAAAGTATGCTTAAAATCAACTATTCGCCGCAATTTTATTGATAAACGCGTACATAGTCTATCTCAAAACGGCGTGGAAATTTAGTTAGGGACGGATCGCCACCATTATCGCCGCCCAAAGCCAGGTTTAGCAATAAATATTGAGGCTGGTTAAACGGGTTGCTACCGTCCGCGTTCACCAGGTCCTTCAGATCAACATGGTTCATCAGGAAATCATCTACATACAGGCTGATCCCTTTTTCGTCCCAATCCATGCGCCAGATATGGAATTTACTCGCCCATTTTTTATCTGTAAATTCACTGATGGGCTTCGAGTTGCTATACCATTTGGCCTTGTAGCGGACGGCGGTTCCACAAGCTATATTGGCTAACAACTTCTTTTTATAATATTCCATCATATCGATCTCGCCACTTGACGGCCATTCGCCCGATACGCCCAAAGCCCAAAAGGCGGGCCATAAGCCCGCGCTCGTATCAATTTTGGCACGCATCACAAAGCGTCCGTATTTCCAACTATGTAAACCGGCGGTGTTGATGCTGGAAGACGTGTAGTCAATAAAAGACCTGCTATTTCTCCAGTTATCGCTTTGCGCACTGTAGTTTGGATTTGGCAGATGCTCCTTCCGCGCCTCGATAACCAACAAGCCTTTACGACACCAGGCATTTTGCTGCTGGTACCATTGCAGCTCGTTGTTACGTACAAAGCCATTTTCAAATTTCCAGTTAGCCGCATTGGGTGGGCCGTTGCGGTTAAATTCGTCGGCCCAAACCAATTTATACACTTTGGGCGTGTCGGTAGGTGGCGTGGCTTTTTTAGCATACGCTGATAACGACACACAGGCTAACATAAGGCAATTGAAGTAGATATTGAGTTTCATGCGGTTTGTTTATTGATTATTAAGTAATCCCGGCCAGTTCAAGGCCGGGATTCTAACAGAAGTGTAATTATAGCACCGGCTTTATGCGGCTCTTATTGTTAAGCCAGCAGCGTGAGACCGGTTCCAGCAATCAAAAAACAGCTTGATTTGATATGCAAGTGGTTCATACAGCTCAATAACCGGGATTTTGCGTCAATACCGCATCCTTATTCAATTGAATATCGTTCAGCGGAATCGGAAGCAGCATATTTATACTGGTTAAACCGGTAATTGGATGTTGTGCGTCGTTTGCGTTTAGGCGTAATGCACGTGTTACTAAAGTACCGGTGCGGGCAAGGGTCATACGGCGGTTTTCTTCCCCTATAAGTTCGCGGGCACGTTCGTCCAGGATATAATCGAGCGTCATTTGTGACGCAGAAACCTGTGCCGCTCCGGCACGTGTATGTAGCACATTAATTGTTGCAGCTGCCGCAGCTGTTTTACCTTGCTGTAATTGAGCTTCTGCCAGTAACAAATAGGTTTCTCCTAAACGCATTAATATAAAGTCCTTGATCATTGCATACCCAAAGGTATCATTAGGATCAAATTGCCCCCATTTCATGATGGATGGACAGATTTTAAACAAGGTATCGGCCCCTGCATAAGGTACTTGCTTGCCATAAATGGAAGCATAGGTAGATGCCGGGTTGTTATAATAATATCTTCTCTTTAGGTTGTATTGAGAGTTACGTATATCGTTTGCGCCGTAAAGGCCATATATCACCCAGTTACTTATGCGCATGCGCGCAACTCCGCGTCCACCTAATGAATCGGCTAAAGACATGCCTGCAATATTGTAGTATGCTGCACCCCAAATGCGCCTTTGTTGGGCGTTATCAGTATTACCACCTGCAAGCGTAGATGGATTTTCCTGTTCTAAAGTCCATATTACTTCTGGATTGCCCTGTGAGCGGCGCTGATTGCCATACTTGAAGATGTCCGAATAATAGTCGCCGCCAACGCTGGTATAAGATCCAAACCTGGAGCTTACCAGGCTGAACTTACTGCTGTTGATAATTGCCTGCGCAGTTGTTTCGGCTAAAGCATACTGGCCCGAACGTAAATATACCTGCGCTAATAACTGATATGCCATCCATTTGTTAGCCCTGCTTGCAGGCAAACCGGTTGTAGGATTAACTTTAGCACCTACAGCACCAACGTCAGGTAAATAAGTTAGAGCGAAGGTTAAATCCGTAACAATTTGAGCATTAACATCCGTTAACGGTGCCCGTACATAGTCGGTTTTAGGCGCGGTGAGCGCATGGGTAACTAAAGGCACACTGCCGTATAATGTGGCGAGGAAATCATATGCAAACGCCCGGAAAAATCGCGCTTCGGCATCAATTCGTTTTTTGCCCACTGTTACACCTTTTACATTGGGGCCTTCTACCTGGTCAATTATATTGTTGGCGTTGTTAATCAAAGTATAATATTTACTCCAGGTATATTGCGAGCCCGCATCCGCACTGGTCAATGTCGCATAATTATAATAAGGCACTTCGATACCTTGCTGATTTGCTGTAGAGTTGGCAACATCGGTTCCAACCTGAAACAAACAATGGTAGCCTTGATTGCTGGAGTAAGTTAGCCACGTACTATGCTGATTATACAAACCCACTAAAGCGGCTTCAAAACCCAGCGAATCAGCCAGGGTTACCGGGGCGTAGGACGAATAGGGAACTTCGGCTAAAAAATTCTTTTTGCAGGATGTTGCCCCGATAATTGTGGCGCCTACAGCTAAAATGATTATTAAATATTTTTTCATGTTATTGTATTTAAAATTACTTTAATGAAACAGTTACGCCTAAGACTACTGTCCGCACTAAAGGATAATTATTATCAGAATTTGACGCAAATGCAGCTTGGTTTGATCCGGAATTACCGGAGCCCCTGGTATATTGAGTGATTTCAGGATCTGTTCCTATCCAATTTGTAAAAGTATGTAGATTGCGACCGCTTGCAAAAACAGTAAGCCCCGAAACGTGTATCTTATCCAGATAACGTTGCGGAACAACATAACTTAATGTCACATCCTTAATGCGGGTGTAGCTGGCATCCTGCGGAAAGCCATAACCTCTGCTATTGGTATAAGCTAACGAATTGTAGAAATTTTCGCCATTAGTGGGTGTCCAATAACCTATAGCTGCGGGTGTGTTGGCCCTTCCCTGAGCCTCAATATTATTCAGATCGGAATTATAGCGCATCTGCCCTTGAGCTGTCTGTATAAATACACTCAGGCTTAAATTTTTATAATGAAATGTGTTGGTGAATCCGCCTGTCCATTTCGGCGCAGTTTGGCCAAGGATAACTTTATCGTCTTCAGTGATTTTTCCATCTCCGTTTGTATCTGCAAATTTTATATCACCGGGTTTGGCTGTAGGATCTTGTTTAGAAACATCTTCACCGGTTTGCCAGATACCCACTTTTTTGTAATCATATATAACACTGATTGGGGATCCGATGAACCAGCGGTTTCCCAAATCGCTTTTCTGGTCGCCATACAAATCTTTAATAGCATTTTTGTTTTGTGCAAACACAATAGTCGATTCCCAACGAAAATCCTTTGAATCCACATTGCGGGTGTTCAATGTTACTTCAATACCTTTATTGCCAACTTTACCGATATTATAAAGCACATTATTGTAACCAGATATTGCCGGCAAACTGCGATATAACAGCAAATCGCTCGTTGTGGTATTATAGTAATCAATAGTACCTGTGATCCGGTTTTTTAACACAGCGAAATCGGTACCTATATTTAAACCTGTTTTAGTTTCCCAATGCAAGTTGGCATTACCTAAAGTTGTGCCGGCAAGCACACCTGTATAAACGGCGCCTTCAAAAGGATAACGCACTGTTCCATCTGTAGTAGTAGTAGCATAAGGATTAATAGCCTCGTTACCAGTACGGCCATAGGAGGCACGTAATTTCAGGCTATTAATGGTGGTTACGTTTTGCATAAATTTTTCGTTGCTAACGTTCCAACCAATGCCGCCAACAGGAAACCAGCCATACTTATTGGTATTAGCACCGAATACAGAAGAACCATCCCGGCGGACTGTAAAGTTCAATAGATAACGGCTATCAAAAGAATAGTTGATCCGGCCCATTTGCGAACGGCGTGCTGAACGGCTGGCATAGCTGGTTACTGACGGCGTTGTGCCGGCGGATAAATTGTAGAACGTTAGTTCATCATTTACAAACCCGCTTGCTGAGGCGCCTGAGGATAAATAATTACTCTCCTGCTGACTGTATAATCCGGTAAAATCAATATGATGCTTACCGAAATCACGATTATACAATAACAGATTTTCAAGTGTATAGGTATTATATTCTGTATTGTTGGCGCTACCGCTACCAACCAGATTATTGGCCAGCCGACCAGTGTAGTTATCGGTTCTGCCAGGTACAAAGTTGTATCCTACATTGAGTCGATATTTTAGTCCTTTTAGTATCGCATCCAGTTTCAAATCGGCAAAACCATTACCGCTCACGTTAACACTGCGCCTTATAGCAGTTGTTGTTAAGCCCAGTAGTGGATTGGTATAAAGTTGTTCCGGATCCATCGGATAAATCTTGTAACTACCATCCGCATTATATTCAACACCATAAGGGCTCATATTGCTGGCCATTTGCAAATTAGCACGGCCTCCATCATAGTTATTGTTGGCATAGTAAATATTTGTGCCCAGGGTTAAATAATCAGTAACATTAATATCAAGATTGGAACGAATGCTCACTCTTTGATATTGGTAACCCTTTATATCACCTTTTTCACTAAGATAATCACCTGATATATAATATTTAACATCTGGCGAACCTCCCGAAATACTTACATTATGATCCTGATATATGCCCTGCTGGGTAATTTCTTTCATCCAGTCGGTAGTTGTACCTGCGTTGTAAGCAGCCACTTCGCTCAGGTTAGGCACAGGATAAGTATTAGTGAGCTTATTTTGTGATAAATAATCCTGGTATTTCTGGTAATATTCGGGCCCGGTGCGCGGCGTTAGTAAATGAGCGATATTATCCAAACCTACACTCCCACTGTAACGAACAACTGGCTTACCTGTACTGCCGCGCTTTGTTGTAACCAGAATTACACCATTGGAGCCGTTTGTACCGTAAATAGCAACCGCCGATGGATCTTTTAAAATTTCAATAGAAGCAATATCATTCGGATTAATATCATTTAAAGAGCCGCCGGTTTTACTCAACGGAATACCGTCTACCACAACATAAGGATCAGAAGACGCGTTGATGGAATTTTGGCCCCGTAATTGGGTTGAAGGTTGCGTACCCGGGATTCCTGATGGCACTGTAATGCTTACCCCGGCCACGGCACCTTCCAGTGATTGTAATACGTTTGTAGCCGGTAATCCCGATAGCCTGGATTTTGGCACCGAAGTAACAGAACCAACCACGTCTGATCGTTTTTGAGTACCATAACCAACCACAACCACATCGCTCAATTGATGAGCATCTTCGCTTAATGTGATATCAATAACCTTATTAGCGCTACTGACATCGACAACCCGTGTAACAAAGCTGACAAATGATACCTTAAGCTTAACGGGTTCTGTTAAGTTTAAGGTAAAGTTACCGTTAGCATCGGCCAAAGTACCCATTGTTGAAGTTCCTACCTTGATTGAAGCACCAGGCAGGGGATTTCCTTTTGCATCAATTACTCTGCCTTTTAACACATAGGCAGTTTTCTGAGCAAATACGTGCAGGTTTGCGCAGAGCAATACGTTTAGCATAAACGTAAAAACACTGAAATAAGTAAACTTTCTTCTCATGATTTTTGGTTAAATTTTATTAGGGGAATTAGTTTTTAAACCTTAAGTAAAAAGGTTTAGGAATAGTAAAAGTTGAAGCAGTAAATTTTCTCCTCATGCGTTAAATTTAAGTGATGAATAAAACTAATACAGGCTATGTATTTATAATTGTGAAAGCTAAGTAATGAGATTTCCTACACAATCGTGGGGGGTATTTAGTAAACTTAGGGGGTAAATTTAATTAACCGGTACCCTGGTTAATTAAATTTCTAATTGTTGAGGTTATATGAATTTTGAAAAGCAGGCCTGTGGCGCTTTATAAAATCAGAAGGGTTTAAGCTAAATTGCTTTTGAAAGTGTTCCCTGAAATATTTGATATCGTTGAACCCTACTCTGAATGCGGCTTCATTAACATTACAGTTAGTTTTGATCATTAACTCAGCAGCCTTGCGCAAACGTACAAAACGGATAAAACCAGTTAGCGATTGCCCTGTAGCCAATTTTACTTTTTTATACAAGGTGGAGTGGCTCATTCCCATTTTACCGGCAATCATAGTTATATCCAGATCAGCGCCCATAATTGAATTTTCAATAATTTCTATGAACCTGTAAAGAAAATCCTTATGTTCTTCTGAAATACTACGGCTGCTGCCCTTGGAAGTGATCTCGCTGTAAAAATAATTTTTTAGTTCTGATTTGTTTTTGATGATGCCCTTTACCCTTGCAACCAGCAAATCCTTATCAAAGGGCTTATTGACATAATCAATAGCACCTTCTTCAATTCCTTGTAAACGGACGCCCGCCGCCGATTCGCCGGTAAGCAGGATGATGGGGATATGGCTTAAGGCAGAATCCTTTTTTAAAATTTTGCATAGTTCAAGCCCACTAAGTCCCGGCATAACAATATCGCTTATAATGACATCAGGCAAATATTTTTTTATAATCGCTAGCCCTTCCTCTCCACTACCGGCATCATAAACCATATAGTCTACAGCAAATATTTTCCTGATATAATTTCTGATCTCCTGGTTGTCATCGATTATTAAAACCGATTGTTTGTCCGAGATCAGCAACGGAAGATCGTTAACTACAGGCAAATTCGAATCACCTTGTTGATTATCGTAATCTATTAATTCATCTGCGTATGAATGACTTTCGCCGGCCAACTCTTGTATAGTGTACCCGGTTAAATGCTCCTTACCTTTTGGCAACGACAAAACAAACGTTGTACCACTACCCACTAAGCTCTTGTAAGCGATAGTCCCCTTATGATCCTCGATAAATGTTTTTACCAGGTATAAACCTATGCCAAAACCAGTTTTCAATGAGTTTGCATCCTTTACCTGGTAAAATTTATCAAATAGCTTCTCACCAATATCCTCGGTTATACCAACCCCGCTGTCAGCTATTTCAAAATAAACAAATCGTTCATCTTCCTTAATAGCTAAATGGATGTAGCCTCCATCCGGTGTAAACTTAATAGCATTTGATATTAGGTTGAAGAGCACTATTTCTATCTTCTCGCGGTCAACATATATTTCTATATCATCATGAGTGGTGTGCAGTTGATATTTTAAATTCTTCACTTTAACCTGTTGTGTGAAACACATAAAAACCTCGTTGCAAAGGCTAACAAAATTTAGTTTGGATACCTTCATCAGGTTGTTTTCGCTTTCAGCCTTTCTAAACAACAACAAATGATCAACCAGACCGAGTAAACGCTTTGCATTACGGTAAATCAGGTTCAATTCATCCTTATTGGAGTCGTTTTTATTCAACAGGTCCTTAATGGGATTAATGATGAGCGTCAAAGGTGTCCTGAACTCGTGCGATACATTGGTAAAAAACGAAAGCTTTTTTTCGTTAAGTTCTTTTTCGCGCTCCACTTTAAGGTTGGCAATTTCAACCTCGTATTTAAGTTTTGTTTGCCTACTGCGGTAAAGCCAGAAACAATAAATAATAGTTGCCGTAATGCTGATATAAATTAAATAAGCCCACCAGGTACGTTGCCACGGCGGCAGTACCGTAATTATAATGTTAAGCTGCTGGTTGGGCAGCCAGGCGCCACCAGTATCGGTTGCTTTGATGTGCAGGGTGTACGTACCCTCGTTTAAACGCGTGTAATAGGCTGATTTTAACTGGCCAACATAATTCCAGCCATGGTCCCATCCTTCAAGATAATAGGCGTAATTTATTTTATCCGGGTACGAATACTCTAATGCAGTGTAATCAATAGCGATTGTTGCCTGGCTATACGGCACGGTGATACTTTTTAGCGATACCAACGGCTGGTTATCGGTATACTCAGAACTTTGATCAAAAACGGTATTATTGATATGTAAGCCCGTAAGCCTGATTGGTGAACGCCGGATGTCTGCTTCTATGCTATCCGGATCAAATAAATTAAACCCGCTTATCCCGCCAAAAAGCATTTTGCCGCTTTTAAGTTTTAAAGCCGCGTTATAGTTAAATTGTTTACTCTGCAAGCCATCCGATACATCGTAATTTTTAAAAACCCTGGCTTTAGGATTAAAACAGCTTAAACCATTATAAGTACTGCACCATAAATTGCCCGTTCGATCAACCAAAATATTCAAAACCGAATTATCGGGCAAACCATCGGCTTGCATATACCTGGTATAGGTGCCCGAAAGCATATTAAACAATAGTAAACCTGCACCATCGGTACCAATCCAAAGGTTGTTACCGTCTCCTTGCGTTATAGCACGTATGGCATTATCAATAGTATAAAAACGATGATGCTTGTTTACCCGATCTATTTTAATGAGCCTGTTATAATCGCCGCCCCAGAGGTTGCCGCTCCGGTCTTCATAAAGCGTGTGGATGTTAGCCAGGTTATGATCAAACAATTCAAATTGATCGTTTTTGCGATTATATAAGTACAATGCGCCGCCCCTGGTTGCGCCGGCCCAAAGGTTATGTTGGCCGTCCTCAAAAAGTTTCCACAGGTTTTTATCTTCTTTTTTACCAACCGTATTATAGCAGGTATAATGTTTGAATGTTTTTGTGGCTTTATCAAAGGCATCAATGCCGCCGCTGAAAGTAGCCACCCATATCCGGTTTGTATAATCTTTAACTATACTCACCACAAAATTGCTGATTAACGAGCCAGCAGAATGGCTATGCGAATAGCTTGTATAGGTATTGCTCTTAACATCCCAGTAGCTTAACCCGCTACCATCTGTACCTATCCATATATTATTGGCCTCATCCTCACAAAAAGAGAGGATGAAATTGTTGATCACGCTGTTTTTATTAAAACGATCGTGGGTAAATAAACTGAAGGGTTTATCTTTTGCTTCAATAACATTGATACCTCCGCGAAGGGTGCCTATCCACTTACGTTGCTGGTCGTCCTCATAAATAACGCTTATAGCCCCGCTCTTTAATGATGCTTTCTCTTCCCCGGGAACGATGTACGATAATTTTTTGCTTTGGATATCAAATATATTTATACCGCCGCCATTGGTTGCTATCCACAGTTTATTATCCGGATCAAGCTTCAGGTCTACAATGTTTTCACTGGTAAAATTCCCACCGGCAACTGCAAATCTGTCGAGCATGCCTGTAGTTATATGGTAAAGGTATAGCCCGTTTTCGGTGCCTATCCAAATATTGTTTTTTTTGTCTGCCAATAAACAACTGGCCAGCTTAATGTTATTGTTTACCACGCCAATTTTTTTTGTATCAGCATGATAAAGGCATAAACCTACGTCCTTAATAAACAACCATAAATTTCCACCATCATCACCCATGTTGAGTGCACTTACCGTATAAGGTTTGCCTTTGCCGCCAAATGCTACCTGCCTGCTTTGGTTGCTATGCTTATCAAAAACAAGCAAACCTAAGCTTTCTGTTGCAGCATACGTTTTCCCGTTTTTATCGGTAAACAGGCTGTAAACTGCCGAACGTACTTTTTGAAGTTTGCCGCCTAACGAAGGCTGATAATAAACAGGTTGGAATTTAGAGTCGGCGTAATCATAATAAATCAAATCCTTTTGAGTGCCAACCAGTATATGATTACCCAAGCCTGTAAGGCAGGATATGTAGTTACAACTTAACGATGCCGGGTTACCCCAGGTATTTTTATATACTTTAAATTTATTACCATCATAACGGTTTAAACCGCTATTGGTACCTATCCACATAAAGCCGTAGTGATCTTTAAAAATGCAATTAACCGAATTGTTGGAAAGCCCCTGCTCAATACCAATGTATTTGATTTGCTGAAAGGCCCACGACGGTTTAACCGATAAAATGAAAACAATTAACCCGAAGTATTTTAACCAGGATTTTAGCCGCATTTCACGAAAAAATTTAAACAGATTTATCAGGGTTTATATATTAAGAGACATCAAATTTAACAATTCAGCTTTAATGTCATACCCATTTCAAACTTAAATTTCATGATGTTAACCGGGTAAATAGAGCATCTATAAAAGATGGCCGCTTATTGATCTAAAACTTAATTGATAACGATGGTTGAAATTGACCTGGCCGGCAGCGTAATTTGTTTATGATAAGGTTGTATGCCAGATGTTTTCATATCCAAACCATCCGCACCTGCTGTAAGATACCGCGACAGCGTTTGATACGCTCTTTTTGGATTTTTTATAGCCAGGTTAATTGGTGCATCGGCCATACCGTAATTAATACCAACGATAACCAGCCCGCCCTTATCGTCAATGTACGATGTTAGCATTAGTTTACCGTGGTTTCCGTGGTTACTCACGGTGGTAATTATCCGTTTCATGCCGGGGCGCACAAAGCGGCTATAACTACCTATGGCCCAAAGGTTTTTAGTAATTACAAAATCTCCATTCTTAAAATCTGGCTTAGGTTTAAGGGCGATGAGGTAATAGCGGGTATCGTATTTGGCGCTGCCGGGTTCATAAGCGTTCCAAAACTGCCATGCAGTAGCATTGCCCACACTTAAGTCGGTATGGATTATTTTGGCTAAAAACAGGGCGCAATCCATTGCAGATACTTTGCCCTGTGCTCCTTCTTTATAGCCATCGGCCAGCATTGAATATTCCGACTGCCAATATTTAACGTGGTATTTATCTGCGGTATCGGCCAGATTTTTACGTGTAGCCACAAGCGAACTATCATTTGATTCGGTATAATAGCTGTGCCCGCCTATTATTTTAGGAACGTGGCTTAATGCCCCCAGGTACAAATGGCTTTTGGCATTAAAAAAATCTTGTATCTGGTGCGATGCACCGGTTTTCCCGCCGTACAGATAGGTTAACATACCTGCTTCTGTTAACAAAATTTCACTACCCAGATGGGCATTGTCCAGTTCGTTGTTTAACAACCTGGTGATCTTGTAAATGTCTTCATTTTTCCAGGGTGAACCCTCCTGGCTGCCGTGCATGTATTTGTTTGACCAATCCCATTGCGGCTCGTTAACCGGACTGATGTATTGAAAATGTATCCCCTGCTTATCAAAGTGTTTCATCACATTAGCTAAAAAGCGAGCGTAATGCTGATACGAATCTTCTTTTAAATTAGCTTTAAAATCGCGTTCGGTTTTATACCCCAAACCGTTTTTAGTAAACTGTACAGGCGGCGAATTTGAAAACGCGATGAGTGTATTTACGCCATATTGATGTGCCTTTTTCAAAAAAAACTGGTAGCCTGTTTGCTTATTCCAATCATAAGTACCGTTCTTATCTAAAAAACTTTCTGTCCGTTTTGCAAAATCCTTTATTCCGCTGGTATCCCCTTGTTCAAAAGTACCGGCGCCAATGTTAAACCGCCATGCTGATAAACCAATTCCCGCTGGGTTACCCTGCTTATCAAAGCTTCGGCTAAATAACAATTCGGCTATTTTCTCCTTTTTCGCAGCAGGCCAATATTTCCCTATCCATTCGGAATACCAGCAACCCGAGGCTCCAATGTTTTCAATAGTTTGAGCTATTTTATTTAAATCAATGGTAACGTTAAATACCGTATCTGATGTAATGCTTTTTTTTACCGGCGGCTTCTGAGCAATAACATTAGAAGTGGCACCAACCAGTATCAATATGACTAAAAGCCATCTCAAATTCGTTATTTTATTGTTCGTCATTTGCCAGTTAAATTGCCGCAAATTAAAACTTTAATCAGCATGTAAGTTGATCATATTTAACAACAACTAAGCTTATTTTAACTTTTACGGGGTTAGAAGCCTATAATTGCTGCCTTGTAACGACAAAATATTAAATATAAAGACAAAAACCAAGCATGGCAATTGTTGGATAGTTATTAATCAACCAGCTATTATACGTTCTCGGGAGAAAAGCCCACAAAACAAACAGGCACTCCATGAGTGCCTGTTATTGTATAAGAAAGCTACTGTCATTTATGGCCTCGAGCCCTATCGGTGTAAGCCCTTTTGCTTCAGGTATAATAACAACTCTTTGGGCCTGTCGGTTTGAATCATGGTGGCACCATGAGCAATCAGCCAATCCCAGCTATCCCTGGTATTTCCCTTGTCTACGGCGGTATCATCGTCATGACCGGCATTTAAGCTTGCCCACAACGAATTGATCCATATTCTTGATCCGTTTGTGTTTATAAATTTGTTATCGCGCAGCAACGACGATGTATCGGTTTTAAAATTAAGTTCGAAAGCTACCGGGTGCATGTATTGCTGATAGTTGGTTAAAATTTGTCGTGCATCAGGTTTATCCAGGTCAATTACGGCCATAAAGGTGATGCTATCTAAAATAGACGGATACCTTTTTTTCACCTCTGCATAGCGTTCATCCGTTTTAAATATCGCCTGTTTAAGCGTACCTGTGTTTTTTAATATCGCGTAAGCCTCATTATAATAAGGATAGCTTTTATCCAGGTTAATCAACACCTTGCCTTTTACCAATAACATCACTTCCTGTAAAGTGGGTATGGTATGGTCGGTAACCCTGCCCAGGCCATTTTTTAAACGGAAGCTTTTGATTTCACTCAGCGTAAAATCGCCCGGCTTACCTTTGCCATTGGTGGTACGATCAATAGTCTGGTCGTGCATAATTACAATTACACCGTCTTTGGTTTGAGCGAGATCAAGCTCAATGATATCAACGCCCATTTTGATGGCATTTTTAAAAGCGGCTAACGAGTTTTCGGGAGCGTTGCGCCAATCGCCGCGGTGCGCGGTTACCATAATCTTCTTATCTGCCGGGTTATGCAGTTGTTTAACCAGGCTATCGGCGCGGGTTAAAGATTGGGCATTGGTCATCTGGCTAAATGCGATCAGAAAAAATGCAAGAGCTAAATTTTGATGTTTATTCATTTTGTAAAGTTTATTAATGTTTGTTCACGGTATAGGGACCAAATAAGTTGGTTACTTTTAAGGTAGTACTCCGATCATCGAGCAGGTATATCTCATACGTTTCGCCGCCCTTCATCACACGGATCAAAACATGCCCTTCCAGGCTTTTAAATGTTTTGGCAATCCAAAAGCCCAAATAAGCCCTGGTTTCGGGCTGCATATAAGTATTAAAAACCTGGATGCTATCGCCGGAAGTATTTTTTTGCGTTAAGCGAAAAGCCAGTTCCTGCCCCGGCTGGTCAGAACACCAGCTTTGCTCCACCACTATTTTGGGCGATAAGGTTTTGATGAAGGCATCGTTGTTGGCATCGCGGTTTCCGTGATGATTGAGCGTCATGGCTTCTACTTTACCTATCGCTTTGGCCATCGGTGTTTCCACATCCCTCCTGCCCGGATAAAAATCACCTTCGTAGCCGGTATTATCACCTCCCGCATAATAGGTAAAGGGGCCATAGCTTATTTTAATGGCATTGCTTAAAGGATTCTCGTTAAACTTGCCTTTTTCAAGAATTTGCTCCTGAGTAAAGCAGGTCGAAATTCCATCCTCGTGGCCCGACCAGATTGATCCATTCGATTTGATATTACGAACTGAGAAATCCGGGTAGCGGCTTTTATCAAACAATAATTTGATCTGCTGATTGCTGCCTGCCATTAATGCCGCCGCTTTTAAGCCTTGGTGTTTTTGCTGATAATTGATAAATGCCAGGTAATTGATAAAAGTTAAATTGTTGCTGTAGTACTTTTTAAGATCCACAGGGTAGCTATAGTCCGGGTATCCCCTATCCAGCAAATTTGCGATAGGGAGTTGATCGCCAACATCGGTTAAGCCCGATAGCTGATAAGCTCCGCTGGCCGATAAAGGGCTTTCTTTTTCAATATTGCCATAATGATCACCATGAAAATGGGTGATCAGCGCGTAGTCAATAGCCGGTTTCCGGTTTAAAGGCATCGCCTGTTTAATATAAGCGGCAATCCATTGGCCGGGCCTTAGTGAATTATTGGGCAATGCCGGTGATACTTTAAGCGGAAAATTTGCCTTTTCAAATTCAGCGGCGTTCATGTCTCCCGCATCTATCAGCATGGTGGTGGCATCTGGCATCACCATAAAACTGGCGTTGCCCCTCCCTGCATTGATAAAGTGGATATCCAGCATACCAGCCTCCCAGGGCGGCAACTCCTGGTTTTTGGGTTGCTTTTGCCCATAAACATGAACAACAGTAAATACCAGGCACAATAATATTTTCAATTTCATAGCTTTATTATTTAAACTGATTGCAGGGGTAGCCCGGATGGAATGAGCACATCGTTCATTCATTCAATTTCAGGAAAAGCTGTAATCCTCAATCTGGCACCTCCCATAGGCACCAGGGTTAATTGGCTAACAACTTCGTCTGTTTTTACGGGGCTCGGGGGCAATAATCCGCACAGACCATATTGATCAATGGTCCATGCGAGAATTTTTTTGCCTTTAACTTTTAACTCAATTGGCGCGTTGAAGTTGGTGAAGGGATTATCATCTTTTGGCCATGCCCTTTTGATCACTTCAACAGAGTTTTCCAGGTGTGCCTTATCTAAAATGAGGCCATAGTTCCAGGCGGATGCCGGATGAATTTCGTACGAGGGCCACTTTTCGGGGTTAGCGCCTGCTTGCCAGCGCGAGTCGCCCGTAGCGGTAGCGGTGCTTTCTTTTTTAAGATACTGCTCCTCAATTTTTAAAGAATAGGTTAGCGGCCCATAATTGATGCTAACGCTGTTTTTATTATTTGCCCACTGCCTTACTGTTAATTGCATAGGCAAATGGAGGGTGATTTGATCGCCGTTTTTCCATAAATTACTAATTTTAATGTAATCGCCGGTGGCTGTGTCAACTTTTACAACAAGCCCATTAACTCGTACTGAGGCAGTTTTGCACCAGGCGGGAACACGCAGATACAAAGGAAAATTTACCGGCTTTGGTGTTTTCACCACAAAGTTTACCTGGTCCGTAAAAGGATAGCGGGTAGTTTCCGTTATTTGTACGGCCGTACCATCACCAACTTTAGCACTAACCTGCCCTTCAGTGTATAGCAATGCAGCAATTCCGTTATCGGGGGTTGCCATCCAGCTATTTTCGGCATAGTAAACCCAGCCCGCCGCATGATTATGCTGGCAGCAACGACTACTAAAAGGGTTCATCATTAAAAACGGACCGCTGTTATCAATACCCGGGTTATGATTTTTGCCATCGCTCACTACCATGTTTGCGGCGGTTAAATACCGCAATGATTTGTAGTCGGGCATAAAAGCCGCAGGAAACGTATTGAAAGCCACATCTTCACAATTTTCGGCCCAAAACCTATCTCCTGTAATCCCCAGCAGCATTTGGTCTGATGTCATTTGCTCAACCATACCGCAGGTTTCAACAGCCTGTCTCGGGTCGTTATAACCCTGGCGGGCATTTTCATCAGCAGCAAACATGCCACCTGGCATTTGGCCATAAAGGCTTCTGATTAAATTAAAATCATGATAAGTTGCTTCAAGGTCTTTTGCAACATGGCTCTGCTGGTAAAATGCCGCCGGTTCCCTGAAACCCTGCGCCACGTTAACGTTGTGCCAGTTGGGCAGATTACCGGCCTGCCGCCAATCGGCTGTATTTCTGTCTATTTTAGCGGCCAGGTTAAGCAAAAACGCATCTCCGGTACGGTTGTAAAGCCAGTATACACTACTCAGGTTATCGCCGCCCCTGCTCTTTTCCCAGTAATCTTTTAAAAACTGATCGTCGGGTACAGCTAATTCATACTTAAAATACCTGGTCATGAAAGGGATCACCCTGGCATCGCCGCAATACTCATAGTATGATTGCAGGCACCATAACATGGGCATATTGGTCCATAAGTCGCGGTTCCCGTTTTTTTTCCGGTCGGGGCCAAAATCTCCGTTGTCGCGCTGATTATTCAGAACAGCGTCAATCCAAAATTTCGATTCGGCAATCATTTTTTGATCACCCAGCATGTAGCCTATATCTGCATACCCTTTAAGCCAGTACGGTAACTCTTCCCAGCCATATTCGCCTTTTCCTTGTTTGTTTAACCAAGCGTTATTGGTTTTTGAGAGCCAGATACTAATTTCGCCCAGGTTGCCGGTAAGGCCGTCGCGCTGTAGTTCAAGTGTTTTTTTTAACCAGCCACCTGCCTTGATACTGCCCGTAGGCAATTTAATAAAATAAATATGCGACAAAGGAGAGCGGTTGCTTATGTATGAAGCATTAACGGGCCGGTTACTAATTTGGGCAACCATTACAGCTTGAGCAGATTGAGCCACGGCCGCAGCAGATCCAAAAATCAACCCGATTACCAAAGGCATGAGGATTGATATGATCTGGTGAAATTTTATTTTCATCATCTGAATTGAAGATATAGCTGTTGATTGGTTTGACGATCCGAAAATCCGGAATACAAAAAACCTGTCAGGTTTCTATTTTTTCTTAATAAAGCGGGTTATCCATCAGAGGATAACCCGCATATAAAATCAATAGCCCGGATTTTGCTTAATGGCAGGATCGGTATTGACCTGTGATTGAGGAACGGGCATTAGCAGGTTATGCTGGTCAATCGAGATCAAAATATTATTGTCTTTAAACCACTGATTCATGATGCCTACAGCGGTTCCGGTACGGAGCAGGTCAAACCAACGGCTACCCTCGCCAATCAGTTCAAGCCTCCGCTCTAACGAAATAGCATCGCGCAGATCAACAGTACCGGTAGCTGCGGTATTGGCTAAGCCCGCCCTGTTCCTGATCATGTTTAAATAACCTGCTGACGAGGTTGAATTACCCAATTCATTTTCAACTTCGGCCAGCATCAGTATTACATCCGCATAGCGCAGTACCACATAGTCGCTCGGTCCATCGGTTATTACTGTACTTGGAGGGGCACTTAGCTTATTATCAAACGGGGCGCCTGTGGGTGCTAAAGTAACATAAACACCTTTACGCAAATCGCCGACAGCATACAGGTTATACAAACTTAAGGTTGGCAAATTATGGCCTTTAGCTCCGCTTACAGTAGCAGAAGGGCTAAATTGCTGGTACATAGCACTTCCCTCGGAGTTTCCGTTAACGCCGGAAGTAAACTGAACAGAGAAGATGATCTCCTTATTGTTTTCATTACTTACCGCAAACACATCCTGTACTTTTGGCAGCAACGCATGCCTGCCTGAATTGACTACCGTTAGCAATTGTGTTTCGGCATTGGTATAATCTTTTAACGTCAGATAAACTTTTCCTAATAAAGCTTCGGCTGCGGTTTTGATCACCCTGCCCGGCTGCGATGGCGCATCGGGCAGAAAGCCGATAGCGGCTGTTAAGTCGGTTTTAATTTGATCGTAAATCTTGGCGGTTGCCAGGCGGCCCTGGCCAAAGGCCTGGTTAGGGTCGGTGGTCTCGGTGGTAACTAACGGTACATCACCATATAACCTCACGATGTTAAAATACATCAGCGCCCGGATGAACAGCATTTCTCCTTTACGCGATTGTTTTAAAGCCGCGGTGGAGTAGGCAATGGCATCTATCCGGTTTAAAACCACATTGGCTTTTTGAATAGCCTGGTATGAATCTCTCCAGGTAGTTTCAACAATATCATTCGAGGGGATAATGGCAAACTGATCAAGCTGACCGTAATTTCCGTTGTCATTTGATGGCACCTGATCATAAGTGTTGTCTGATGGTATTTCGGCAAAGGCGGGCAGATATAAACCATACAAGCCGGTGGACTGAAGATTACCATAAACAGCATTAACATATTCTTCCATTTCGGTTTGATTAGTCAGAAACTTGCTGATATCTTTTGAAGTAGAAGGATTTTGATAGAGTTCTTTTTTGCATGATGCCGCACTAACACAAATTAATGCGATGATGATGATAAATTTCTTTTTCATGTTTGCGATTGCTTAGAATGTAACATTTGCACCAAATATGAATGAGCGTGCAACGGGGTAGTTGGTATTGGCAAGCCCGTTAGTGAGCACGTTGCTGCTGGTGGCATCGGGGTTATAGCCCCTGTATTTTGTCCAGGTGAATAAATTATTTGCCGTAGTATATAAGCGGATATGGCTTACTTTTATTTTTGATGTCCAGGCATCAGGCAGGTTATAGGCCAGTTGAACGTTACGCAACCTTAAATAGCTGGCATCATCATAAGAAAAACTTGCTGATTTGGTTAGCCTGCGCGCCGCCGACAGGTTACCCAGATTTGGCGCGGCATAAGTACCGTTAGGATTGCTGACAGGATTATAACGGTTATCAAAATAATACTGGCTTGGCATAGAAAAGCCCTCGCCCGAATCATCTAATGTGGCTAAACCGCGATCAAAGATCTTCCGTCCGGCTACACCGTTGAAAGATACATTCAGTTCAAACCTTTTATAGTTTACGCTACCGCCAAAGCCATAGGTAAATTTGGGGTTATAGGTTCCGAAACCTTTTTGGTCGCGGCTGTCAATAACACCGTCATGGTTCACATCCTCCACCATATAATCACCTACCAGTGTACCGGCCAGGTGTGGGGTGGCATTGATCGAGTTCTGGTCTTTGTATACTCCGGTAATGTTATAACCATAATACTCGGCAACAGGACCACCTACCTTGGTTACAAAATTACTTTCCGCCCCTTTTATAATTTGCGTTTGGCCAGGTGCCAGCGCCAATACTTTATTTTGGTTGGTAGCTATATTGCCATTAAAGCCAAACACAAATGCACCGGCTTTTAAATTATTGCCTGTTAACTCAAGCTCAAAACCTTCGTTACTCACCTTCCCGATATTTTGGATGGATGACACAAAGCCCGACTGCTCCGGAATAGGTACATCAAGCAACAGGTTTTTTGTAGTTGAGTTATAGTAATCGGCAGCTATGTTAATGTTCTGAAATAGGCCTATATCAATACCCAGGTCTGTCGAGGTCTTGGTTTCCCAGGTCAGGTTATTGTTGGCTGTAGTAGTTGCAGCAAAGCCAGATGCAAGGGTGCTGCCAAAAACATAGTTGTAATTATAATTATTTACGTTATTAGGATTAACAGATGTTGAGCCAACCAGCGCTTTAGCACTGTAGTTACCAACCTGGTTATTACCTGCCGCGCCCCAGCTTGCACGTAGTTTAGCAAAGGTTACAATATTATTCTGAGGGA
This sequence comes from Mucilaginibacter paludis DSM 18603, assembly GCF_000166195.2. Classification (NCBI taxonomy): domain Bacteria; kingdom Pseudomonadati; phylum Bacteroidota; class Sphingobacteriia; order Sphingobacteriales; family Sphingobacteriaceae; genus Mucilaginibacter; species Mucilaginibacter paludis. Next base: position 2,101,597 of record NZ_CM001403.1, read on the forward strand.
AAAATGATTCTTTACTAATCACATATCCCGCCGTAACGGACGGAAAATTGCCCCATTTGTTATTATCGCCAAAACGGGATGACCCATCGCGACGCAATGTACCGGAGAGTAAATACTTATCCAGGTAACTGTACTGTATACGTGCCAGGTACGATATCTGAGCCCAGGTATACCGGTCGGTAGATGCGGTGAAGGCACTTGCACCTGCAATATTAGTGATATTATCATCCGGTATGCCCGAACCGTTAATGGTGGTTGATGATGCGGTTTCTGATTGAAAAGTATACCCCGCCAATACATCAAAGTTGTGACGGCCTATACTTTGGGAATAGTTGATGGTGTTTTCGCTGATGTAATTGTATATATTACCATCAGTTTCAGTAGCCACAGCAGGCTTAGGGGCCGACTGCCTGTAGCCGCCTACCGTTGAGGGGCTGTATACATCGTAAAAGTTAGTCCGTACATCGGCACCTGCTAACGTTTTGATTTTCAATCCGGGTAAAGGTTCAAAAGTTAAATAGGTATTGCCAAAAGTGCGGAAATCATTCCTGTTGTTCTTAACCAGCAGCGCCAGGGCAACCGGGTTTTCGGCAAGTGCGCCGTCTTCGGGTGTGTTGGCTTTGATTTGCTGGCTAACCGTTGGAGAGCCGTCGGCGTTGTATGCCGTGAAGAATGGATAGCTGATGGTTATATCACTTACCACATCATTGGAGTTATTACTGTTATTGTTAAAATATTTGTCTTTGGTATACGAAGGATTAATGGAGATACCATAGGTGAACATTTTAGACAATTTGGATTCTATCTTAACCGTACCGCTGAATCTTTCCAAACCATTATTGATCACGATACCATCCTGTTTAAAGTAATTGGCCGAAATGTAATAAGTGGTTTTCCCTGCTCCGCCAGATACCGAAAAATTGTAACTGCTCAGTTGCGCTTTACGGAAAACTTCATTGAGCCAGTTGGTATTGGTTAAACCGGGTTGATTATCCAGGTAAGGTTGCAGATAATTTAACCTCAAATCACGTAAGCTGGCACCTTTGGATACCCTGGTAGCCCTGTCATCAGTAATGCTGCGGTGGGTAGGATCTTCAGAAAGATAAGCATTATCGCGGGCCTCGGTAAAATATACGGCAGCCTGGTAAGCGTCTACGTACCTGAGGTTATCATGTCTTTCCTGGAAACCCGAATAAACATCTAAAGATACTTTTACTTTATCGGCACTACCTTTTTTAGTGGTGATCAGGATAACGCCATTGGCCGCCCTCGAACCATAGATGGCACCTGCGGCGGCATCCTTCAGTACGTCTATCGATTCGATATCCTGCGGATTGATCGAATTAAAACTACTCCCTTCAGACATAGGAAAACCATCAACCACTACCAAAGGCGAGCGGCCGGCAGTTAAGGTACCAATACCGCGGATAACGATCTGCGGATCTGTACCTGGTTGAGCGGAGCCATCGTTGATGACAACACCCGCCGCTTTACCGGCAAGTTGCTGCGCAAAACTGGCACCCGAATAACGACTAAGGTCTGCAGACTTTACTTTAGATATCGAACTGGTTAGTTTTTCGCGCGATTGATTGCCGTAGCCGATCACGACCACATCATTCAATTGTGATTGCCCTACCTCGAGCGCGATATTGATTTCCTGCTGCCCGGTAACTACAACCTCTTTCCGTTTAAAACCGATAAACGAAAAAACAAGCACCTGGTCGCGTTCAACGGCTAATTTGTAATTGCCATTTTTATCGGTTACGGTTCCTTTTTGGGTGCCCTTAATTAAAATGCTTACGCCAGGCAACGGCATGCCTTTATCATCGGTTACTTTTCCCTCTATATTTAACGTTAACTGCGGCTGGCCTGAAGGCGTTGTTTTTTCGTTGATGACTACTGTATTATCAACAATATTGTAAACCAGCGCCTGATCTTTGACCAATATGTCCAGGGCCTGCTGAATGGTTCCATTTTGCAGGTTAATGCTTACAGGCAACGCATGCTTTAACAATTTGCTTTCGTACCAGAATACGTAATTACTTTGTTTTTTGATCTGGCCGATCACTTTCTCAATAGGCGCATTTTTTTCGGAAATACTGATGTTTTGCGCATAAGTAGCAGCCGATACCCGCAGGCACATAATAGCTATTAAAAACACAGTGATTTTCATAACCAGGATCGTTTTAATTAATTGTCTTCGATTGACACGCCGAAGAACGGGAAGCGTATAAAATTTCATACTTTTGATGTGTTTGGGTTTAATGTGTAAATTTCTGTCACAAGATTTTTTTTATCCCGATCTGATCGGGAAGGTTTTACCCAGCATACGCCGGCAGTGTTCGTACCACTTCCGGCTTTTTTATGGGCTTACCTTTCAATAGGTGGTTTACTTTTTCATGTTAATTAATTAGGTGTTTAGCATTTTTGTTAATTATTTATTATTTCACAATCAGTTTATTCCCATCCATGGAAAACTGAATATGGTTGAGCGCTAATATTTTTAACAGGCCGGAGAGGTTTGACTGGCGTGATATGGCACCTGTAAACAAGCGGTTAGACACCGGGCCCTGGTATTCCACATCCACATCATACCAACGGGAAACTTTGCGCATAATGGTTTTAATATCGGCCTCGTTGAACGATGTAACACCGTTTTTCCAGGCTACGGCGTCGTTGGTGTCCGCATCGCTTACAGTAATGCCTTCGTCAACCAAGGCTTGTTCTCCCGGTTTTATTATTCTGCTTAGGTTGCCTTTGCTAATTTTAACCGAGCCCTCCAGCAGTGTGGTAACGATATGATACTCGTCGGCATAAGCCATAATATTAAAATGTGTACCTAAAACCGTTACCATTTGCCCTCCCGAGCTCACCATAAACGGCTTTTGCTTATCTTTAGCTACTTCAAAATAAACTTCTCCTGTTGTTTCCACCTGGCGGCTGTTACCGTTGAAGGCAACCGGGAAGCGTATGGAAGATACTGAGTTGAGCCATACCTTGGTACCATCGGGCAGAATTACCTGGTACTGCCCACCCCGCGGTGTAGTAATGGTGTTAAAACCACTGGGGGCAACCACTCCGGCTTGATGGTCGCCTGGGTTAACCTGGTAGGCAAGCAAACCGTTGCTTTTTTTATGTACCGCCGTAAAGCCCTGCTGTGCAAGGTTACCGTTACGCGCATTGTTTAGAACGATTGTAGTGCCGTTACTCAGGGTAAGTACGGCCTTATTTCCGCCGGGCGTAAAATCTTTCTTTGCGGCTTGAGATAGCACATGTTGTTGTTGTGCCGGTTTGAGATAAAAGTAAGTGCCAATGGCAGAGAAAATTAAAACAGCTGCCGCAGCGGCATAACGCATAACCTGACTATTGATTTTGCGGACCGGCGTGTTCAACGCCTCCTCATCCACCGGCCCCACCGCAGCCGCCCTGCTACTTTGTTGCTCGGCTACCAACCGGATAACTTTAGCGGCAGCTTCCATGGATGCCCTGTCTATTTCATCCGCCGGAGGCAAGGGGTATCCGTTCGCTTCAAAATCATCGTACCATGCCCTGATCTGTTCAATCTCATCGGCCGTACATAAACCGGCTTTGTATTTCTCAGCCAGTTGCTTTAGTGTATCGTCTTGTAATGCCATTCACCTGTATAATCCTTAAAAATGGCTACAGGTACCATTAAATAATAGCTATCTAATTGTTAAGTAAATATGAACAGGATAAGTTGAGGAATTATGACTATCGCCGCCCGCCGTGTTAACGATAAAATGCTGGTTGTGCCTAAGTCAAAAGTCATTCATCTCCAATCCAGCATACCTCCCGGCTCCGGACTCAGGGCTCAAGACTCAAATTTCCAGTAACTTACTTCATCTCCTTAAATAAACAAGCAGATGCCAGGGCAAGTACAAAGGCAAGATTATCTTTAACAAGATAGACGCGAAGGGCCTGGAGGGCGGCTGATATGTAATTTTTTACGGTTTGCTCCGAAAGGTTGAGTGTAACGGCAATCTCTTTGACAGAAAGGCCTTCGTTTCTGCTGAGCCGGAAAACATGTTGTACGGTCAGAGGCATTTTCTCCAACTCACGTTCAAACTCCTTCTTGAGATCATCTGCCATAATGATATCCTCCACAGGCGAATAAGCAGGTTCATCCATCAGGGCCAGTGATACTTCAAGAGCTGTTCTTTTTTTGCGGAAAAGATATTGATCTACTATGGTATAATGTGCGGCTCTTGATAAATAAGGCAGCAGGGAATCTTTAATTACAAGGGTGGAGCGGTTATTCCAAAGCGATAAATAAATTTCCTGGAGCAGGTCTTTCGTGTCATCCTCTGAGCCTAACCTTTTATAAATCTGGCGGTATAATTGTTTTCTATAGCGATGCACAACCACCGCAAATGCCTGCTCATCATCATGTTGCATTAAATCAAGCAGGCTTAAATCAGATAAATTATCCACATCAGCGAAATTAGGCTTCTTAAGTTAACTTGTCATTAATTCAAAAATTTGTTTTTAAACGAGCTCAAAAATTCGCCTTTGCAATTCATCAACAAACCATCGTGTTTATTTAAGCCAAAGTCTTGATATGATGCATGGCCGAGCTATGCAACATTCCACAGACAATCAATAAAAAGGCCTGTTTTCTCATCAAGAAACAGGCCTTTTTATTTGAGGCTAAGGTATCAATTCAACTCCGTTTAGCGTGGTGAATGTATTCACTTTGCACCTTTGGTCAAATCGATCATTGCCGAAACTTCTTCGGCCCCCGCATCATCGCCATCTGTTAAAGCGGTTAAACGGAACCTGATATTTCCCATTTTATCAATTACAAATTTTGTGGGGATGGCAGTTACCTTATAACTTGTCACTACATTGTTTTTACCCGTTACCGGATCTTTTAAGTCCATGAGAACCCGGAATGGGTAATGACTATCATCGACATATTTTTTTGCGGTAATAGTTGGGCTATCATCAAATTTTTGATTCCGGTGATGATTTTCCCAAGTGTGAATAAATAAAAACTTCACATCCGGATCGTCTTTATACTTATTTATCGCCAAAAGCATTGCCGGCATAGATGCCTTGCAAGGGACACACCAAATTGCCCAAAAATCAACTACAACTATCTTCCCTTTTAATGATGCCAGAGAAACGGTGTTGCCGTCTACATCTTTCAATGTAAAGTTTGGCGCCGGCAGGTTAATCATTGATTTAGCTATTTCCGCTCTTTTTTTATCTGCCAGAATTTTGTTGACCGATGCCATGTATTGATCATACCCGGCCATACTTCCTTTTACCTTTCCGTATAAAGTTTGAATGGCTTCTCTCATTTCAACGGTTGCTTTGCCCTGTTTAATAGCAGCCTCAATTTCGTCAAAGGCTTCCTGGTTTTTGCCTAATGCCATTAAGGTTTTGATATAGTAAGGATTTTGATTACCTATTTCATATTTTGAACTATCGCGGGCCTGTTTGGCATAAGTTAACGCCTCTTCGTATTTCTTTTGCTTATACAATATTTCAGCTATTGAGTAGCCATAACTTGCAAAGCCCCAGGATGCGTTAGAGGCATAACGGTCCTGCCGGTTGGTAGTTAAATATTTATAAGCGTTATTCCTTGCTTTTTTATACAAGACAAGGGCATCTATTGAATGATCATGCTTCAATAATTCGTCTGCCGTAGCCGCGTACGAAGAGCCCTTGTACCAATCCGCCTCAATCATACCGGCATATTGCAGCGCTTTTTGAACATTATCCGCTTTCGCGAAGGCCACCGATATCGCCGTCCGCACATAGTCGTACTGGTTTCTATCCATGCTGGATTTCTCAGGAGGAAAATCTTTGATCCATTTTTGATATAGTTCTTCTTTCTTTAACGCGTCGGTTTCATCGTAAATAACCTTAGCCTGTTTGTCTCTTACCGCTAAACCGGTTGGGAACTTCATTTCCTCGGCGCTCAAAATTGAGTCGGCAGTTGAGGTTTTGATCATTGAAAAAAACAGATGCGCCGTTACCCAATCCTTCTCATTATCTGATGCTAATAATTGGTAAAGCTCCTGCTTTAACAAGGTCCTGTCTGCCGGATTCTTTGAAGCTATTAAATAATTATAATGCGTGATCGCGGTATCCACTTTTAAACCATTGGTTTGGGCAAGGCTATTTTCCGACTGGAAAAACATGGCCCATATCATCAATAACGTAAGATAGTTTTTCATTTTTTTTATCGGATTGACCTAATTCATTTAAACTTTGCTTTGGTATCACCCATATTATTTTACCAGGGCATCGAGTTGTTTTCGCAATTCAGGGCTGGTGGGATCGCTGGCATCTCCGGAAACGATATTCCCGGCCGGATCGATAAGGATGCACCGAGGAATAGAATTGACATTGAACTTCCTGATAAAATCAGAGTTAAAATCATTATCGGCCATCAACTGTATGCCCGGTAAGTTATGTTCTTTCACATAGCTTGCCCATTCAGGCTTATTGGCTATTTTGTCCACATCCAGGCTTACAAACTGAATGTTCTTTCCCCGGTATTCATCTTCAATTTTAGCAAGAAACGGAAGCCCTGCTTTGCAAGGGGCGCACCAGGTGGCCCATACATCGATATATACGTATTTCCCACGCAAATCTTTTAGCGACACTTGTTTGCCATTGATGTCTGTATAAGTAAAATCAGGCGCGGGCGCCCGCGAGATCATGTTTTTATAATTATTATAGATCCCGGTAACCTGCTCTTTATAATAAGGATCGGTTACTACAGCCATAAAGTCGTGATATGCTTTTTCTTTCACAGCTGTGTCTTTTACTTGTTTAATAATGGAGTTCACCATCCGCGAGGCATAATATTCTCTGATAAAAGTGCTTTTAACCTCGTTATTGACAACGATGAGCATCCCCGCAGGATTGCCCAGCCAGCCACCTCTTCCGGGTATTGCTTTATATTTGGTACCTCTTACTTTAAACATGTAGTAATCACTCAGCCAATTACGGTAAGCAAGGGAACGTTTAAATAATTCTGCATCATCCAGATCAGGATTGCCCCAAACATATTCTTCCAGGCCGGCGCTTTCTTCCGGAGTTAGTTTTTTCACATATACATTTTTATAAGCCGAGTCTATACGCTGCTTATAATTATCGGAGGAAGGAAGAGTAGCTCTGAATTTTCCAAACTCTGCAAGTTTTGCGGAGTCAATACCATACCCATTTATATAATCGTAAAAAATCAGGTAACGGCAATAGTAATCGATATCTTTTTTCTGAAGTTCTTTCAATTGATCATCATGCCCCGAATTGATTTCGGGATTGAAAGACGCCTTGAAGTTATTGACCATTTTAATAAATGAATCAGGCGGTATTAAATTCATTTTAAATAAATACGCGTTGTTAGCCATCGGGAAATATTTGTGTCGCTCAGCGGCTTTATTTGGTAATAAATCATCTGTTACAACGGGCTTTACCGGTTGTGCAAAGCTATCCAGGCTAATAAACATGATTAGCATGCTGATTAATTTCAGTTTCATGGTTTTATAATTTAAAACAGCACAAGCATTGTTTAAGATGCCTGTGCTGTAGTGTGTATTTAATACCCTGGGTTTTGTACCAGGTAAGGATTGTTCAATAACTGCGGGCTTGGAATAGGCCATAAAACGGAGGTTGATTTCCAGGTACTGTTTTTTACGATTTTTAATACGGCATCTGCCTGGCCCGTGCGCTTCAAGTCGAACCATCTTGTTCCCCATTCGGCAAAAAGCTCAACCCGTCTTTCCTGGTAAACGGCATTCAGCAATGTTAATTGGGTGCTTGCTGTGGTATTGGGTAGGCCCGCCCGGGTTCTTACCACATTAATATCACTGGCCGCACCTGCTAAATTAGTTCCTTGTTGCGCTCTTGCTTCAGCTCTGATCAGGTACTGCTCGGCAGACCTGAATATCACATTGTATTCCGTTGGCGGGGTTGACCCTCTTCTGACTTTATACTTGTAAGGATACTTATAGGTAACACCGGCAACAACCTGGGTGCCTATCCAATTAATGTTCCTTTGGTCGCCTGTTTCTATGGAAGATAAAAAATTTGGCGATAAAAGGTAATTCGGTATCACTGAAGCACTTGAAGTCACATAGGAGTTTCCATCAAAAGAATTATAAAAAACATTGAATGCCGGGTATATCTGCCAAACCGTTTCCTGGCTCGTTGCTAAAAATGTCGCATTCAGGGCCGAAAGCGGATATAAGCCTGAGTTGATGATATTATTGGATGTAGCTTCGGCCATTTGCCAATTTTGCTGGTATAAATAAACGCGGGCCAGTAATGCAGCAGCGGTCCACTTGTTGGGCCGCACCCGGGTAGCTGTAAGATAGGTAACCGGCAGATAGGTTTGTGCAGCTGTTAAATCGCTGATGATTTGAGCGTAAACACCGGCTGATGGAGCACGCCCCAATGAACCCGTAACCGTATAGTCTGTTGAAACAGTTAAAGGGACGTCTCCCCATAGATTCGTCAGGTAGAAAAGACAAAAGGCCCTGATAAATTTGGACTCGGCGATCAGCGTATTTTTTGCGCTGGGTGTGATACCGGAAGAGTTGGTTACACCATCTATAACCGCGTTAGCCTGATAGATGGATGAGTATAGGCCAACCCACATACTGTTTAAAGTTGCATTGGTGGACGAAATGGTATTGTTGCCGAAGTCGACCATATCTCCGGTCCTGGTGGCATTGTTGCTCAATTCATCCGAACACAAGCTTGCCGTTCGTGGTAAATAGGCCAGATACGAAGTATTGGAAGCGGCTACGGTGCTGTAAATACCAACTATGGCCGACGAGGCGCTGGTACTGTCGCCAAATACAGAAGCCGTTGAAAGCTTATTGTTAGGGGCATCTACCGTGAGGTATTTTTTACAGGACGACAGACAAAATATGGAAACAACTAGCACTAAAACTATACTAATTGGCTTTGTAATTAATAATTTCATGATTGCTGCTTTTTATAGAGATGTTTGAATACCAATAACCAGTGTTTTTAAAGTAGGCAATACCAGGCCCGCCGAAAAGCCTTGCCCGTTAAAGGTTGCGGTTTCGGGGTCGAGCCCTTTGTATCGGGTAATGGTTAGCAGGTTTTGGCCCTGTATAAAAACTTTACACGAGTTGAGTTTGATTCTATGCATTAAATTTGCAGGTAACCGGTAATCAAATGCAATATTCTTGAGCCTGATAAATGAGGCGTCGGTAACAGAAGCATCGGAGTATGCTAAATAAGTGTATGCCGTATTTGACGTGGTAAATTTTTGTATGCTTGTAACATCCCCTGGAGCTTGCCACCTTGCAAGCACAGATGCGGGTTGGTTTGATAAAGCACCTGTTGTTAAAACGCCCGGTGCGTATGGAAATGCACCAAATTCGCTAACTCCGTTTTGTTTAACAAACTGGAATAAAAAACTCAGATCAAAGTTACCATAAGTAAAGCTATTGGTTATACCCCCATAAAATTTAGGCGTGGTGTTGGTAACGCTGGTTTCGTTTGTTGGAATGGATGTGCCGTTAAACTGATAAAGGCCGGTTGTTGGATTAACCCCTTGTGCAACAAGATACTTTTGGATAGTTGTAGGCTGGCCAATAACTAAGCTGCTGGCATAGCTTGATGTAGCCAGGTTTGGAAAAGCCAGTAATTTGTTTTCCAGAACGGTAAGGTTGGCAGATGTGCTCCATGTAAATTTAGCTGCGTGGATATTAGTAGTTGCCAGGGTATATTCCCAACCGGAATTTTGCACCAGGGCAGGAAAATTGGCCAGTATACTGGTAAAACCGGTTTGCCCGGGCAAGGTATAGCTAACCAGCTGGTTACCGCTCCTGTCCCTGAAATAGGCAACGGTCAGGTTGACCCTGTTAGAGAGGGCACCTAACTCAATGGCTCCCTCCAGTTTTTTGGTAATCTCCCAGCTATAATCCGCATTGAACAAGCGGGATGGGGTGTAACTCACCTGGCCTTGATAGGCAAGGGCCGAGCTGTAGTTATCAAGGTATTGGTAATCGCCTATCTGATCATTTCCGGTAACACCATAGCTGCCGCGCAATTTTCCGAAACTTAAAAACGGAACCGATTTTTTGATGAAATTTTCGTCGCTAAAGATCCATGCTGCTCCCACAGCTCCAAAGTTCGATACCTGCTTATCAGACCCAAACCGCGATGAGCCATCCCTACGGGCAGTGATGTTCAGCAGGTACTTATTATCCCAGGCATAGTTTAAGCGGGCAAATAAAGCCTGATACCGGTATTCTACCAGCGACGTTTGGGCGGTTACCGTGGTAGCAAACTCGGCTGCTGTTAATACATTATCGCTGGGGAAACCTGTTGCCAGGATATTATTGACGTTTTGAACATTGTCCTCAATGCTTGTTCCAAAAAGGGCGTCTAATTTACCCTTGCCTAAGCTTACAATATATTCTAACTGGGGTTCTATGTTCCAGTTTTTGCCGGTAACATCCTGAAAAGTAGCTGTAGCGGTTCTGGATGTTGACGGGTCCTGCGAAGCTAACGGCGTTAAAGAGATATAACCCAGTTGGATAAGATTATAACCCGCCGTGGTTTTCAAGAACAGGCCAGGGATCACCTCGTAACTTAAACTGAGATTCCCCAAAAAGTTATCCGTTTTTAAAGTATTCTTTTTTAGCAGAAAACTCAATGGATTGGTAAAGGAACCTCCATTTTCAGACCAGTTCAAATTGCCGTTTTGATCGTATAAAGACGGTGCATTTGGTGCCAAAAGAATATACCTTGTTAAATCTATTTGAGGAAGTTCATTATCGTCCACACTGTAGCTTCCGCTTACCGACATCTTGAATTTGCCGTTATTAGATTTGTTGTTGATGCTGAATCGGCCTACTCCACGCGTTTCAGCTTCACTTCCCGGCAAAACCGAGGTCTGGCGGTTATAGTTCATGCTAAATACATATTGTGTATTTTCAGATCCACCCGATAAAGAGGCATTGGCATTGGTATGATGTGCGGTACCACCAATCAGCATCTTTTGCCAGTCTGTGTATCTATTGTTATCCCACGATACCAGGTCGGGGGCATTTACAGCTGTGGGGGTAATTCCGTCGTTTTTAAATGCCTCCTGGCGCATCTGGATATACTGCGGCGTATTTAAAAGGTCAAGTTTCCGGGATACATCCGCATTGCCCTGGTAAACAGTCGCATTGAATTTTGTATTTCCGGCTTTCCCTTTTTTGGTTGTAATCAGGATCACACCATTGGCACCCCTTGAACCATAAATTGCCGTTGCGTCCGCATCCTTTAGTACATCAATGGATTCTATGTCCGATGGATTTAAACTTTCAAGCGGGCTTTGGCCCCCATTTCCAAAACTAAATGTGCCTATGGACGAACCCGGATAAGGCACTCCGTCAACAATATATAAGGGTGCGCTGCCTTGCTGGATAGAATTGTATCCCCTGATCTGTATATTTACTCCCGACCCGGTTTGGCCACTGGCTTGTTTAAGATTTAAACCAGGCACGTTACCTTCTAAAACCATTAACGGATTGGATATAGGTTCGTTGGCAATATCATCGGCTTTAATGGTAGTTATATCTCCGGTATTCAAGCGCTTGGTGGTAGTACCGTAGGCAATAACCTGTACCTGGTCGAGCGCCGATATCAAAACCTCCATCCGGATAGTTCCCATTTCTTTAGCGGCTTTAATGGTTATCATTTTATAACCTACTGATGATATCGTGATCTCGGCTTTTTCATCAATTCCTGTTAAACTAAATTCGCCGGCTATGCTGGTCGTAGTTAACAAATTCCTCCCTTTTACCAATATGGTTGCGCCCGGCAATGGCTCACCTTTTTCGTCAACCACTTTTCCATGAACATCTATGGCTTTAATGGCATTGATCAATTGATCCAAAAACGAAATTTCTTTCTTTTTGATCACTACACTCTTGTCAATTATTTCATAAGTTAATTGCTGCTCTGCCAGCACTTTATTCAGCGCATCTGCCAGCGTAGCATTTTTTAAATCGGCAGAAATATGGATATCGCGCAATAAACTGTGTTTGTAAAAAAAGGAATACCCGCTTTGCTGCTGGATCATGTTAATGACTTTTGACAGTGACGCATTTTTTTCAGACAGACTGATTTGCGAGTAAACTTTAGCGGATACCTGAAGGCAAGCGAGGGTGATAATAAATACCGTTAGCTTCATGACCTTGAATAATTGAGATGCAAAAAATCGCCTTGTGTGCGCAATTTCAGCACATAAGTTTAAATTCATACTTTTGTACGGTTAGGGGTTAGCGTAATAATTTCAGTCGAATAGAATTTTTTAGGTGCCCCAACTTTCTCCGGGAGTGTTTCCAGCACTTCCGGTTAGTTTCTTAAGCACCTTTGTTGTTTTGCTTGTATTTATTTTTCCATGTTTCTTTATTTTTTTAAGTCGATAAAATAATTTGTTAATTGTTCTATTTAAGGTTTAATAACCAGCGTTTTACTATTTCCTCTATTTTCAACCTGGAAGTGTATCTGGTTGGAGGCCAGTATTTTTAACAATTGGGATAATTTAACATCCCGCGGAATTTGCCCATCGAAGGCATCATTAACCACATTTCCCTCGTAAATTACATCCAGATCATACCAGCGCGATATTTGCCGCATAATAGTTTTTAGCTCTGTTTGGTTAAAACGGAACAAACCATCCTTCCAGGCAATGGCTTGTTGAACATTTGCCTGATGTACCGCTATTTTATGAGTTCCGTTGCCAACCAAAGCTTCCTCACCAGGCTGCAATAAAGCCACTTGTTCACCCGTAGCTACCTGTACGCTGCCCTCAATCAAGGTGGTTATCACAGCGGGCTCATCATCATAAGCGCTAATATTAAAATGGGTGCCCAAATCTTCAATGGTTTGCCCCTTTACCGTTACCCGGAATGGTTGGGCAGCATTGTGCACCACCTCAAAATAAACCTGGCCGGTAATTTTCACCGACCTATCTTTCCCAGTAAAGGCCACGGGGAACGTGATGGAAGAAGCCGCGTCGAGCCATACTTTTGTTCCATCCGATAAAATGAGCCCATGCTGGCCACCGCGCGGAGTGCTCATGGTATTATAAGTAGCCCCCTCTAAATCTCTCCCGGTTGGGGATGCTTTTGAAGCATTGTAAATAACTTGCCCATCGGCGGTTTTGTTGATGGCGGCGCTGCCCTGATTAGCTAATAAGCCAGTTTTTGCATCTGTTAAAACAATTTGCTTACCATTAGCCAGGGTAATAGTTGCTTTGTTAGTGCCGGGCGTTATATCCTGTATTTGGTTTTGGGCGGTTTGCTGCTTTGTTTCAGCTTTATTAAAGTACAGATATGCCCCAACAGAAAGGAATAATAAAATTGAAGCGGCCGCGGCGATGCGTGGCCATAATTTGCGTACGATGGGGGCAGATTGAGAATGGGCAATAATGGTTTGCCGCATTTTAGTATTCAAAGACCTGATGCTTTCTTCCGATGGTACAAAGGTACTTTCGGCGAGGTCGTTTAAATGCCAACTTTCAACAATGGCTTTCTCCTCCTCGCTACAGGTACCTTCGTTATACTTTTTAATTAATTCTCCGGGTGCGTATTTTTGTTCCATGTATCCCTGTCCGCAATTGCGATTTGATACATGTAAGTTGAAACGAGGTTAGGGCCCAGGTTAATTTTACTTTTTTTTCAGAAAGACTAAAATCTGGTCAGAATAAGCAAGAAAGCCATCACACCAAGCTTCATTCTAAGTTCTTTTAAGGCATTATTAATCTGATTTTTTACTGTTTTTTCTGAAATTCTCAATTTTTCGGCAATTTCTTTATGTGAAAGCTGGGCTTTCCGGCTTAGCTCAAACACCTCGCGCATTTTAATTGGCAAAAGAGAGATTTCTTTTTCAATAAGGATCGTTAATTCTTTCTCTCGAATAGCATAATCGGCTTCTATATTTCCGATCTCAATAAATCGCTGCAACGATTCCACATAATTGGCCCTCACCTTTTTATGATCAAGCAAATTAAAAAATTTATACCGTACCGCGCTATAAAGGTATGACGATAAGGAAGTATTGAATAAAATGGCAGCCCGTTTATCCCAAAGGTAGAAAAACACTTCCTGAACAATGTCCTCAGCCTCGCTTTCGTCCTTAGTAATTTTACAGGCATAAATATACAACAGGCCCTGATAGCGATCGTAAATTTCAGTGTACGCAACCTGGTCATTATCCTTTAATAAAGACACTAATTGCTGATCGGTATATAGATTATAATTCGCCACTTGTATTCAGATAACGAATATAACGATAAATTAACCTGGAATTAACTATTGTTGTGCGAATAAGGGATAGGATAAGTTGGCACCTTGTTATGGGGATAGGATAGAGACACATCAAATTTCACCGTTGCGGGTAACCAAGTTTCAGAAAAAAACTCATAAGCAATAACTTATAGTCGCATCATTAGTCGTGTTCATCCTCAACAACAACATTCGCTTTGGAGACAGCGGACAGTTTTTTGTTTGAGCCAACGATATAAGTCATGATGTGCCGCACTACAACCGCGGATATACATACCAGGATAAGCAATTCCAATACCGGAGTATGATGAGTAATTTTGGATATCCAGGGATGGATCAGCAGGGTGATGTTTTGCATAAAGACGCTTGTGGTAAAATGCCTGTTCTTTTCAGAAGAAAGATGTTGATTTAAATGACGTACAAAGCCACCAATTTCAATTACCGGGCTTTTTCTTAAAAAATTAAAAATACAATCAAGAGCAATATACCACTGAATGACTGTTTCCGCTTGCGGGTAAAATCCGGATCCTTCATTTTAAACCTCAGAGCAAGTTCCGGGCTGAAAATCGCACCCCGATACGGTCAGCCTGCTGAGGAGGCCGCACCGGTAACGGTTGGTACTATGGCTTAGTTTAAAATAATCGCTTGGTTTTGAAATATTGAGTTTTTAGCTATGCTTTTAACTTAGTATTAAATTATTGTTATATTCGTTATTGCAAACGGAATGATTCCCTATATCAACTACACCGATAACGAATTGGCAGCTCTGCTCAGAGAAGGGGATCACCGTGCGTTTACCGAAATCTATAAACGCTACTGGAAAAAGATCTATATAATTGCCAGTAAGCGCCTTGGTGATGAGAATGAGGCGGAAGAGATCGTTCAGGATATTTTTCTAAACCTTTGGCGCAAGCATGCTGATTTCCGTTTGACTACGGGATTCAATAACTATTTTGCGGTGGCGGTTAAGTTTGAAATATTGGATGTTATGCGTAAACGCATAACCGCTTCAGCTTATGATAAGGAATTATTAGCTACCTATGCCGAAGCAGATCTCAGTACGCTAAGGCAGCTGGACATGCAGGAACTACAGCAAAAATTGCAATTGACGGTTAATGGACTGCCCGAAAAGTGCCAATTGGTTTTCCGTTTAAAACATGAACAGGGTTACTCGCAAAAACAAATCGCTGAAAAGCTAAATATTTCAGAAAAAACGGTAGAAGCTCATCTTTCAAGAGCAAAAAAAACAATGCGTACTGCATTTGGAAGTTTATTTAGTATTATTCTGTTTATTTATCTATAAATTTTCTTTTTTCTCTAGCATTTTCGCCAACACTGGCGTAAAATCCATCTTTTAATTTTTTTTGTAAAAAAACCAAGCACCCACTAAGGGATTTTTGTTTTATAAACGGTTATCTAATAAAGCGCATCTGAATGTCTTTACAAAAACCGGATAGAAACTTATTAGAATTAGCCAGGAAGTGGTTGTTCGGCACAATTTCCGAAAAGGAAAAGGTGGACTTTGATAGTTGGTACAATGAATTTGATGATACCAGGCACGAGGTAAAAGGAGACTTTACCGAAGAAGAACTGGAAGCCAGAATACACCGGGCCATTTTTGCAAAAGCCGGAATACAGGAGAGTAGCCATGATGTTAGCCAACCGGTGCGGATGTGGCCACGCATAGCCGCGGCAGCTTCTTTATTACTATGCCTTTCAGTTGGTGCGTATTTCATCACCCGTCAAAATACAGTATCAAACAATACCCACTCGCAGGCTGCAGTAATAATGCCGGGCAGTAACAGGGCCGTGCTTACCTTAGGCAACGGCAGGCAAATTGTTTTAACCGGAGCCCAGAACGGCCAGCTGGCTGCAGAAGGTGGTGCTACCATCAATAAAACGGCAGATGGTAACGTTGTTTACAACTCAGCGCAAGCGGTTCAGGTTAGCGAGGCATTAACTTATAATACGATGGCCACGCCCAGAGGCGGCCAATATCATTTGACTTTAGAGGATGGTACCGGCGTTTGGCTGAATGCCGCGTCTTCCATTAAATACCCAACAGCATTTACTGGCAATGAGCGCCGGGTAGAAATTACAGGCGAGGCTTATTTTGAGGTTGCGCATAATGCAGCCAAGCCTTTCCGGGTAGTTTTTAATGGGCAAACTGTAGAAGTACTGGGCACACATTTCAATATCAATGCTTACGCTGACGAGCCGGCAGCCAAAACTACGTTGCTCGAAGGCAAAGTTAAATTAACCGCTCAGGGATACGCTGCCATGCTATTGCCGGGCCAGGAGGCGGCTTTAGCGGGTGGTGGTTATAACGTAAAAGAAGCTGATGTGGAGCAAGCCATAGCATGGAAAAATGGCTTATTTCATTTTGATAATACTGATGTGAAGACACTGATGCGCCAGGTTGCACGCTGGTATGATGTGGAAGTAGCTTATGAAGGCAAAATAACCGACTACAAGTTTGCGGGTGACCTGCGCCGAAACACCAACCTGGCTAATGTATTGCAAATTTTTGAACAGGGTGGTATTCACTTCCGGATAGAAGGACGGAAATTAATTGTAACATCTTGAAATATTGATAATGATTGATCACACTTTAAACCCGTAGCCTATGTAATATTAAAATTACTTATTCAAAACAGGTACCAAAAAAATAACCGGAAGTGCTCTAATACTCCCGGCCAATAAGTTGGGTCACCTTTTAAAATTCTTGCGACAGAAATTCATTCACTCACCCAAACATGACAAAAGTATGCATTTAAACTTTTGCAGGGAAACTTATGTAAAAAGTAGATACCCTGCACATCAATTCATTTTAGCGATGAAACTCACAATATTGATCACGACCATCGCTTTTCTTCAGGTTTCTGCCGGAACACTCGCCCAGAAAATATCCCTGAAAGGCAATGAGATCTCATTAAAGAAAGCGTTGCAAAGCATTAAAAAACAAAGCGGATATGCTTTATTTTTTAACAATACACTGGTTGAACAAGCTGGTTCTGCTAACGTCGATCTTAAAGATGCAACCCTGGACCAAGCTTTGAGCGAAGTATTAAAAGGGAAGCCCTTTAGCTATACCATTATCGACAAGACGATAGTAATTAAGGAAAAGCCCGAGGGCCTGATGGATAAAATCATCAAATATCTGGCTATCCCCATCACTATTCACGGCAAGGTTACGGATGATAAAGGTTTGCCTATTCCAGGTGCTACCGTTTTACTAAAAGATAGAAGCCAGGCTACTACAACAGATGTAAACGGTAATTTTTTTATGCAAGGCGTAAGTGATAAAGCGGTAGTTGTAATTAGCTCTATTGGTTTTTTATCTAAAGAACTCAATGTTAAGGCCGAAATGGGAACGATTACTTTAGAAATAAGTAATTCCAAACTGGACGAGGTTGTGGTAGTAGGCTACGAAACTACTACACGCCGTTTAAGCACAGGATCTGTGAGCCAGGTGACCAGCAAGGAACTTGATCAACAACCTGTATCTAACCCGATACTCGGCTTAGAAGGCCGTGTTGCCGGCGCCTTTATAACGCAAACTTCAGGTTATGCAGGCGCTCCGTTTAATATCCAGATCAGGGGTCAGAATAGTATTGCTAACCTGAATATTGATGCCGGTGCTCCATTATATGTTATTAACGGTATTCCTTTCAACAGTAAACCGGTAGAACGTACCGTTGGTGCCTTTAGTATCACTCCATCAATCAGCCCTTTAAGCACGATAGACCCTACCGATATTGAAACTATAGATATATTAAAAGATGCTGATGCTACGGCAATCTATGGTTCAAGGGGCGCCAATGGCGTGGTGTTAATTACCACCAAAAAAGGTAAGGCTGGCAATACCAAGGTGAACGTAGACTTTAGCAGTGGTTTTGGTAACGTAACACATACTATTCCGTTGTTGGGCACTGATCAATATTTAAGTATCAGGCGCCAGGCTTTTGCCAATGATGCAATCATAAGCAATGGCACGGTTGTACCAACTGCTTCAAATGCATCAGATCTGACGGTGTACGATCAACATGCTTATACAGACTTTACCAAATTAGTAATGGGTAATACCCAGCATCAAACCAAGGCAACATTTGATATTTCGGGAGGCGACCAATTTACCCAGTTTTTATTTGGAGGCAATTACCGCCACGAATCTACCATACTGCCAACTAATGCCGGAGACGATGGGGTACAGTTCCATTTGAATATGCAGCACCACAGCCACGATAACAAATTCGGTGCGTTAGTTTCTGTAAGTTACAATGTAGATAATAATGCAGTGCCTAATTATACCTTAAGTACAGGTAATTACGGTTTGCCGCCAAACTTCCCGATTTATACCAATACAGGTGCCTACAATTGGTCGGGAGGTTACACCAATCCATTGGCACCGTTCAATGCAACGTATGCACTAAAATCTAATAACATGGTAACCAATGCAACTTTGCATTATATGGTAATACCTGGCCTTGATTTAAAGGTTAATGCAGGCTATAATTATGACAATGTTAATAGTACATATATTGCACCAATAGCAGCCGCTAACCCGGCATTTAATCCAACTCCAAGCGTTACGCTGGGGAATAACTATATTAAAACGTATATTATTGAACCTCAGGCCACTTATACACACACTTGGGGCAAAGGTAAATTAACAGCTATTGTGGGTGGTACCTGGCAAGAAACACAAACTGTGCAACCCTATTATATATTGGGAATTTATAGCAATATACAATTGGTAAACAGTTTAAATGCCACAACAATATTATTAAAAACATCAGGGTATACTGATTATAAATACGATTCCGGATTTGCCCGCGCAGAATACGCATGGGATGATAAGTATCTGGTTAGCGCAAATATTCGTCGCGATGGTTCATCACGTTTCGGCTCAAATAAGCCTTTCGGAAATTTTGGAAGCGGGGCCTTTGCCTGGATATTCTCTAAAGAAAATTTTGCTAAAAACTTAACATGGTTAAGCTTTGGTAAATTGAAAACGAGTTACGGCTCGGTAGGTAACGACAAGGTTTTGCAAGATTATTCTTACCTGAGTACCTATTCTTCAGCACAATTTTCTTACGGGCCAACAACCGCCCTTGCCCCAACATCTATATCCAACCCCAATTTACAATGGGAGCAAACCAGTAAGTTAGACGTAGCGATGGAGTTAGGATTTTTGCATGACAGGATATTTTTCTCGGCAGATGCTTACCGCAACCGTACCAGCCATCTGCTTGGAACTACACCATTACCTCCGCATGATGGCTTTAGCAGTTTAAGTGCTGCAAATTTGCCTGACGGCGCAATTGTACAAAACCAGGGTTTAGAATTGGAGTTAACAACTGTTAATATCAAAAATAAAGGTATTAGATGGACTTCCTCTTTAAATTTTACTATTCCGCAAAACAAGTTAGCAGCGTTTCCTAATTTAGCTAACAATCCAAGTTATGCCAATAGCTACGTGATTGGCCAATCACTCAATACACGTTTTGTTTATCACTCAACAGGCATTGTAAACGGTGTAGCTACCGTGCAGGATGTTAATAACGATGGCAAAATTACTGCAGCTTATTTAGCAAACGGCACTGGCGATTATATTATTGATGGTAACAGCGATCCTAAATTTTATGGGGGCCTGGATAATACGATTTCGTACAAAGGCCTCACCTTGGATTTTCTGTTCCAGTTTGTTAAACGGACAGCCCAACGCGGCGATCTTTTAGGTTACCCTGGTACCGCCAATAATATTGCGCAATCTATTCTCGATCTGCCATTCAAATACTCGGCTACATTCGGCACCGCATATCCAACTAACTTTTATTCTTATTACACCCAGTCGGATGCTGCTATTCAGGATGCTTCGTTTCTTCGCTTAAAAAACGTGTCGTTATCCTACAATGTTCCGCAGGTATGGGCCAAAAAATTAAGGATGTCAACATTCCAGGTTTATTTACACGGACAAAACCTGTTAACCTTTACCCATTACAAGGGTTATGACCCGGAAACATTGTCGAGCATTGCAGAACCAACACTAAGGATGATTGTAACAGGTGTTAAAATTACTTTTTAAAGTTTAATCATGAAAAAAGATCAAAAAGACAATTACCCCCATCATATAAAATATGGTGCCGTATATAAAATAACAGTATTAGTTATCAGTTGCTTCATGTTGAGTTCGCTTAACAGTTGTAAAAAATTGTTAGATATAAATCCATCGGGTTCAACTATATTGCAAAGCAGTGTATTTACCGATTCCGTTACCATACAGGCGGCAATAGCGGGTATGTATGTTAATGGTTTAGCTTTGCAAAGCAGCCCGTATCGCTTTAGCCTGTCAACAATTCCCGGCTTTACTGCCGATGAATTACAATACATCGGTCCGCTAAATGATCCTTACATTAATAATAATATTTTATCGTCAGATGATGGTACGGGGGCTATCTATAATCAATCATACAGTGCTATTTATAATGCCAATGCCCTGATAGCAGGCGTAACAGGTAATGGCGCTATTTCAGTTCGGTTCCAAAACCAGGCTATTGCCGAGGCCCGTTTTATACGTGCATTTGCTTATTTTTATTTGGTAAATTCATTTGGAGACGTACCCTTGGTGTTGAATACCGATCCTGGTGTAAATAATACTTTGCCCAGAACGCCCGTTGCCACTATTTATTCTCAAATAATTGCCGACCTGAAATTTGCACAGGCTACCTTACCGGCAGACTATACAACCATATCTGGTGGTGCCAGAACACGCGTAAACAAATTGATAGCAACCGCAATGCTGGCCAGGGTTGACCTGTATACCGGAAACTGGGCCGACGCCGAGGCACAAGCTACCACCATCATCAATAACTCCTTATTTACTTTACCTACCGATCTTACCAAGATTTTTACTCCCGCAGGCAGCACCCCGGCCGAGGCTATATGGCAGTTGTATAATGACGGCAATGGTTATACTTACTACGCCTCAAGTATATTTAGCCAAACAAGCAAGATACCTACCTATTATATAAGTAATTCACTAATCAATAGTTTTGAGCCAGGCGATGCACGTAAAGCCGCCTGGACTACCTCTGTTGCGTACCAGGGTACTAATTATACCTATCCCTCAAAATATAAAAATGTAACACTTAGCGCCAATGCTGAGTATTATACCGTTTTGAGGCTTGCAGAGCAATTTTTAATCAGGGCGGAAGCTCGTTTAATGCAAAATAACCCGACCGGTGCACAGTCTGACATTAACATGATAAGGCAACGGGCCGGTTTAGCAGCTACCACAGTTACCGGCACAACCGATCTGATGGCTGCCATTGTGCAGGAACGTAAAATTGAGTTCAATTGCGAATGGGGCCACCGCTGGTATGATTTAAAACGCTGGGGAACCATCAATGCGGTTTTAGGTGCGGCTAAACCAACTTTCTGGAAACCAACAGCAGCTTTATATCCCTTACCGACGGCAGAAATAACACTCGATCCTAATATCTCTCAAAACCCTGGTTATAATTAATTATTTAAGGTGGAAACTTTAACAGGCTTCCACCTTAATCTTTTCATTTCTAAAAATCAATAAACATGGAAAAGAACATTTCTGCGGTTTGGCCGCCTGTATTTGGTATTCAAAAAATTGGCAAATACTTATTACCATCGGTTATACTGTTAGCATTAGCTATTAGTGCCAATGCGCAGCAAAAATATGTGATCAATGGTAAAATTAATGGCTTAACCAAAGACATGAAGGTGCTGTTTAGTTACAGCCCGTCTAAAGAGGTTTTTATAAGAGACTCAGCCGTTGTAAAAAATGGTGCGTTTCACCTGGAAGGTACCATTGCCCGGCCCTACAAGGTTAACCTTTATTTAAGATCGTTTAACCCGCCGCCACCTCATAATTATAAGGTAGGTGATATTGTTCCAGCAACCGATGGCCAATCATTTTATTTAACCCCAGGTACCACCACTATAACAGGCAATAATTTAAACTCGGCTGTTGTTGACAACCCCGTACAAGCTGAATATATGGCGTACGAAAATAGTTTGATGCCATTAAAAAAGGCGGCCGGCCCTACTAATCTGGCTTTATACCACGCCAAAAATCCTGACTCAATTGCTGTGCTAAAGCAAAAACAGGCCGCGTTTACCAAGCAGTTTGAACGGATTAGTATCGATTTTATAAAAGCACATCCAAGCTCATACGTAGCTTATGATATTGTAAAAAGCCATGCCGTAGTCATTCAGGATCCGGAATCGTTTGAACTGATGTTTCATGCTTTAGCACCTAAATTTAAAAACTCTGAAGAAGGTAAAAAGATGCTGCATGACCTTGCTATGGTTAAAAAGTTTGCCATCGGCCAGCCTATCATGAATTTTACCCAAGCCGACGTGAACGGTAAACCTTTTTCCCTATCATCATTAAAAGGTAAATATGTATTGGTTGATTTTTGGGCAAGCTGGTGCGGCCCGTGCCGTATGGAATACCCTTACATCCACAAAGCTTATGATCAGTTTAAAAATAAAAACTTCGAAGTGATCGGTGTTTCTTTAGATGATAAAAAAGATTTATGGATTAATGCTATCCAAGACAATCATTTTGATTGGGTAGAAGTTTGCGACCTGAAAGGTCGTAAAAACGAAGTTGCCGTGGCTTACGGCATTAGTGCAATCCCTCAAAGTTTACTGGTTGATCCGAATGGTATTATCATCGCTAAAAATTTGCGCGGAGAAGACCTGGTAGAAAAGTTGAACGAAGTGATCAAATAATTAATTATAAACAACTATATAATGAAAAAGATAATAGGAATAGCCTTGTTGATGTTGCCGATTGCAGCATGGGCGCAAAATGTTGAATATACTGTAAAGCTGAAGGCAGATAAAGCTCCCGATCATACGCTGGCCCGTATCATATACGAGCTTAACGGAAAAACTACCTCGGATACGGCACGGGTGATGAATGGTATGTGTACGTTCCATGGAACTATACCTCCGTACCCTGTAGACGCCAGGCTATGGTGCCACAATGCGGGAGTTGGATATAACAATGGACATTTGCCCGATCAGTTAAATTTTTACTTAGAAAAAGGCACAATTAAAATCGATGCTAAAGATTCTATAAAATATGCAGTGGTAACAGGTACTAAAACTAACGAGGATTATAACAAGTTCAGAACCTTTATGATGCAGCCAACCAATAGCATAATGGAACTGACTAAGGAAAATATTTTGACCATGATGGCCAAGAGGGAGACACCTGAATTTCAGGCTGAATACAAGCCCCGTTACAGCAAAGCCGTTGCGGTTTATAAGGCAGCGCTATTGCAATATGTTAAAGAAAATCCAAATTCGTACGCGAGCGTTGAGGCTTTGAGCCAATGGGGAGGGTCAAAAATTGATGTGATTGTAGTTGAGCCTTTGTATAAAAGCTTATCTGCCGATGTGCGTAATACTAAAGCAGGCCAGGATCTGTTAAAAAGGATGATGAGCGCCCGCTCGACAGAAATTGGAAGCCTGGCACCGGTATTTACACAAAATGATACCATTGGCAAGGCCGTTAAACTAACGGATTTTCGCGGTAAGTATGTACTGCTGGATTTTTGGGCATCATGGTGTGGCCCCTGCCGTGAAGAAAACCCCAATTATGTAAAGGCTTACGCCAAATACAAGAACAAAGGCTTTGAAATGCTTGGCGTTTCGCTTGACCGCCCAGGGGCGCATGATGCCTGGATGGAGGCAATTAAAAAAGACGGCCTGACATGGACACAGGTATCCGACCTTAAATACTGGAGTAATGATGTGGCTAAGCTTTACGATATCCGTTCCGTGCCGCAAAATTTCCTGATCGATCCAACTGGTAAGATTATTGCCCCAAATTTAAGGGGAGAAGATTTAGATAAAAAACTCGCTGAAGTTTTTCATCAATAAACTCGAAAAAAGGGTCAATTTCTCAAACCCGAAACGATGTAGCAAATGGCATCGTTTCGGGTTTTCTTGTTCAATAATACCGTGATTGCCGCTGAAAAAAGCAAAGTGAAAATCGTTTTGATGAGGCATAAAAGTGCCGCCCCGCATGGTCTGAATCCATAATTACATTAGGAATTCAAAATTGCAGAAATGTTTAACGGCCCATCAATTTATCTACCCATTGAATAAAGTATTTGATATTAGGTGCATCAGTATGGCCTCCGTCATGCTGCCGCCACGCTAACTGCCCCTCTAACAAACCCGTGTTTACCGGAGGCATCTTCTCTGTTTTATAGTTGTTCGAAACGCCAAAATCCCGGGCGCCGAGCAATTTAAAAACGCTGCCTGCAGCAACACCGGCCATATAGCTGCCTTGTTGGTCAAGCCAACGCGCATCGCCTTGCGCTGGTACACCATAGCTTATAAAAGTAAGCCTCGGCGCGCACAGGGCAATCAGTTCGTGCGAATCAACCGGCAAATCATTAGCAGTTTTGGATCCGAAGGCAGATTCCGAAGCGGCATATTTCATAAAATTACCGGCCATCCAGTAATGAGCGCCGTTTGCCAAACTTTCTACCGATTCGCCAAAGTTACGCCGACTGGGTTTGGCACCGCCCTGGCCCGACGAGCCGATGAGCACCATGGCAAACCGCTCATCAAATGCCATAGCCACCAAGGCAGCCTTACCATAGCGCGATACCCCTTCAATACCTATATGCTTGCCGTCAACCATAGGCTCCTTGAGTAAATAATCCATCCCGCGCGATGCGCCCCATGCCCATGCCCTTAAAGTGCCCCAGTCATCCGGTTTACGCGGCTGCCCTTTATTCACTAAACCTATAATACCTTTGGTGATACCTGCGCCGTTATCGGCCTGCACGCTAACCGGATCAATCAATACATAGCCCCATCCATCAGCAATCAGTTGTTGTGCCGTAGGCGGATCGCCGGCAGGGCGCGGCGCAAACGGATTAAAACCCGAAACCTGTGGAGCAATAGGTTGATATGCCGGGTAACGTTCAAAAACGGTTTTTAAATTAGGGTTTGTTTTTTGCAGCAACTCCTTCATGGCATCATTAATTAATTGCAGCTCCTCTTTAGATGGCTGTGCAGGGGCCGGAAGGGCACTTGGTGCAAACATCATCAATACAGGTACCGGGCGTTTGGCATTGGCGGGGAGTACCAAAGTCATGGAGATACTCACCTGGATAAGGGGGTAGCTGCTGTTATCTACATGCCCTATTAGTTGTTTCGCTATAACCGGGGTAAAACCAATAAACTCATTATCGGTCACCTTCACCTCCCAGTTTACCGGGGGTACAACTTTAGGAACCCTGCCGTAAACTTCGCGCTCAAAATCTTCCACTATTTCGGGCCTTCTTTGTTTCCACCACTGTTCGGGCGAACTTACCATTTTGCCATTTTTTAAGGTGAGCGCGTCCGGATAATCAGGATAAGGATTAGCCAGGCCCTCATCAATATTGGCATGGTTTGGCGCACTTTCATCACCACTGGGGCCGGGCCTCATCGCCTTAATACCCAGTTGCTGCATCATATTCTCTTTATCTTGTTGCGATGTAAAGCTTACCGGCGCAGGTAAATTGCCTGTTTGCAAAGCACGATGATCTTGAGCGGCCACATGCATAGCCGCAAACAACAGCAGGAAGGTAACTCGTTTCATTTAGGTACATTGGTTAAAGGCCTTAATTTAACTATTTTGATTCATTCCCCACATCTCGCCTATCATATTAATTACATCTTCAAAAGTTTAATAAGCTCTTAGCCAAATATTTCCAAAGCTCCACACGGCCCTGTGCTAGAAATCAATCATCAGCCGGGCTTTGCCCCAGCGCTAACGGGCATTTTATCGTTTTACTTAATAATATGCGCAATTCGTCCATCTTAGGTTAACTGTAGTTTTTAAGAAGATAACAGATGTTAAGCTGCCGCATACGTCTTAGCTTGTGGGTTTAAAGCTTACAAATACGTCACGCCGCGTACACCATAGCGTGTTGGTTACTTAGTTGATTACCACGCTTGCGGTAGCGGGGAGCAGCATATCAGCGACTGGGTCAGACATTTCGAGGAAAACTGCCAAAGCTCAAAACCTCAACACGAGAACAGCACACTTCTACCCCAATATTAAGCACGGACTTCCTGAAAGAGCTAAGAACCATCAATTCTGGTGAAACGATTTATCCAAATCTGCTTTTGGCTTAGCCGAATCCGGCAATCTGCACTACTTCATCAGGAAAAGTATCTTAGTTGTTTTTCGTAATGACCCTGATACCTTCCTTTTCAATCTTATAATTCGAAATGTATTTAACTGATTTAAGCTGGGTGACAATGGCGACGTTTTCATCGGACTCAACAAGCAAAGGACGCTTTCTTTTAATGGCGATACCGGAATAGGGCGGCCCTAATACAGACAAAAAAGCAGTGATCTGGCTATGACTGAATTTATTTAAACTAGTTTGGAACAACTTCACTTTTCGGTGCGGCGGGGCGCCGTACCGAAGCACGTTCTCCAGAAGATCATCCTCCACGGCCAGCGTGGTATTTTTGATCAGTAATAGCATAAGCTGATCGGCAAGTTCCTTTTCTTCCTCGACAAGATCGGCACCAACGAGCGGAACGATCTTCAGCTTTTGTTTTTCTGATACCTCTTCCGCGTTGAGTATCTTTACAAAGTCCTCGGCGGTTACCGGATAATCTTCGGGCAGCTTGAGGAACTCCTCGATATTTTTGATGAGGAAATCCGCCCGGCTCCCGGGGAACTGATCATTGACGATGTTGAAATATTCTTTGGTGAGCCTGATGGTTTTGAGCAGGATCAGCACCGCTACTTTTTGCGCGCTCAACGTTGTAATTTTCAAGGAAGCGGGGTAATAATAAGGGATACTTCGGACCAGATAAGGGTAAGCCTGCTCCGAAATTTCGGTTGATAGGACGAGTAAACGCGATATTTTGTAAAGCAAATCTTTCGGTTTACCGGACACGGTGTCTATTCTTTTCGAAGACAACTCAGTGTAATTTTTTTCGGCGTTCAGAAACCCGGTCAAGACGCGGTCTAGGTCGCCGGTAGTTTCAAAATACTCCAGCATATTCTGCCATGTAGCCCTAACTTTCGACGCCGCAATCAGCTCCGGCCAGAATTCCGGCTCCACCACCACGATATCATCAAAGATATGTTCCTGCTGCTGTAGCAACAGAATTTTACTTTCCAAGCTTAACTCATCTTTTTCCGTTAATTCGACGATCCAGTGCTCGGCCTCGTTAATATTGAGAGGGGATCCAAGGATGATCGTATCAACATATCGCTGTATATCTGAATCTACATAAGCGATGAGATTTTCACAACCGGAATGTTGTATGGCGGTATAATTACTGCTGGTTTGGTCAAACTCCGTTTCGGTACCCTTTCGTGCCAGGATCAGGGTGATCATATTCCTGTTCAGCTCATAGTAATCATTCTGATAGACGAAGGTAAAAAGCTCATCGGTAGCTTCTGGTATCGTCAGCCGCTTGAATTTGATCTGCAGTTCGCTGATGATGGAACGCATTTTGGGCAGGCTTCCTTCGCCGGTCAGCAGATCAAGGAAGTCCGCCTTTTCGGTTATGTACGAAGATAACAGCGCATTATGATCGAGATTCACATAATCTTCGCTATCAGCATATTGAATAATCAGTTTCAGATAGGCGTTTTTTTTATCCTGATAATGGTTATAAATGTAGGTCCAGATATTCGGCCAGGCGCGGCAGATGAGATTGAAGAAACGAGGCAACTCTCTGCCGTTTTCGATGTAACCGTCGATAAAAGCTACTGATTTCGGATGCTCGCTGGCCAGCATCAGGAAATAAAGATCGAACCGGGCTTTATATAAGCTTTCGTTGCGGAGCAGAAAATCCAGTAAATTATAGTTCAGTATACTTTCCCGTTTGAATTCTTCCGTTCGTAGCCTCGACATTATCGCGGGCAGCTTGTCCAGCGGAGAAGTGAAGGGCAGGCTTTCCCTGTTCTTGACGGACATCAGGAATTCCATATCTTTCACTAGGAGGCTACCTTCATAGAAATATGAGATCAGGGAAGGATACATCTCATCGATATATCCTTCCCTAATAAGATAAACCAGCAGCTTCCTTTGCCTGAATTCGGGTTCGAAATGATCTACTGATGTCGGATAAGCTTCCAGTAATTCACGAAGCGGCATCGATTGGACCGCTTCCATCTCACCATGTAACCGCTCGATCTCTTTGACGATCTCTCCGGAACCATGCTGTAACATGGTTTCGACCAGATCCAGTCGCTGCGCATAGGTATATTCACTGTTCACCGTTTTTTCTATCGTTTGGAAAGCTATACCAGTATTCGTACTCTGGATCTGATTGCTGTGTTGGTTCGTATAGTAGTAATTAATATCCGCCACCTTCGTTAATTGCGCAAACTGCTTGGGGTCTGACCGGAGGTCCTGAAACGAAATGTTGTCGTTTTTTATTTTCAGGCTGGTTGCGTTCGGGACTCTGAGCATAATTTCGAAAAGATAAGAGGCTCTCAGCTCGTTCGTATTCTTCTGAGAGATCAATTTCAGGTCGCAGATCTTCTGATCCAGAACATCGATCTTTTCCAAATGGCCCTTTGTGATCTGACCGACAACGTCCGCCTGCTTCACAAATGCCCTGTAGATCAATCCTTCGCCCCGATGAAGACTGGCAAAATCATCCGGGTATATGTTCTTATAAATAATTATCCCGAGTAGCTTTTCGTGTTTGACATTGATCCCTTCGAGATTGTCTTTATAAATTATGAATTCGTTGAAGATGTTCTTCAGGGCACGCATATCATCCACGTAGAGCGTGATATCGCTCAGGAACGTTTCAGAGATCTGAAGTGACAGGCCCGGGTTCCTGATCTTCCTCAACATAATCTCGAATGAATTGGACGAATTGATCACTGGGATGACCGGTATAATAAAATCGAAGAATTTCGTCCTAGTCTTATCCCTGAACATATCATCCTTGATCGCGTAAATGAAGATGATCCGCCTGTTAATCTGTCGGGAATTATTGACCAGAATGTTCAGTTCACGCAGTTTGGTGAATATCTCCGGATCGTTGAATCGGTCCAAATCTTCGATCACGACCACGTTATACCTGGTCACTTCGAAAAAATAAAGGATCTCATCGAGATGTTTATTCAGTATGGAAGTTTCACTCTTCGGGTTGATCTCAATGGATCCGCTGGCTATGTTCAGCTTATTGAATTTAGAGGTATTAAACAACCGGAAAATATAGATCAGGAATTCAATGGTGCCGGATATTAGGGAAAGCACAGCTGCCAACAGGATCAAATTCGTATTATTTTTATAGAGTGCCTGCCACCCGGAAAAACGATCGAAGAATTTCGGAAAAAAAACGATCGATATGGAAAGGGTGAAGATAATCACGATAAAAACCAAGTAGGTGAGCTTCAATCTGCTCAGGCTTCGGATCCTGTTGAACCTGGAGTCCGGGATTTCCGTTTCCTTGACGCGGTAGAACATTTGCTGCAGGATACTTAACTCGATGAGCCGCTGTTCTTCGGCCCTTTTTTCTTTGGTCCTAGACACCTCATTTGATTCGACTTTAGTTTCCATAACCTTCCCGAGTTCTGCGGGAACAGCGTTCTTTTCTTCAGCTCCGGGTAAAGCTGTACGAATATCATCTTCCTGGAACGCGGCCAGGGAAATATTTAGATAATGGTACCCGGGGTTCTTCTTTTCAAAAGTCTTGACGATACTGCTTTTACCAGAGCCATACGGGCCGCTTAGCGCGATATTTTTTATTTTCGGGTTTGTCAGGGCCCATTGCAGCGCGTCTAAGTACACCGATTGCTCATCCGCATTGTCAATCGGTGTAAGGTCATCGAAACATCTTGGGTTATCCGGATTTTCTTTGGATAACCGAAGTTCAAGCCGGACGATCTTTTTTTGTAATCCTTTAATAAAAACCCTGATCCGGCTATTCAGAAAATCACGCATTAGATAAGTTATAGGTTAATTTCACCAAGATAACTAATCGAAATCCTTATTCAAAACTTCTTTATTTAAGTAACGGCGAAGATCACAAAGTTTGATTCAATCAGTGAGATCTGGCTTTACTTTAAGCAACAGAAACGTAGTTATAGTTATACACGACCCGTCTATTTTCTGTCTGCTGCCCACCGCTACCGCAAGGTCCTCGCTTGTGGATTTAACGCTTGAAAATCCACAAGCCCCCGCTACCGCGTCCTCACTTGTGGATCTAACACTTGCAATCCATTCACGCCGCGTACCTCATAAACCATACTGGTTACTTAGCATGATGACCACAAGACGAGGGCGCTTGCGTAGCGACACGGGATAAAGGGAGCCGATTAGAACACCTATCTGCTATTTTGGCCGTTATCAGCGATGTTTTAAATAAGCAATAATCAATCTGTTTTAACCTATTTTTTATTAACCAGACTTTTAATTAAACCTATTACTTCATCGTTTTTTCCTTCTTCAGCGGCGCTAAGGACAGAGTTGCCCTGTTCATCTTTGGCCTTGACATCAGCACCACTTTTTATTAAATAGATTACGATGTCCTTATTGCCCTTGTTTGCAGCGTACATTAAAGCTGTTGTTTTAAACGCATCCCGCCAATCAACTTCGGCGCCACGGCCAACTAACAATTTCACATCGCTCAAATCATTATTTTGAACAGCCAAAATTAGCATACTGATTTCCAAAAAGCCACCTGTTTTCTTTTTGAAATTAGCATCGGCTTTTTTAATCAAAAGATTTTGGACACTTAGTGAATCTTTGTTAGAAACAGCTTTATATAACTGTTCATTCAAATCTTGGCAAAAGCTCGTTGTGGTTACCAGTACCAGAACTATAATACTAAAAACAATCTTCATTGTGATTTAATCAAGATTTTAAATTGCAAGATAGTAACTTTTTACATTTCTTTATTCTACTCAGTACGATCACATTTATGAGATTAGAACACTCAAAATGGTTGTTGATTATTACCTAAAACAACAAAGCCCGACAATTGCCAGGCTTTATTTTCTCCGCGGTGAGGGAGGGAACTGCTTGCCTCTTAAACCGACTTGATATTCAATATGTTATCTGGGTTTTAATTTTTGCTCACCACTTTTAAAATACAGATTACATTGCAAATCTTATACAACAAATTATAGATTGTATGATTACCCCATTTGATAAGGCGATTTATCTTATTGGGGTTCACCCGCGCTAGGCCAGCAGTTGCGAAAAAACAGTCGCCCTGCTTGTATACCTTTACTTTTTATCCCGGCGGTGGGCTATCTTCGCGGCAAAGGTGAATAAGGAATAGCAATCCATCAATTCTACATTTAAATTCATCTTTTGCAAATACGAATAATATTTTACCTATTCTTTATTCATTTTACCTGGTAGTTTCGTCAGATTTTCTGTAAGCCCATCCGAATATGAGCGGGAAAACCCAAAGACTGAATACCATCGCACAAAGGATACCTCCAATTACAACCCTTGCCAGGGGTCTTGAACTTTCAGATCCAATACCGTGCGAAATTGCAGCAGGTAATAAGCCTATTGCTGCCATAAGCGCCGTCATCATAACGGGCCTTATTCTCGAATTTACGCCCAACTTAATAGCTGTGTATAATGATTGTGGCTGACCTTTCATTATTTCCAGGTTTTGTTTAAAAACGGTGATCAGCAATACCCCATCCTGAATACAAATACCAAACAAGGCAACAAAGCCGATACCCGCGGAAATACTGAAATTGGTTCCGGTGACCATCAGGGCAATGATACCACCAACAATAGCAAATGGTACATTCAGGAATACCAATGAGGCGTCTTTAAAGTTACGGAACATGACAAAAAGCAGCAGGAAAATAAGTGCCAAACTTATCGGCACCACTAGCGAAAGGCGTTTTTCTGCGCGTTGCTGGTTCTCGAAATCGCCTCGCCACACCATGCGGTATCCCCGTTTCAATTTGACTTTCGCGTTTACTTTTTGCTGAGCTTCGGCAATGGTGCTGCCCATATCCCGGTCACGCACTGCAAATTTAAGGGTGGCGTACCGTTCGTTCCCTTCTCTGAGCAAATAACAAAGGCTTGTTTTTTTTGTTATTGTTGCTATTTCCTTTATTGGCACTCTTGTCCCGCTTGCTGTGGGCACAAGCAGGTTGCCTATATCTTCAGGTGTTTTCCGATATCCTTCAGGGAAACGGACCCTGATGTCGAATGTCCTTACACCTTCGTATAAAGTGGAAGCCGTTTGGCCGCCTATAGCCATAGCAATTATGGTGTTTGCATCGGCAGTAGCTACGCCATACTGCGCCATCTTTCGTTGGTCAAGGGTAATATCCACTTCGGGTTGGCCGGTGTTTTTTATGATGCCCAAATCGTCCATACCCCTCACGCCTTTTAATATCTTATAAATCTCCCCTATTTTAGGTTCCGAGTAACTTAATGAGTCGCCGTATATTTTTACGCAAATAGAACCCTTAACACCCGAAATCGCTTCATCCACATTATCCTCAATAGGTTGTGAGAAGTTAAGGTCAAGATTTGGAAATTTCGCGATTATCTGTTTGATGAGTTCGTCCTTCGTGATCTTTGGTTTCCAATCATCCTCGGGGTAGAGCTTTATATTAAACTCTTCAATGTAGAAACCCTGAACATCTGTTCCGTCATCGGGCCTTCCAACTTGTGATATCGCAGCTTGTATTTGCGGAAAAGTCAGCAATTTTTCACGTATTTGTTTTGCCAGTTCTACTGATCTGTCGAGTGATATACTATAGGGCAGCTCCACCCTTAACCATATCGAGCCCTCATCCAGTTTGGGCAAAAACTCACTGCCCAAAAACCTAAAGCTATATAAGCCGATGGCCATTGCGACTAAGGATAACGTAACCACCGTTTTTTTGTATTTGAAGGCTTTTGTGAAACCCGATAGCATGATGGCCGTTAAATGATGTACAAATGGGTTGCGTTTTTCGTGTACGTTTTTATTAAGCAGCAGGCTAATAAGCACCGGCACCAGGGTAAGCGTGGTAATTAAAGCGCCAAGTAATGCAAAGCCAAGAGTGTACGCCAGGGGCGAAAACATTTTTCCTTCTACCCGCTGAAAGGCAAACACTGGCAACAATCCGGTAATGATGATCACTTTGGCAAAAAAGATAGTTTTACCAAATTGGGTGCCATTATCTGTGATCAAGTCCGTTTTAACCATTTTGTTAAAACGGTCCACCCCAATCTCACGGGCTTTATGATCAAGCACAACAAACATACCCTCCACCATCACCACGGCCCCATCTATGATAATCCCGAAATCGACAGCGCCAAGCGAAAGCAAATTGGCTGACATGCCCATTAGATGCAGGCAAATGAAAGCAAAAAGCAGCGACATTGGGATAATGATAGCAACGATGAGCGTTGTTCGCCAGTTGAACATGAACAACGAAACCAGTAGCGTTACCAGCAAAATACCTTCTATCAGGTTATGCAATACGGTATGGGTAGCATAGTCTATCAGATTGGTCCTGTCGTAAAAAGGCACCATTTTGGTATCGGCAGGCAATACATTATTGTTTATATTGTCGATTTCCTCTTTAACGGCGTTGGTTACCTCGGTCGGATTTGCATCTTTACGGATCACGATGATGCCCTGTACAACGTCTTCCTCGTCCGCTGTTTCTCTTTTGCCATCTTTGCGGATTATCGCGTTATCGCGCGCTATCCAGCCAAGCCTGGGCACATTTGACAGGGCTACTGTAGCCACATCGCTCACCAGCAACGGAACGCCGTTATTATTACTGACAATAACATTTTCTATATCGTGGATATCCTGCAATAAACCGATCCCCCGTACCGCAAAGGCCTGGTTATTTTGATTGATAACGTCGCCGCCAACATTAACATTGGTTTTTTGTAAAGCTGTAAATACATCTAATGGGGTTATTCCTAAGCTGGCGAGTTTTCCCGGATCGACTTTTACCTCATACATCTTTGTTTTTCCGCCAAAAGAGTTGACATCAGCAACACCCGGAACGGCCCTTAACCGCCTGTCTATTACCCAGTCCTGCATAGTTTTTAGTTCAGTCGGGTCTCTTACAGAACTTTTAAGGGTATATCTAAATACTTCCCCGGTGGGACCTGTGGGTGGTTGTACCGAAGGGCTTACTCCACTTGGCAAATCGGCATTGCCTAATAAATTCATAATCTGTTGCCGCCCTTCAGGATCCGCTACGCCGTCTTCAAACTCTACCTTTATCAAACTCAATCCAAAAACTGTGATCGAGCGCAGGCTCACTTTTTTCTGTACCGGGTTAAGGGCGATCTCCAAAGGGATAGTAACCAGCTTTTCCACCTGTTCGGCGCTTTGGCCCGGCCATTGGCTGATCACCACGATCTGGGTACTGGTAACATCAGGGTAAGCCTGTATAGGCATTTGCCTAAAAGTTATTACCCCGGCTACAATTAATACCCCGGAAAGAAATAAAACGAGGTATTTGTTTTTTAGGGAGAAGCCAATAAGGCCTCTTAGAAAGTTGTTCATAATCTATGGATTATTTAATAATAGGCTGTTTAACTATTTAAAGAGTGGTAGTAGTAAATGAGCAGCGCATCCGCGCCTATTACCCGGTCACCAGGCGCTAACCCGCTTTTAATATAAGCTGTTGTCCCGTTGTTGGTTATAACCTCAACCGGCCTGATCGCTATATTATTTCTACCTTTTATAATAATTACGTAATATTGGCTATTATCAAAAATCAGAGCACCGCTGGATACAGATGTGGCCTTTTTATTCACAGTGTTACTAATTGAGACGGTTGCAAACATTTGCGGTTTTAACGCATAGCCCGGATTATCAAGCACCCCCCTCATTTTCATTACCTTGGTTGTGGGATCAAGCACATTCATCAGCTTACCTACTTTGCCTTTAAAAATCTTGTTGGGGTATGTGTTGGTGGTTACGTCAACCGGATCTCCTTCATGCACGCTGTTAATATTGCTCTCGTAAACATTAGCTTGTACCCATACGTCTTTCAAATCAGAAATAGTGAACATATTGCCCCCGTTATCCGTGCGTACAGTCATATCGTTGGTTACATTTTTTTGCACGATAAAACCATTAACGGGCGATTTAATCTCAAAATCGCCGTTTCTATTATTACCGTTTATGGCCAATATTTTTTCTGCCGCTACTTTGGCCCCGACCGCCTGTTCATAATTCACTTCTGCGGTGGTGATATCAACCTGCGAAGCCAGGCCGCTTTTAAACAAGTCTTTTTGCTGGTCCAGCAGTTTGGCATTCAGCCGAACATTTGATTGGGCTGTAATTAGCGCTACATTGTAATTAGCTACCTCCGGACTTTTAATGGTACCTAATACCTGGCCTGCGTGAACGTAATCGCCTGGCATTACACGGATATCCTGTATATTGCCGCTCACCATCGGGAATATATTGGCAACCTTATCGGTATTATAATCTACAATGCCGTTAAACTTAACTGCATAGCTGATGTTGGTTGTTTTTACTGTATCTATTGCCAGCTTCGGAAGTAATGAATCAGGTATGACAAATGGCTTACGTTCTTCGCTGGTCTGCACATCTGACTTGCAGGAAAACAGATTAAAAAGGATAAGACATGCAGTTAGCGTGCCTATGCTGTTTTTTATGATCTTATTCATGTGAATATCGGTAAATTATAAGGTGATTATTGATTAAAAAAGGGCGTTCCGGTAACAAAATTGAGCTGCTCAAGTGCATTGACGCGGCTGAGTTGGATGTTGTTTAACTGTACCGCGTTTGTTTTATACGAGTCGTACAAATACAGGAACTCTATCAGCCCGATGTTTCGTACTTCGTAATTTTTAACTACCTCCTGTATCAGGTGGGTAAAATCTCCCCTAAATTTGGGGTCGAAACTATTACTGAGTTTTTCATAACGCGAAACGGTTAGATAATTAACGGCTATATCATTTTCCACCTGGTTTTGCTGGGCTTGCAATTGCACTTTGCCTTGGTCTATGGTTATTCGCGCCTGTTTAATACCGCCCTGGTTGCGGTCAAACAACGGCAAATTGAACTCGATACCGAGATTGGTGAAATACGGCACGGTTCCGCCGTTCCTATCGAACCCCAGGGACAGGTTAAAATCAGGGACGGCAAGGGCCTGTTGATATTTTAAATTCATATCGTTGTATGTTACGGCCGATTTAGCCAATCTCAGATCGTAGCGGTTGTTATAGGCCGAATCAAGCAATTTCTGATACGGCACGGTGGTCAAAATATCCTTACCATCCAGGTCATAGTTATATTCCGCTTCAATGTAAGTTCCGGGCTTTGCCTTGATCAGTAATTGGAGCTGGCTTATGGAGGCATCTATCCCCGCTGCCAGGCCGGCCAGTTCGGCCTGCAATGAATATAATTGTGATTGGATGCCCAAAACATCCTTTTCAGAAACGTTGCCTTTTGCATTTTGCTCCTTGTACGCCTTCAATATTTTTTGGAGGGTATTGATCTCGGTAGCATATACTTTGGCGGATTCCTGCTGAAAATAGATTGTAAAAAAATCGCTGCGCAAAGAAGCCTTCAGTGTCCTCAACAGATCAAAAAACTGATACCTCGCCTGTTCAACGCCGATCTTAGCCAACTGTATATTTTTATTCCGTTTCCCCGCAGTTCTAAACAATTGAGAGATACCGCCGGTATATTCAGCCTGGCTGTTTCCTAAACTATCCTTACCGAAATCAAGAAACTTATGGGTCTGGGTATTATACAAGGCTGTAGCAACGCTGAAATCGGGGTTGGGGAACAGTTTAGCCGTTATCACCTGGGTTTCGGCTATACCTATGTTATAATGCTGGGTTATCAATTGAAGATTGTTCTTCAAAAACAGGTCTTCTGCCTGTTTAACGGTTAGTTTAACGGTATCGCCCGCCGGGCTTTGGCCAAAAAGCCTGCAGCTTAAAAATAACAAACCGATAAATAATAAATTAATGAAAGGGCGTTTGAGTAACATAATCATAAAATATATTGAACCTGAGTCGTTTAGAGTTAGATAGGGGTTTTATTGCCGGTTAGGCTGTATTTTAGGAGAACTTGATGTAAACTTTTGTCATGCGTTATGGGCTTTGCTGTTCGTTAATTATTATTAATTTAATTGTGCCGCTTTCTGCAGTTTCTGTTCCCTTTCTGAGCTGATTCAGTTTGCTGATTCCAGGAAATGACGGTGCATCAAGGTTTAAACCTCAATACACCGTTCGTTTTTTTAAGCGATTATTTGCGGGCGCGTAACAATTTCAGTATTTGTTACTTTGTGTTTTCTGTATACAGGTACGCCAACTTAAATTGTTTGTTATAAGCATCGTACGATGAAAGCTCACTATCACTTTTAAACAAACTCTCCACTGCGTACATAAATTTTTGATTTTTAGCGTAAACACTTTCCAGGTTAGCGATGGTTAGTGATAAGATAGGGCTTGAGGCGCTTTCGCTAAAGTAAAACAGCTCAATTGGTTTTGGTCCCTTTCCCTGCAGCACCAATGATGTTTTGCTATAGATAATGATCCCATTACTCGAAAGTATCTTGTACTCACCTTTGTTAAAGAGACGAAAATCTTTGTCGTCTTTGCGGTATCCAAATACTTCACCTTTGGCTATTGCTTGCTTTTCACCATTGTGAACTAACAGCACTTTACTGCTGCCCAACAAGCCGTTTACTTTAATTTGGTCATTACTCGCGTTATAACTTAACTTGTGGTTCAAATAATCCTGGGTTGTTAGGTATAGTCCGGTGCTTTGGCCATTGGCGGCAGCATTTTGGATAAATAATGCCATCAATGGCAGAGCTATTATTAATTTTAAAGTTTTCATTTTGATTTAATTTTATTGTTAAACGTTTTGTTAATTATTGTAGACCCTGGAATTTGCCGGGACTCCGTTCTTTTAGAAATCAAGTGCCATTTCCAGCTAATGGGACTTGATTGTATTGTTTTAAAATCTTGCTATCAAAGCAACTATAACCCTGCTATCAGAGTTTACTAAATCATACGGAACAAAATTGGGGTTAGCTACTGTTTGGCCCGATGCGTTAACTATGGTTGGCGGGTTTGGGATGTATGAGTTTGTATTGAAACTGGTTTGAGGGTTAGTTTGATAACCATTTCCACCCGGCCCTGTTGTAACGCCGTTTGGCCCATCAAAATAAGGGATGTTCATAAAGCGGTGCACAAATTCAAGACGAAGTGTCATAAATTGATTGGGACTATAGTCCAGGGTGGTAGAGGCATCCCAACCGGCCATTTTCGCACCGGGTGTGGAACCGGCTATAAAGGAGTCGGTAGCAAGCCCGGGAGGTACTACTGATAAATAATGGCTTGGGTTAGACATAACCCCGCCACCTATGGTCCAACCCCATTTAGCCTGATCGCCAAACCACATCCGGTTATATACCATAGCGCTCAGGAAGTTAGAGGCGTTTGCCCCAAAGGCCGAGTAAACTACATTTCCGGGAGCTGTACCACTCTGAAAGCCGAAGTCGGCAGTGGCAGAGAATGCCATACGTTTGATACCGGGGCCTGTTTTATTTGCACGATCGAGATATAAATATTCGATCGAGTTGTCGGTATGGTACCTTTTCACATCCGGCGCGCCGGCAACATCTGTTCCAAAATAATTATTGGAGATGATCTTAGTACGTTGGTTAGGTTGGTTTACAAATGCAAAACCGAGGCCTGGCATTTTATTAAACATGCCATAGGATTGCCATCCGTTGATAAACCAAAATTCGAGTTTGGTTTTTACACTGGGAAACATCTGAACGCGGATACCATTAAAGAACCATGGTGTGTTGTCGGAAGTATAAGATGGTTGATAAGACCAGTTCTCAAAGTTGTTGTAAGACATCAAACCTATGTATGACATGAAAATACCCATATCAACGTTGATACCATGCATTGCGTCAAAATGATAACCGGCATAACCTTCGCTTATGTAGCGATAGGCAGTTGGCAGGTCATATTCACCTCTGTAGGCGCTATAATCATTTCGTGGCACTGTTGTAGCGCGTGTACCATATTGCAACATCACACGGCCGCGTATATGGTCATAATGGAAATCGCCGCCAATAGCGATCATTGATAAGTCAACCTCGCCGTTGCGTGCTAAGGCAGTTGATCCCGTTACCAAATTATCGTTCGGGTGATTGTTGGATTGGGTGTAATTTACATCGAAAGTAAAATCGCCTGTAAAGTAGGCGTTATCCAGTAATTTTGACGATTGCCGGTTATTTCCGTTAAGCCACGAAAAATCGGCATAAGCCAAAGGCGCGGCATTATCCATGGCTTTTTTAATAGAATCCGCCTTTGCTTTTTCAGCAACGGTATCTCTTTTTGCAAACATAGCCGTGGTAGCAGCACTGATTTGCGCTGATACTCTGCAAAAAGATCCGAGTAGTAAAATGAGTGTAAGTAGTTTTTTCATGCTTTTAATAATTAATAAAAATTGGTTTGATTTTATATCGAATCCAGCTATGCCACTATAATGCCAATAGGTAATTTTTCATAATAAAAAACTAATAATGAGAAACTTATAAAAAAATATAATTATCCATAATCATTAAACCTTGTCAACCTGGGAAGGTTAAATTCTCACAATGAAGCAGAAAAATGATTTATTGGCCAGAGGTAAGAAAAGAAAAACGAGAAATTTAAAATATGAAAATCAATGTGGGACTAAAACCGATTTTTTTATGGTTTTGGTAATAAAAATATTCCCAAAGCGGTAAAAAACAGAAATCTATTTGAATACCTTCTCATTTTGGGAATAAAAAAGGCCCGCCGATTACTTCTAAAGTAACCAGGCGGGCTCACTCACAAAGCAACCAATCAAATTGCTTACCGGTAGCTCTTTTTAGAGCTTATATTCTTCCAGCTTTCTGTATAAAGTGGATAAGCCGATCCCCAGCAATCGCGAAGCTTCTGCTTTATTCCCCTTTGAACGGGCCATTGCTTTACGGATATATTGACTTTCTATGCCTGACAGGTTAAGAGCCGAACTGAAGTTGTCATGATCGTCGGTAAAAAAATCAAATTGAAGCAAATCAGAAGTCAGTGTATCTGAACCGGCAATAATGACAACTCTTTCCATTACATTTCGAAGTTCGCGTATATTGCCTTTCCAATGATGATGAGTTAGCACGTTTAAAAAAAAATCGTCCATCTTTTTCACTTTGCAGTTCAACTTAGTCGAAAATTCATTCAAGAAATGTTTGGCCAAGACTTCGATATCCTCTCTCCTCTCGCGTAGCGGAGGCAGATGAATAGTAAATACAGCCAGGCGATAATACAGATCAAGCCTGAACAGGTTATTTTCAGCTTCATAATTTAAGTCTTTATTGGTAGCGGCAATAATGCGCGCATTTACTTTCATACTTTTTGAGTCTCCAACACGATTAAAGGTCCCGTCTTCCAAAACCCGTAACAGGCGTGCCTGGAGTTCCAAATTCATTTCGCCTATTTCATCTAAAAAAAGTGTGCCCCCGTCAGCCTCTTCAAATAGGCCTTTTTTGTCTTTTAATGCGCCGGTAAAAGAACCTGCCACATGCCCAAATAGTTCACTTTTTAATAACTCATTTGAGAATGAACTGCAGTTTACAGCAATAAACGGTTTATTACTCCGATCACTTGCTTCATGTATTGCCTGTGCAAATATTTCTTTACCCGTACCTGTTTCACCCATTAATAACACGGTTGTGGGTGTATGTGCCACTTTTTGCGCCAGTAAGATAGCTTCGGCAGTAGCGGGCGAGTTCCCCAAAATATCACCAAAGGTATGATGGTGGTTTAGCCTCTTTTCCAACTGATGAATCTGGAATTGTAAATTGGCTTTTTCGGCCGCTTTGTTTACGATAGGGATAATACGGTCATTATCATCGCCCTTCATAATATAGTCGAACGCACCGTTTTTTATAGCTCTTACACTATCCTTGATAGAACCAAATGCAGTCAGGTTAATTATCTCTACAAAGGGATGTATATCCTTAATCCGTTTCACCAGGTCAACGCCATTGGCATCTGGCAATTTAACATCGCTTATTACAACCCTTACGTCATGACTATCCATGAGCTTTAAACCCGCCCTTGCAGACTGTGCCTGTAAAACATTGTAGCCTTCTGCCTCTATAATTCTTGATAATAAGCCCCCGAATTTATTTTCATCTTCCAAAATCAGTATCGTTGATAGCATAACATATATTATTATTGTCCGGGGTAATTGATGTTCTGTAGCTTTGTTTTTTGCACAGATCACCAACCCCTTGCCAAAAACATGCCTAATTTTAAAATACTGCGTTTAATGCATAAATTAAGGTTTATTATACCCTTACTGAGATTTTTTGCCAATAAAACACCTTCATTTTGATATGGCTTTTTCTCAAAATGACATTGAGGAAGCAAGTTGAATTATTGTTAGCGGCTACCAACAGTCATACCCTATCAAATTGATTATCCTATCTATCGGATTGGGAAGTTATCAGGTAAACAGCAATGAGCAATTTTAACATAATCAATTGACTATAAGCAATTTGCTTATTTAATTGATTTTATATATTCTATGGCATATTACTTGCCTGCGGTATTTAGTTTCTATGAGTATCAAAAACAATTTACGTGCGGGCATTGGTTTCCTTTTCCTGATCTCCTTATTAAGTTCAGGGCTGGCTGCCTATTATATATACAAGCTTTCAGAAAATTCAAAAGCGATTTTAAGAAATAATGAAACCTCAATCGTATTCACAAAAAACATCAACAAGGTACTCGATCTTCCAGGCCTTCCCAATAACGATGAGCTTGAAACAATTGAATACAATATCAAGAGGGAAAAGGCAGACATAACAGAAATAGGAGAAAAAGCACTTGCAGATTCACTTGATACCGATTTCAGGCGTTTTCGAAAGTCTTTAAGTAACCCTGTTCTTGCTGCCGCACTACGGATTAA
This sequence comes from Mucilaginibacter paludis DSM 18603, assembly GCF_000166195.2. Lineage (NCBI taxonomy): Bacteria > Pseudomonadati > Bacteroidota > Sphingobacteriia > Sphingobacteriales > Sphingobacteriaceae > Mucilaginibacter > Mucilaginibacter paludis. The sequence continues at coordinate 2,143,890 of NZ_CM001403.1, forward strand.
AATGCAAAAATCCTCTTACGGCATCATGGAGGTTAATATTGACGCCATGGAGAACAAAAACAAAATGGCGGAAAACAAGGCGAACTTGGCTATATTAATTGTGGTACTTATCAGTTCAATTTGTTTAATAATTGCGTTTCTCTTCCTGCTTATATTTCCAGATTATGTTACCAAACCTATTAACGATCTTACTGAAGGAATTAAAGAAATTGCAAATAAAAACTACGATAAGCGCCTCCTGTTTTCATCTAAAAATGAATTTTATAGCCTTGTTGATGCATTTAATCAAATGGCGGCAAAACTTTTTGCTTACGAAAACAGCAGCCAGGCTAAAATAAAACAGGAAAAGCTACGGATTGAAACCATTGTAAAAAATGTAACAGACGCAATTATTGGTTTCGATGAAAATGAACTGATTTTATTTATAAACCCGGTTGCAGTTAAATTATTAGGTGTGGAGGAAAAGGATATTATTGGCAGTTCTACCGAAGAAGTGGCCTCACAAAATGATCTGTTCCGTACATTAACCGACAAAACGGAAGATCTAAATGACCTGAAATTATACCTGGATGGAGAACTTAGTTATTTTACAAAAGAGCTTTTTGAAATAGGTGTTCCGAATGAGGGTTCAACAGAAGAGCATAAAAGCAGTTTAAAACGAAAAGGATATTTTATATTGCTAAAAAACATCACCCGGTTTTATAAGCTTGATGAGGCTAAAACCAATTTTATAGCTACCATCTCGCATGAACTAAAAACACCGATCTCATCACTTAAAATGAGCTTAAAATTAATGGAAGATAAGCGATACGGAACAGTTACCAAATCCCAAAAGGAACTTATTAATAATATTAATGACGATAGTAACCGGTTATTAAAGATCACGAGCGAATTGCTGGATATGGGACAGGTTGAAACTGGCAAGCTATTGCTTAATTTTGGAAGCACCGACCCTAAAAACATTATTAATTACACTTGCGAAGCCATCCGGTTTATTGCCGAACAAAAAGAAATAACCCTTCATGTAAAATGCTCCAAAAACGTGCCTGAAGTTTGGGCCGATCCTGATAAAACTGCTTGGGTATTAATTAATTTTTTAACAAATGCGATTAAATACAGTCCGCAATCATCAATAATTGATGTTACGGTTAAAAAAAGTTCATTAGGCAGGATCGAATTTTCAGTGAAGGATTACGGAAAGGGGATAGAGGAGATTTACCTGCCGAGAATATTTGAAAGATATTTTAAAGTGCCGGGCTCTGAATTCTCTGTGCCGGGTACTGGTTTGGGGTTGGCAATTGCAAAGGATTTTATAGAGGCACAAGGCGGCGAAATAGGGGTAGAAAGCAAAATTGGCGAGGGAAGTAAGTTTTTCTTTTTATTACCCACAAGTTAACATACACAAAGAGTTTTAACTGTCGATTATTTCCTGGGCATATAAATAATTATACAAGCCCCCCGCTACCGCAAGGTGCTTGTGGATTTAACACTTGCAAATCCATTCACCTCCCGCTACCGCAAGCGTGCTCACCTGTGCGGATTGAACAACTTACAAATCCATTTACGCCGCGGACCTCATAGCATGTTGGCTACTTTTCATGATGATCACAAGTGAGCACGCTTGCGGCAGCGGGGAGTTGCAGTAACTCCTGTACCCTGCGGTTTTCTTCCGCGGTACATTGGTCATGGTTATAGAGGTACTTGATGATTAGTTTTTTGTCTGCTTATTCCATTAATTGATCATCTGTTTTTTAGCAATCGTCGGCCATTTAAATATTTCTAACAATAATTATAATAAACTGATAAACAGCGAAAATAAATCAGTTTGTATATTTTTTACAATTACAAGTTTGTAACTTAGCTTATGGCTCTTAATGGGTTATTTTTTCGAGAAAATAATTTTAAACGTTTTATTTTCAATCATTATGCCATCAAAACTATTTAAACGCAATTTGAGCCAGCTATATCTAACGCTTGTTCCAATTTTAACAATCGTATTTGGCCTGGGTATCGGCTATGTAAGTTATAAGATCTATTTACCAATTTGGCTTGTCAATGTTGTTTTAATGATCATAGCAATGTGGGTTCTTGGCGCTTTTGTGATCAAAACAAATGATGTAGAAAAGAAACACATTGCTGCATGTGCGCTATTTTTCATTATACCTACCATGCTTTCTTCCATGTTTGCTGGCTTAGGTGCGCCTCCTTATGAAAGTCCTAAACTATGGGTGGCATCTGCCAACGAACAATTAACAAGGTATTATTTTCTGCTGGCAATGGGTCTGCTCATTGCCTTTGGATATGCCATATTAAGAGAAAAGTTAAAAAACACACCGGGTAATTTTTACGCCTTGCTTGGCTTCATAGCTATTCAAATTGCCATACCAATTTATTTGATTGATATGTCTTTCTGGGGTTTTTATTTGACTAAACTATACCGCATCATGGCGGCATCGGCCATAGAAAAAACACCTGAGTGGGTATTGCCGCTGCGCAATCAGTTTTTCTATATCAATATGATGGTGGCTGCGCTTGTTTATATCGCAACAACAGCTTTTGTCCTATCATTAAAAAAAGCAGGCTGGTTTAAACCGGCCGCTTGTCATATCTACATCGGAATAAGCCTGGTATTTTTTTTATTTGACGTATTGCCGCCTACCTTGCCGGAGCCATTTGGTACGTTAAATTTCGTTGTATCCATTCCTGCGGTTCCTTTTATGCTACCTTATTTTATTGGCGTTAATTTATTGCGGAAGGTTGGGAACGGGCCATCTGTATAATTTGGCATCCACACTACACTAAGCTGGCCCAGCCTTTCCGAAAGACTATCTTCAGCGTCACGAAGTATGATTGGCTGACCGGTTGCATCAGCTCCAACAAAGGCATCTTCGCGGAAATCTTCTATATCCAGCATAACCGGCACCGGCTTGCACAAAAACTGATCGCCTTATGGTGCGTGGCCTGGAATAGGCAGAATGCCCGCCCCCGCTACCGCAAGCGTTGTATTTAACAGCAAATTCAGACTTGCAATTTTTTATCTACATTTAACTAAAAATCACGAACTGATAACCTATATATTAAAATAGATAAAGTTAGTGACGTTAATGGAATAAGAATTGGCAGAGATCAATTCACCGTTAAAACTACTCAAGCCGAATATTTTAATGAGTAGCATAAAAAAATACTGAGAATGCACATTGCACAGCTAAATGATGATGTTTAATTTTTATGATTACATTTCAGATAATGCACCTGTATTTAAAAGCCTAAAGTGTGACGATAATTTGTTCACCATGTTTAACTGTGGTGTAGAAAATAAATATCAGGATATTTGGAGCCACCATAATTATATTGTTTACGTAGCTAAAGGCCGCAAAGTGTGGCATACCTCATCAGGCATTTATGATTTAACAGAAGGCTCACTTGTATTTGTGCGAAAAGGCGCTTGTATAATTGAACAGTTTTTTGATGCCAAATTTTGCCTTCTGTTATTTTTTGTGAGTGATGATTTTATCTGCAATGTTTTAAAAGACAAACTAAACGCAACAACAAGAAAAAAAGATGCAGTTGCAAAACTTGAACCGGTTTTAAACCTTCACAGCGACAGGTATCTGGAAGCTTTTTTTGCAAACATGATGGTATATTTTGATGGCAAGCCGAACCCCGAACCGCTGTTGTTGCAACTGAAATTCAGGGAACTTATTTTAATTTTAACCAGTAATCCGCTAAATAACCAAATACTGTTGTATGCTGATCTGGTAGTTAGCAACCCAAAGGGATTGAATTTACAAACTGCCATGGAAGAGAACTTTTGCTTCAATTTAAAACTAAAAGATTTTGCAAAACTTTGTTTGATGAGTTTATCGGCATTTAAGCGTGAGTTTGAAAAAATATACGGCGTAACGCCAGGTAAATGGTTGCTGACAAAACGCCTGGAACATGCCCGAAATTTAATACAAAATGCTAATAAATCGGTTAAGGAGGCCGCGTTTGAAAGTGGTTTTGAAAACCCTTCGCATTTTAGCCGGGCGTTTCTTGGTCAGTTCGGTTATCCCCCATCCTCAATAAAGGATAAAAATTGCTGAACTTTATAAGCACATATTTGAACTTTTAAGCAATGCCTGTAATTAATAAACTAAATAGGTTTGTAACCTCATTAAAAAAATAATTATGGCTATAAAATCAGTTATCGAACTTGTAAACCAAGCAAAAGCGAATATTGAAAACATCACCCCGCAGCAATTAAAAAAAGAGTTGCAAAGTGAAAACACCATCTTAATTGACATTCGGGAGGCCGAAGAACTTATTCAAAATGGTAAAATTGAGGGCTCGGTTCTTGCGCCCCGCGGGATGCTTGAGTTTTATGCAGATCCAAATTTGCCTTATTATAAACCCGTTTTTAATCCTGAAAAAAGGATTGTTCTGCATTGTGCCTCAGGTGGACGTTCGGCATTGGCGGTTCAGTCGTTAAAATCAATGGGATATGATCATGTTGCTCATTTAGATGGCGGCATTAAGGCCTGGAAAGATGCCGGGTTTGATGTTGCATAATCATAATTGGGGTATTAAATGCTCAAATGAAATATATGTAATTTAACCTGTTAAGGCACACGCCTTTGGCGTGTGCCAGCTTTGGACAATCTGCCGGGAATCATTAGTTAACATAACACTAATCATTCCATGCAACAAAAAGATTGGGCAGTTTTACAGATGTTAATTCATCCTGCTTAAAATCCCATGAACAGTTTTTTAACCCCGCCCAACAGCATTAGCACCAAAACGATGGACCGGAAACGTTTTTTAGGGATTGCGGCAGGTGCTGTACTGATTGCAGGTTCTGCTTACTATTTAACAAGCGACACAAGCAATTTGGTACGTGATGATATTAACCCTGGTGAAATAGAAAAATTCCCTTTAAAGGCCGACGAGGAGGCGATTTTGTTTTTGGCCTCGCTCGCCCCAAGCGGGCACAATACACAGCCCTGGTTCATCAAATATGTTCAACCCTATCATTGGTTGATCTGTAACGACAGAGGCAGATGGCTGCCGGGCGTTGACCCGCAACAGCGTGAAACTATTTTATCTATCGGCGCTTTTGTTCAAAACCTGGAGTATGCTGCTCACCACCTGGGTTACTATTGTAAGTTTACCATGCTGGCAGCAACCAACCAGGACGAAAATATCCTAAATGTGATATTAACAAAAACTGGCAACACAGCTCAGTATGATATTCAAAAAATTAAACTACGCAGAACAATCAGGTCAGAATACCTTGTGGATGCATTAAGCAAAGAAGACCTTGCTTATTTAATAAACGGGCAGACAGACTTTCTCCACTTTGTACCCAATACCGCAAAAGAATACAAACTCATCAACGAGCAAACCATTGAAGCCAACCGGCAACAAGCCTACCGCAATGCGGCGCAGGCAGAACTGGCTACCTGGATCCGTTTTACAAGTAAAGATACAGAGCGCTATCGTGATGGGCTTACCCTTGCGGGGATGGAAATTGAAGGTTTAACTGCCTGGTATTTGCGCAATTTTTATGACAAGACGGATGTGATGAAAAGCGCTTTCAGGCAGCAGAGCATTGATCAGGTGAAACGGCAGGTATCACAGTCTGCGGGTTGGCTATTAATAAGCAGCAAAGGCAGTAGTGTAAACCAATTGCTTGAAACAGGAATGCGTATGCAAAGGCTTTTTGTGGATGTGCGGGGCAGAAACATAGCCATCCACCCGATGACACAAATATTAGAAGAAACCAACAACAAACAATCCATCAATCAAATCACCGGGATAAGCGATACGGTGCAATTTGTTTTACGGACGGGCTATGTGAAAAATTACCCCCAACCAGTTTCGTTAAGGCGCCCTGTTGATTGGTTTATCCGGCCAAACACAACTTAAGTTAACTATTGGCATGTGTTAATGAAAAATTTACCCCTAAAAATGTGTAACGCTTTTTAAAATTGCATAACATGAGCGGCCTTGTAAAAACACCTTTATAACCTCCTTACAAAGCACTCCTAATTCAAACCTTCACATGAAAAAAGGCATTATCTCCCTCATCGCATTATTTTTGCCTGTTACCTGCGCCATAGCCCAAACCAATACATTCTGGCATCCAAATCCACCAAATTACGAAGTAAAACAGGCTATAGAAGTTGAAAGCCTGGTACCGATGTTTTTTACAGGCGGCTATCATTTTGCGGTAGGCTACCGTTATAAAAAATTCAGGCTGCGAGCAAGTATCATAAATGGTGGTACCTACAATGCCGAACCTGCCGGCATCAACAATTCTTCGGCAAACTTTAAACGGTATTATGATACGTCGCCGGGCATCTTCTACGGTTATAACGTATGGAAAAACCTTGAACTTTACAGCTACCTGGAATTTCACAAATTTACCATTACGCAAAAAAGCACCGGTAACCAACAGGATTTGCGGAGCACAGACACTGGCTTAGGTGCAAGCTACCAATTTTTTTTAGGCCGCTGCTTTTATGTTCAGCCAGGATTTCATCTTTATTTAAGGAAAGAAAACAGCCTTGATTTTAATGGTGTTACTTATAAAGTACCAACTGCAGATATATCGCCCGTAGTGCGCTTAGGGTTCAGGCTTTGGAGCAAGTACTAAATCGGCGTTTACTGGTATCACAAGCAAAAAGCCGCCATTGTCGCAAAAATAAATTCTCAAAAAAATATGAGTTAAAGGGTTGTCTTTTGCAAACCCTTTAACCGATATCATGTACATAATTCAAGCGGTTTTATGCGCTTACCGTTCAAGCGGATGTTGAATCCGCATCATCATGAGTATCCCACCGGGCCTCACCCCGAAAAAAACAGGGATGACATTTGAAACCTGTAGGCTATTTTGCGCAGATAGGAAAAGTGCGCAAAAGCCTGACTGCACGCCGGGCCGGGAGCTGGCCTGTGGGTAGAAGGATCGGGCAGTCTTGATTTTTTTGGTTACTTTTTGTATCAAGACAAAAAGTAATAAGCCCTTCACGCGGCGATTGAGCGTGCCGATGTTCTAAATTATGAATACTGATTATCTCAGCAAAGATAGCACATTGATAACCAGCGCACCGAACATGACGCATACTTACCGCTTTTAGAAGATCCCTCCTCCCGTCGGAATGACATGGTGGAGAGAAATTTAGCACTGAAAATCAACAACTTACATTAATGCCATTATAAGCCGGTTGAGGGATTAAAAATTTGCGGTCAATTAAAAGCTTTGGCAAATTCAGTCGCAAAATCTTCTAAAGTGATCTGCCCGCTTACAGGCGAACCATTCTTTTCAAAGTCTTGCTGTATCATTCCCTTTCTAAAACCGGCTCCCATCTCGGTGTATAAACCCGCAATTTCATCTGGCAGCCCGGCCTGAACCATTCCCTGGAAACTTTGCTCATCTGTAAACTCAATCCAAGGCAATTCCGGAAGCCCAGCTGCGGCCCCTAAAACCCGGACAGCATCGTTAGGTTTACGAATATCCCCTACCACATAACGTACATTTTTAACTGTGGTGTTCTGCTGCAATTCTTCGGCTGCTGCTTTGGCAATATCCCTTGGGTGAACCAAAGGCATACTAACAGTACCCGGATAATTGCCCCCGGTGATGCCCTGCCCTTTGATCAAAGGCACATCGTTATAAAAGTTATTGTAAAAGAAACCGGCCCGCAGAAATGTTACCGATACTCCATCAAGCTCCTGGTATATCTCTTCAATGTGATGTAATCCGGCAATGGGGCCGTTCCCTTCCGGCAAGTCGGCACCGATACTGCTCAGCATCACCACGCGCTTCACCCCTGATAATTTGATGGCTGCTGCAAAAGCTTTACCGGCATCAATGGTATTAGCAATCACCTGTGCTCCGCCCATGTTTGGCGGAGTCATGGTAAATACGGCATCGGCGCCGTTAAATGCACCGGTTAAAAATCCGGCATCATTCACCGAACCTATTGCCGCGGTGGCCCCTAATGCTACAATGTCGTTTTCTCTTTCCTGCCGACTGCTGATCACGGTAACCGAATGTCCGGCGGATACCAAATTTTCTGCCAGCGGTTTTCCTATATTCCCTAATGAACCTGCGATGGTAATTTTCATATTTGATTTATTTTTATTGCACAACAAAGGTATATTTGAACTTACTTTTATACAAGTACATACCCCAAAGTAAGTAACCATGGCAGCTATTAAAGAAACATCAACTATACAGGCAAATAAGCAATTTGCTTTGGAACAATGCCCGGTAACGTATGTAATGGAAAAAATTGGCGGTTATTGGAAACCCATTATCCTATATCACCTGTCGGCAGGTGCCAAACGCTACAGTGAACTAAAAAAGGCCATACCAGCTGTTACAGAGAAAATGCTGATACAGCACCTGAAGCAATTGGAAGCTGATCGCTTGGTGATCAGGCATGCCAGGCCGGTGGTTCCGCCGTATGTTACCTATACGCTCAGCAAATCCGGGATAGGTTTGCTTCCCGTTATAGAGGCTATGGCATCCTGGGCATTTAAAGATATGGAGAACGAATACGAAAAGAGCATGGATTAGTTAGTTTTTATTAGATCAACTGTTTTACCAGGAAAAAGCTGCGGTGAAGGCTGGCGCAAGATTAATGAGCGTGAAACCCACCGGGAGTTGTCCCGATGGTCTATAATAGCAAAGCGATGACCGGTTCCTGATATCGTTTTAAGGCGAGGAAAGAACGCCTTATGCTGGGATAATGCGTGACCGAGGATTTACCGAACTAAGAACAAAACCCTTACTGGTGCTCATTAGCCGGTGCACCAAAATAACTCGGATATTTATCGTCTGGATTAATAACGATATTATCCAACACCACCTCTGGGTCTATCATAAACACTTTGAGCTTATGCATACCCGCTTTGTTAACATCCAGTTTAACGTCGAGCCATCTCAAATTATCAAAAACCTCATCGCGGCGTGGTTTACCACGTGATACCAGGGCATAATTTTCTCCGATCGGCGGCAGTGGCTTTAAGCCCGGAGACATAGCGAGGCTGGCCCGGGTATATTCTCTAAACTCATCGTGAAATCCTTTACGCGCATCAAGAATCTGGGGTGCCTGATCATCTATCGAAACAGCTATCCTTAAACCTCTTTGAGGATTTACATCCTGTGTAGGCAAAATACCGAGGCATACCTTAACGAGGCCTGTATCGGGCAGAAATATCGCATACTCAAGCCTTGCAGCCGTTTCAGCGTTGGCACTGGGAGCCGTTACCGGGCTAATGCCCATGCAGGCCACCGACCGGCCAAGATCTGGCAAGGGTATCCATTGAGCATCCCGCCCGGGTACATTAACACTAAATTTTTGAGCCGGGATAGAAAACTCACCCCAACCGCCAAAATAAGGCTGCCCGGTATGCGGTAAATTTATTTTTATAGCCGTTATGGCAACCGTTATGGCTGTATCTGCCTGTTGGATTTTAACGTTACCTTTAACTTTACCATCGGCTATAGATTTCCAGTCGATATCAACATACAGCCGGATTTCTTTTTCTACCGTTCCTTTTGTCGCGGTCAATTTAATCCAGGGTTGATCGGCACTTGCTGTAAATTGAAAGGCTCCCCTCCCGCGGTTAAAAACATCGATGTAATAACGCTGCTTACCAATCACATCAAATGCAGGTAGTTCCGCCCTGGCTTCGGTTCCGGGCCATGCCTGTTCGCTGCCCTCAACGGCAATACCCATTGCGGGAGAAGCAAGCGGACTGACTTCCTTTAGCTCCGGTAACTGGTTTTGACGCGGCATGGACCATTGCTTGTAACCGATGTGTACATCCAGCATCATGTTTTTCCATTTACCACCGGCAATCGAGTCGTTGTAACGGTTGCTTAATTGTTGATCCAGTTCAAACAAATCACGCGCCTGTTTGGCATAGTCATTTGCGCTTACGCGCCCCTGCCGGGCATAAAGGTTGTTACGCCCTGCATCCAGGTATATCTCGGCAACGCCAGCAGATGCTTTGGCCGGGTAAAGTACCAACTGGTAATAAGCATCCTTTGCTTCAGCCGGTATTTGCTTTTCGATCGCTTCCGCTTTAGCGGCCAGATCACTCCAGAGCTTAAACTGGCGGTCTGCTTCATGATAATTTACGAAACTAAATAAGCGTGGATCCTGAACTTCGGGTTTGCGCCACAAATTATACTTGGCGTATTTAGCAACAATATCAGCAATCTCTTGAGCATGTGTTTTTCCAAAAATGCCTTCGGCCCAATTTATCGTATAGTCTGAAATTCGACTTGCCGGAATAGCGTCGGGATTCCAGGCATAATGCATAATAAAGTCGATGGGCAGCTCTTTAGGTTTAAGGTCGCCCACGTTGATGATCCACTCCCTGTTGATCCCTGTTTGATAGGCCAGGTTGAGCTGCTCGTGCAATTTTGGCAGTGTGGTGGTATTTATCCAGCGGTCGCTCCACGGTCCGCCGTTCATATCAATATGATAATAAAGCCCTAATCCTCCTTTGCGGTTTTTTTCCTTTTCCGGACCGATTCGCCTAATGTATCCCCAATTGTTATCACAAAACAACAGCGTAACGTCGTCCGGCACCTTTAAACCGGCGTCATAGTAGCGTTGCACTTCGGTAAATATAGCCCAGGCCTGGGGCACTAACGACGGGGATTTACCATAAACCTTGCCGATAATATCCTGCTGATCGGCTACTACTGAGCGTAATGTTTTAATGTTCGCCTCATCTTCCCCTTTACCCATGGGCACATCTCCGTCGCCGCGCATACCTATGGTGATCAGGTTATCGAAGTTTTTATTTCGCTCCAGCCCGTCATACCAAAATTTTTGCAGCTTTTCAGCATTGGTAGTATAATCCCAGGGCCCTATTTCATCCTTTCGCTTGGTATATTCTTTCTGAGCCCTCATCATGGGTTCATGATGCGAAGTTCCCATCACTATGCCATATTCATCTGCCAGTACAGGGCTCATCGGGTCATCTTCGTTAAAGGCATTGCCCCACATGGCCGGCCAAAGCAGGTTTGCCTTTAAGCGCAGCAGCAGCTCGAACATATGCACATACATTTTGGAATTGATGCCGCCGAACTTTGCATTAGCCCAGCCTGAAAACGAAGGGCTTTCATCATTGATAAAAATACCTCGGTATTTTACTTTAGGCGAACCCTGGATATACTTGCCTGATTTTACATACAGGTTGCTGCTTTTTTTTACAGGAGCATCGGCCCACCAGTACCACGGTGATACGCCGATTTTTTCAGAAACATCATAAATGCCAAATATAGTGCCCCTTTTATCGCTCCCGGCAATAACCAGGTTTTTGCCTACGGTTTGTATCACAAAAGATTCCCACTGTCCTTTTACCGATGAAACGTTGATCTTACCATCAGCAATAAGTTTATCAATGATGCGGCTTTTGCCGATAGTGCCCACCAGGATAGCGCCCTGGCTTAAAGTTTGGCTTTGCACCACCGCAGGCAATATGCCTGTCACTTTACGTATATCATCCCCCAGATCGTTTGCTGCACGTATTACTCCTTTCCAATCTTCGGGGTCAGCCACGATGGTAGCAGCCTTGCCGTTGGAAACTATAGGAAAGGCTGCCACTGTTCTGTTGTGGACTATATATTGCGGAATGCTGCCGGGTTGAATCTGCGCATCGGCAGAGGCAGCGGCAATAGTTAATCCAACAATCAGCAAACAACGGATTATATTTTTTTTTAACATCATATCATAGGTTATAGTCACGTATTGATTCGCCAATCGTCGCTGGCTGATCATACGTTTTAATTTTAAAAAGTAAACCTCATCACCCCACTTTCTCACCAGGCAAATGTAACCAGGCAGCAAAACCTCCTATAGAACGATTGTCGAATTATATAGCATAGATGTATCGAACACCCCTTGCTGTAGGTATTTTGGAGTATATAAGCCGATTGTAGGGTTGAGATCACGAATGGCTTCCCGTTTATCTATAACAAATTACTGCTGCTGGTATCCGGATATGATACCGCATCAGCCAAAACAATCATGATTTAACATCATACCGATTGCTGCCGGAACATTAATTCAGCCTTTTATTTAATTCTATATCAACAATTTGCCAACAAAATCCATCTCCCCGGAAACATTTTTAAAGCAAATCCATTCTATTACAAAAATGCTTGCCGTAACGCCAAGCCATATAATTTAAACCCAAAAAGCTTTTATTTACGGCCTATCGTTGTACCTAACTTACGTTCCGGCTCAACCATCAACACAACCTTTTATGATGAACCAAAAAAGATCTTTTTTCCAACGATTCAAAAAGACCATTATAGCGGGTGTCATTTTTCTGCTTTTAATGCTGGCATTTGCCAACTGGCTTGGTTTTCGGCATGTGCCGGAGCATGTACGCGAGCTTTATAGTATGATAACAAGCTTGTTTAATAGACATGATCGTACGGAAAATTTAAGTGAAGCGCAAAAAGCAGCATTAAACACGGCGGATACTGTTATTACAGATGTAGCGTTGCCCGCCCCCATGGAGCCGGTTGACACGGTGTTCCTGGCCGCGCAAATTAAGCAAGGTGGCTATGTACCGCCCAGCTATAAAGAAGACCTGGAGCGTATCAGGAAAACAGATTTTTCAAAATTGCAGAAGGCAACTGATAAACCTACCGATCAGGAAGTAGAGCAGGCGCTGGTGAGGCGTTATGGAGAAGAACTTATTAACTTAATTCGGCCCCGGCAGGCACACATCAGGGCGGGCCAGTGTTATAACGCCCCTCTCCAGCAAACACCAAATCATCATCAGGAAATAGCCAGGGTAACCTGCATGGTATCGGCATTTAACAACAAAAATGAAAACATAGGCAATATACAACAGCCGCTGGGCATTGTTTATGATTTTGTAAAACTGGAAAGCGACCCCAATACCTGGTATGTAACGGATTACAGCCAAACTATCCCTTTCGATTATAAATTGAACAAACGATAGATACCCGCACGATGCATCAATTTAAATATATCATTCTGGCACTAATAGGCCTGGGCCTATTTTCGTGTAAAGAGCAAGATCCGCTCAGGTCAACCTTATACATTAGCACCAGTAATGACGACTTGTATAGCATTAACCTGAAAACCGACCAATTGAACTGGAGCATTCCCGGCGACACCGGAAGAACGGAATTATCCTTCTTCAGCTTAAAAGGCGATAAATTGATCAAGGCTTATACCGATAAGCATATCATTGAGGTAAATAAGCAAAACGGTAAAATCAATTGGAGCTACCAGGATAAGCTATCCGAAAACCATGCTTATTATCATTACGACCTGGACAAAGTGATTGATGCCTTTTTTTCACAATATCCGGTAATTTATCAAAACAGAATGATTTATGCCAGTACACAAGGCGAAATTAAAGCTGTAGACCTGGCATCAAAAAAGGTGTTATGGACACACCAGCTGAACATTCCGATTGATTTTTCGCCTTCTGTAGTTCAAAATAAACTGGTGCTTAACTTAGGCTACCGGATGATGACGTTGGACCCAAATTCGGGTAAGCAATTGGAAGCATTAGATTTTAAAACCCCCATACCGAACGAAACCACCGTTGACGGCGATTGCATTTATGTAGCAGATGAACATGGCCAAGCTTTTGGCTTTGACAGCAACCTGAACCAGCTATGGACGTCTATTCCGGAAAACGCAGATGCAGGTAGCAGCAAGGTTATTACAAGTAAGGATAAATTGCTGTATGGCTACCGCTCGATTATACTATTGGATAAAAAAACAGGTAAACCGGACTGGGAGGCTACCTTACCGGGTGATGTTATAGCCCGCTCTTTGGCGATTGCTGGAAATGAGATCAGCGTGGGGGCCGCAAATGGTATATTTGTGCTCGATGCTGCAAATGGTAAAATATTACGACAAAAAAGGCTCACTAAAAACGATATGGTTGGTATGATGTATTATGCCAATGGCTTTTATTATTACTGGTGTACCGATAATGGGCTGTATAAAACCAGCCGCGACTTGAAAGCAGATAAGATGATATACCAGACTAAAAAAACAATAAACGAACTTACAGGCACCTACATGGTTGCCGAGTAAAATCAAAATCGTAACACATCGCCCATTGGCGTATCTGTATCTTACTACACAGCTACAATAAACAAATATCGCGTACCAGTCGCTCAATTTCCTTATCGTTATAACCATACCTGTTTTCAGCAAAATCTTTTCCTGGCGGCGGCAAAACCCTAAATTCATAATGGATTTTCTGGTCCGGAGATAAGCAAACCATTACGCCGTCCGAAAAGTCCAGATGATGGGTAGAAAAAGATAACAGATAGTTAATGCTACCTTTTTTGAGCAGCATCTCAAACCCCTCCGGGAAATGTGGGGCGGCAGGCAGCATCTCATAGGTAAAACCGCAATTAGTTAATGCCTCTTTTCCTATGCGTTCAAAATCAGTCAGGTATTTTATTTTAATATCATCAATTATCATCACTCGCTTAGTTGCAATGCTTTATGGATATAGTTGTAACGCTGATAGGAAGCCAATGTTTACCTGCGATGGAGTAATAGCCGTGCCACTAAAGCCTTTAGTCAAACATATTGTATAGCTAAGCGTTGCATAGGCTATTACTCACATAAGCGTCAAATGTATATAACCAATATCAAGGTTTTAGGTTTACTTTTCATTTTAAACGCAGCCTTTTTAGGTGCTACGGCACAGCCATTGGAAGCTAAGTTGGCAAGCACATCAAATATGGCTACGCTTTCAAACAGGCAAGTCAATCGGACAGCCCCAAAAAAAGGAAAAGCTATTACCCAATCCGCCGTTGCAGGCTTGAGTATTGAAGGGCATTATTTAGCCAGGGCTATAGAGGGTTTTGATGATAGCTGCGATATAAATGCAGACATTACAAAAGTAAAAAATGTGTACCATTATAAATTATACGTAGCAGGCAAGGTTCACAAGGGTATTCTCAAAGTTTCACATTCAAACAATCAAGGGGTTAGATATATTATTTTCACAGGCATCCCCTGGGCGTTAAACGAAGGCGATATCTCGCAGCTCAAAGACGATGAAGAACCCAAATCGCTTAAACTGCCGGTAGGTATAAGCGGTTCGTGGTCAAACAACGAGATCATGATCCAAAATTCGGGCAATGCCATGAACCATTATGTTCAACTTGATGCCTGCGACCAGAAATATATCCGGATGGTGAAACAAGTACACTGATTGTAAAGATCTCCTCACGTTGTGCAGCGATAAGCTTAAATCATCTCCTACCTATTGAAGTTCAATTTTCATCAATATCAACACCATCAAGGCTCAGCAATTAAGGGACGCAGGGCATCGGCCCATACCTGGTATCCTTTGTCTGTCGGGTGTGTAAAATCGAGCATCATTCCGGGCAGAAAGGTACCGTCGGCTGCCAGTAATTTAGGGCCAATATCTACGTAGGTTAAATGTTGCTCTTTGGCAAAGGCTTCCAGTAACTTATCTATTTCGTTGATCAGTATTCTGCGCGGGTTATCCGGATTTTGTTCGCGGGGGAAAACCGCCATTAATATAATTTGTGCACCCGGCAGTTTTGAGCGCACACGCAGGCAAACAGCGCGGATCCCGTCAACAATTTCGGGTGCGGTATTCATCCGGGCATTATCGGTCTGGCTGGTGTTATTGGTACCGATATCAATTACCACGGTTTGTGGATGGAGCCCGTCAACCTCGCCGTTGTCTAACCGCCAAAGTGCATTTTGAGTGCGGTCCCAGCCAAAACCCAGGTTAAGTACCCTGTACTGCCCGAATAAACCCGCCCACGAATTTGGGCCATTCGGTTTCCGGGGTGTACCATCGGCATGTTTCAGTTTTGGCTCGCCTCCCCAAAAGTGGGTAATAGAATTACCGATCAGCACAATTTGCGGATTGATGGAATCCTTAATCCGAAGGACTTCGGCATGGCGGTCAAACCAGTTATAACTATCATTCTCTAACTTTATAACCGGAACAATGGCGGTATTGGCAGGGACATCGGTATCTAAAGATTGATCGCCCATTAGCTTGCTGAGCAGTGGTTCCATGGCCTGTGCCCATAGTTTGGCACCGGCTGGGCTGGGATGCAGGTAATCGGGCATTAAGTCGCGATTGATGGAGCCGTCAAAATTCAAAAACACATGGTTTACATCGCAATAAAAAATATTTTCCCCATCGGCCATTTTGGATACGATGTTTGATGCACGTTCTAAAATAGCACGGTGCGACGTAGGGTTTGGCCCTCCATAGCAACCCGGGAAACACCTTAAAATAATGATCTTGGTAAAGGGTAATTTTTGGCGAACTACATTTACAATAGCAGCTATACCGCCCGCAAGCTGGCCTGCCGTATGTCGGGTTGGATAGTTTTTTTCGTCAATATTATTGGTGCCTATTTCGAGCACCAATACCTTTGGCGATTGGCCATCAAGTTCGCCATGCTGTATATTCCAGAGTATGTTTTCGGTGCGGTAACCGCTAAAGCCCAGGTTAATGGCATGCCGAGGAGCATAAAACTGATTCCATACGGATTGATAGGCCGATTTTTCAAAATTATTGGTAATGGAATTACCGAGCATAATGAGGTCGAATTTTTCTTTCGCAACGGCTGCTGATTTTTCGGCATGGCGTTTTGGGCTATACCCTTCAACAGGGATGGAAGACGGGTTCACATCTTCAACTTTAACAGGCGGCGTGGTTGTTAAAAAAGTTTGGAGTAAACCCGGTAATTTTAGTTTTTTATCAAACGGGTTAGTATCTGTGCCCAAAATATAGGCACTATCGGGCAGCAAGGTAAAAGTTTCTTCGCCATCGTATCCCTTCCATGTTTTAGCATATTCGCTGCAACTGGCAATGCAGGCTTTTTTATCATTAGCCGAAAAAGTGGCAAACAATACCGGGCCCGGATTAAGCGGAGGCATAACCGCCGGGAAAACAGTTCCGGCTAAGGTTTCATCCAAATATTCAGGCGATATTAATATCAGCTTATCGGGCTGCTCGTTTGGGCTAAGGCGCTGTACAGTCCGGGCAGCAAGATGCCCGCCCGATGAAAAACCCATCATATCCAGTTGAAGGCCACGCAAGCCGAGGGACGCCCGGTTTGCTTTAAGCATCCTAAATGCCTTTAGGGCATCCTGCAAAGCCATGTTACGGGTTTGCTGCTCCGCGGCAACACGATAGTAAAGTATAGCCACGTCAAACCCTTGCGCGTTAAGGTACGATGCCGTTTTTATACCCTCGTTTTTTAATTTTAACAGTTGGTACCCACCACCAGGCATCAGCAATATAGTCCCCCTGGCCGATTTGGATGTTGTGCGTATCAGCCTGAGCATAGGCGTGCTAACCCAGCGTACATTGCCGTCGGCATCAGCAGGGATGCCTTTGGGTAACGATTGCCCTTCGAGCGACACATAACCGGCATGCAGCGTATTCTTCGTTTGCTCAACAGACTGTGCTGTAGCCGCAGCCGTAATGAATAATAAGAAACCGAGTTTTATAATTAATTTCATACGTGTTATAGTTATTAAAACTGGAATATATTCCTGGTTCCGGGTTTATTGCAAAACCCTGCTGACCGGACCGGCTATATTCTGATAGCTCAACGTCATTTAACTTTGATAACAACCTCGCCCCCTTTAAGCGCTTCGGAAGAAGCTTTTAACCTGATTTCCCCGGCCTGTTTGTAGGATTGAACCAGCACCAAACAATACCCGTTGAAGGCTGTGCGCTGGCTGGCTTTATCCGGTTCATGGCTGCTGGGGTTACCATTGCCTGTGCCAATAATTTGCCCGGGGCCTTCTATAAAAAACTTAACCAGGTTACCGGCTGTAGGCACAACCCTACCTTTGGCATCTTGAATGGCCACCTGTATCACAGCCACATCGGTACCATCGGCTTTAATCATCTTGCAATCGCTTTGCATCGCCAACTGTGCGGGGGCTGTTGTTGTTTCAACAATATCTTTGGTTACCAGCTTGCCGTTTTTATAGCCCCTGGCCTCGAGTTTACCAGGATGGTATACCAACTTCCATATCAGTTTAGTATAGGGAACTGCCTTTTGCCTACCTATTATTTTGCCGTTGAGCAATAGCTCTACTTCGTCGCAATTAGTATAACAATGCACCTGTATGCTCTCCCCTTCTTTACCGGGCCAGTTCCAATGCGGAAAAATATGAACTACCGGTTCGTTTGTCCAGGCCGCCTTGTATGCGTAGTACCCGTCTTTGGGGAATCCGCATATATCCATAAAGCCGAAATGAGAGGTAACGCAGGGCCATTGGTATGGCGTAGGTTCGCCCCGGTAGTCAAACCCTGTCCAAACGAACAAGCCTCCCAGATAGGGGTATTTAACAATGTCGGCCCAGTCTTCGCCCGGCAGCGGGCCCCAATTGGGTTGCCATAGCCTCAGGTTTGAAACATAACCTTTCCCCCAATCGTTTTGATATTCGCCACGGGTGGATATGAAACTGGTAGATTCTGTACAAAACTCAATCCGGTTGGGATATTTTTCATGATCTTTTACATAAGCCAATCCTTTATCTCCGTAGTTATAACCCACAACATCCAGCACATCGCTATACCCGCCTTCGTTCCGGCCATGATTCATGGCAGCGGTAACAGGGCGTGTAGGGTCAATTTGATGGGTAGTTTTAACCAGGGTTTCAAGTATCCTTGCCCCGGTTACTGTGCCTTGTATCGCTTCTTCGTTTTCCATGCTCCACATAAATATGGATGGATGGTTGCGATCCCTGTATAGCATAGTGGTTAAATCGTTTATCCCTTCTTCCGAGCTCGACAAAAGCCTGTTTTCATCCAACACAAGCAAACCCAGGCTGTCGCACATGTCCAGCAGTTCAGGCGTAGGGGGATGATGAGAGCAACGATAGGCATTGCTGCCCATATTTTTGAGCAGCTTTAATTTATACCAGTTTATTTTATCGGGAAGGGCAACGCCGATGCCGGCAAAGTCCTGGTGATTACAGGTGCCCTTTACGGGATAAAGTTTTCCGTTTAAAAACACTCCATTCCGGTTGATTTCGATTGTTCGTACGCCAAATGTGGTTTCATAGGTGTCGATGATATTCCCGTTTTCAGAAACCTCAGTCAGTACTTTATAAAGGTCTGGCGTTTCGGGCGACCAAAGCAGGGGCTTTTTGATAGCACCTTTTTGCGAAAACTCGGTTGTACTCAAAGGCGCAATTAACTGAGATGATGTTTTTGTATCAAGTACTACACCTTTTTTATCTACAATTTTAGAGATGAGCGTTATGTTTTTAGCTGCTTTATATTCGTTTTTTACCGTGGTTTTTATGGTTACGGCAGCTTCGTTGGGCGAAACCACTGTAGTAACATAAGTACCAAACCGGTCAACATGAAGCCGGTCGGTTTTATTGAGCCAAACATGGCGGTAAATTCCACACCCTTCATACCACCAGCCTTCGTATTCGGTAGCATCTACCTTCACCAGGATAACGTTTTTACCTTCGTTACCATAACGTAAGATATCAGTCAAATCATAGTTTGATGGTGTGTAGCCACTTTGATGCCTACCCATGAGCTGGCCATTAACCCAAACGGTACTATTCCTGAAGATCCCGTCAAACTCTATCGTTATCTTTTTTCCTTTATCTGTTTCGGGTATTTCAAATTCTTTTCTGTAAAAACCTATCCCGCCGGGCAAGTATCCGCTTACAGCAGGTGCGCTCCCGATTGATCTGTCATTAACAAAGGTTCCCTCCACGCACCAATCATGCGGAAGATTGACCTCCCTCCAGTCTTCAGGTTTAAACGCAGATGCTTTATCCACATCGGTATAAGCAATCACAGCTTCTTTATTGGTTTCAACTTTGACATTGATATCTGTTAGCCCACCGTAACCGGCAGCTTTAACAGCACGTTTGATAGCTATATCGCCTTTGTGGAAGTGCCAACTAAGATCAAAATTCTCCCTCTCCCTTGCCGACAAGGGAGTTAAGCCATTTTGTGCTGAGGCCTCAACAGAAAATAAAACAGAAAGAAACGACAACCCGCCTCCCCAAAGCCACTTTTTAAACACCCGGTTCATCAAAATTATTTGTTTTTATTTACTATCCATCTTGTAAATGCGCTCCATCAGTTGCCATTTCTGGTCGGCAGTTGCTTCTGCATTGCTATCCTGAAATCGCGACATGTGCGCTTCCCATTCGCTTTGCCGAGGCTTAAGGGCCAGTTCGGCCATTGCTTTATCATGGTCAAACTCAGTCACGGTATCCATAATCATAAAAAGCCTGGTTCCAAGAAGATAGATCTCCATATCGATAATTCCTACGTCCCGCATACCCTGGGTTATTTCAGGCCATGCTGCCCCTTTGGCATGTGCTAATTTATAGGCTTCAATTAATGCTGGATCGTTACGCAGTTCCATTGTTTTACAATAGCGATTACCTGAAAAATTATTCTCTCCTTCTATCATGACTCATTTTTATTTACCTGTTCTATTTAGTTTAATTTGTAATGACATTCACTTCTGCATATCCTGTATTATCGTTACCCTCGGTATTCTTCAAAGCCCTCAATTTGATATAACGTGCTTTTTGAGTAGCAAATTTTTTAGTTTGTATTACCGGGTTATTTTTAATGTTGGAGAATTCATCTTCATCAACCAATTTCCATGTCACATTATCTTGTGAAACATAAAATTGGTATTTGGTAATGATGCCAGGATTCCATAAAGCCTGATCGGGCAGATAAGTAAAACCAACCAAGCTTTCTTCTTTTCCCAAATCGATCACCAAATCAACCGGCATTTTTTTATCCTGGCTTTGGTGCCATACCGTAGCCGGATCTCCATCTAAAATAGCCTTTGCTTTTTCTTCATCTACACCTAAAATCCTCCAGTCCTTACGGGGCAGATCAAATTTTTCGTCTACTTCCGGGCTGCTTTTTCCCGTCGAAGCATCGCAGGCAATTGCCTTTACATTCAATTTACCATCGGTTTGAAATGGCCCCGCATATTTCTTCGACGACGTTGTGGGCACACTTCCATCCAAGGTATAATATATTAGCGATTCTTTGTCGGCCGGGATTATCATTACTTTACCGGATTGGTCCCTGATTACAGCTGGAGCGGTCAAAATCTGCTTGGCGTCGTAAACACCGATATTGGAAATAAGAGGGGTGCTTTTTGAACCGGTAATTTTCAACCGCACCTTGGTGGCCCTTACCGTTTGGAAAACAAGGATACGTTTATACCCTATAGTAGTGGCATTGGCTACTTCTTTCCAGTTGCCGCCAACTAATGCTTCAACCGTGAACGATTTTACCCTTTGGCCCAGCGGAATATATTCCTGTACAAGAAACCGGTTGAACGAGGTTGGCTTACCCAAATCGATGGTTAGCGAAGCAGTTGTAATATCATCGTTTGGCGCCCAATAAGTATCGTTGTTATTATCAACAGCTTTGTCGGCGCCAAATTTTTTGCCGTTGCCACGAATATCAGAAGCAGTTGCTTGCTTCATTTTAGCCAGGTCAACAGCAAATGTTTCTTTAACTGTTTTGCCAAATTCAAGGGCTGCTTTTTCATCTCTTTTATTGATTAAGCCATTGGGCATAATGGGGAAGTTAAGCAGCAAAGTAGCATTGCGGCCAACGGAGTGATAGTAGGTATCCATTAACTGAGGTAGCGTTTTTACCTTACCATCTTCACCGGGATGATAAAACCACTCGGGCCTGATGGACGTATTTACCTCGGCAGCAACCCAGGCGTTACCGTTTTCTAAACCATAGTGCAACATATTCCAGGTAACTTCGCCTGTAGCATTAAGCAGGCTCCAATTGGTTTCGCCTACAAACCCCGCTTCAGTTCCCACCCAGCGCAGATCGCCCCTGTCGCCGCCATCGTTCCAGATCACACAATCGGGTTGTAGTTTGTGGATAAGGGCGTAGGTGTTCTTCCAGTCGTAGTAGGTGGTACGGTCAATAGTCCGGGTTTCATTGGCGCCGCCATAGTAACCCGAGCCACCGTTGGCACCGTCAAACCATACTTCGAAAATGGAGCCATAATTAGTTAACAATTCCGTGAGCTGGTTCCTGAAATAGGTAATGTATTCGGGCTTACCATAATCCGCGCTATTTCTGTCCCAGGGTGATAAATAAATCCCTAATTTCAAACCATATTCTTTACAGGCGTCGGCCATTTCTCTAACCACATCCCCTTTCCCATTTTTCCAGGGTGCATTTTCAACTGAATACGCTGTGTATTTGGATGGCCAAAGGCAAAAACCGCAGTGATGTTTGGCTGTGATGATAATCCCCTTCATGCCCGCTTCTTTGCAGATGCGTGCCCACTGACGGCAATCCAACTCTTTTGGATTGAACAGTTTCACATCTTCATTTCCAAATCCCCAGGATTGATCGGTATAGGTATTCAATGAAAAATGCACAAAGGCGTAGGATTCCATTTGTTGCCAACGCATTTGGTTGCTGCTTGGCAAAGGGCCAACTGGTTTGGGTGCGGTTTGAGCCTTGCAAAACACCGCCGGGGTTAAACACAAAACTATTCCCCATAAAAAAAATCTATTCATCAAATTCATATTTATTGCATCTTTAATTTAATCTGCTGCCTTAATTCCTTTTGGTTGCGAAAAACAATTACTTCGGCATCTTTTCCAATAGCGGCATTCTTCGCTTCCAATAAGTCTTTAAGATTATTAACCTGCTTGCGATTCCACATCAATATCACATCGTTAGCCTGAAGAAATTGCGATGCAGCCGAACCACGGGCAACCGACGACACCAGTACCCCTCTTATCCGGTCCATACCTGTTGCTGATTGCTCGCCAAGTGTACGCAGGTTTTTTAACCTGGCACCCATAAATGCTATGGTTTCGTCTTTGCTGTAATTATCAACAGCCAATACTGAGGGAAAATTTACTTTTTTTGCAATGGCCTTCAGGCGCGCAGAAACAACGCCGAAACTATCCATCTCAAAATTTTTGAAGCCTATGGATAAGGCAGCAGCATCTTTTTTTACTCTAAAATCTCCTTTCTGAGGATTCTCAAACAGCAAGGGGCCGTACACTGAATGTTCATCCGTACCGCGCGACCTTGCCTGAGCCAGCGAAACGGAATCAGGAAAAGCATTATAATCGATTTCCGTTCCCCAATCGGCAATACCGATGGGTAAGTATGCTGCCCCAACAATATTATGGCGAAATACATCCTGGCTGTTTTTAAACCATACGTGGGGGTGAAAAGTATTATTGACCATGATGTTGTTTTCTACAATCCGGTTTACGCCCTCCCGCAGTTTGATCCCCCCATTTAAACAAAGATTATTGTAAATAAGATAATTGCTGGACCCATCATCCAGATCGATATCCCAGCCGTGGTCGCAGCGGAACCGGTTATTACGGAGCACAATCGGTTTCACAACATCAAGAAGCGCCATGCCGTGGTTTTCGGCGACGACCGAATCAAGCTTTTTCTTATCAGCCTGCCAATACCGGTCGCGCCCCCAGGAATTAAAAGAACCGTGATCCCCGGTTTCTTTTACGGTATTAAACACATCGTTATACTCAATAATATGCCCTCCCCAGGTCCCTTCGCTTACGTTGATGCCCGCACGGGGCACATCATAAATGGTATTATGGCTTATCACAATATCCTGACACATGGATAGTTCTATCCCGGCTGATTGCTTTTCAACGTAACCAAGGTCAAATAGCAGGTTATCATATACTTTACAATCTTTGGGATAATTGTTTGTTTTGGGCCCGGGCGTACGGTCTATCTCCGGCGGAGGTATGAATTCGTTATACTCAAAACTTGGCGAACGTACTGCTCCAGGGTCGCCGACAAAACAAATGCCGCTTGCGCCGATTTCGGAAATCTGGCAGCCAGACACTTCGCAGCCGCGGTTGAATTTGCTGAAAAATACAGCGTTATTGCCTAAATCATACAGCAGGCAATTTTGGAGGCGGCAACTTTCGGCACCTTCGAAGAATACTGCGCCACCACGGTAAATCGTCCAATCGCTGCGCAGCAGGGGTTCTTTGTTTTGCATAAAGGTCCGCACGGTTCCAGTTAACGTAAGGCCGGAGATAGTGATGTTTTTAACCGGATTTTTTTCTGAGCCCTTAAATTCAAATAAGCCGGGTAGTTGCGGCGCTTCAAACCTTGCTGTCTTTAAATCAAGGCCTTTAGGTGGCAGATAATATAAGGTTCTTTGCTGCTTATTGTAATACCATTCGTTTGCTCAGTCAAGTTCCTCAAAAACGTTTTCAACATAACGGTATTTTTCATGCATTGCCGACCGCCTGTTATTTTGCCAGCCCCCTTCAAGAGTGGGGAGGCCGCCGCTGTCTTTGCCGGTAATAACGTAATGCATATCACCCCACCTGGCGCTGTGCAATGCATGCACATAACCGCCCGCTGGCGATAGCCACCTTGCAGCCCGTTCTTTACTTACGGCATCAGCTGCCGTACCGCCGAGAATTTGTACCGATGGATTATAGTTTGGGTAGCGGGCCATGTGCTGCAATTTGCCATTAACAAGCAATGCATCAAAAACAAGGTCTTGCTCAATCTTAGTTTGCCAGATACCATTTTTATATGGGGTCCAGCTCAAGCCGCCGAGGATAGCGGCACCACTGATAATCACTTTCTGATGGTCAACGCTCGTCAAAGTCAGCGGTTCGTTATCTTTCCTCGAGTCGGCAACGGTAAATACCACGGGCTTACTTAAGTAATACGTGCCCCCATATAGCCTGATGAAAACAGCCCCCCGCATTTTCCGCGC
The DNA here is from genome assembly GCF_000166195.2 of Mucilaginibacter paludis DSM 18603. Lineage (NCBI taxonomy): Bacteria > Pseudomonadati > Bacteroidota > Sphingobacteriia > Sphingobacteriales > Sphingobacteriaceae > Mucilaginibacter > Mucilaginibacter paludis. Next base: position 2,168,701 of record NZ_CM001403.1, read on the forward strand.
CAGCACTAACGCTCTGTTTATAGAAGCAACTGGTTTACTTGGTGTACCCGGATCAGCATCGTTACCCCGAACAGAAACATACAGATTTGTTTGCGCCCTGCTAAAAGCCGGCCATAGGCAAGCAGTAAATACAACTGCCGCCGTTATAAGATAGCTTTTAAGTATCACGCTGTTTATCACTTTCGGTTATTAAGTTAGTAACAAAATAAATTTATTTTACCTCTATAAACTCCGGCTCATACGGTGCAATAGTAAAATTGCCGGTATAACTTTTATCAAAAAGAATACTCTGCGATTTTCCATTCACCGGTATTTCTTTTGATTGTCCTGTTACGTTAAGATATAAAAAATGATTCTTGTCAATCTGCCTGGCCATAACGCCATGAGGCACCTGCGGGCCTTTTTTGATACCTAATTCATTGATCAGATCGTCCACCAATGGGTTCAATAAACCATCGCTGGCAGGCAACCCAATATAAATGGCCCTGCCTTTGCCGTATTTATTGGAAGTTATGATGGGGTAATCTTTATCCAAACTGGTGATATTGGCGAGAACCTGGGCTCCTTTGGGCTCTATGATATCCAACCGTGCTGATTCAGCTTCAATAGCCTTCCCTTTATAGTTTAACTTCATTTTTTTGCCTTTCAGCCCCTCACGGGATATTTCGTTTAGCGCTTCTGTTTCCTCATAACCCGCTACCCGTATGCCAAATACATCGTTTAAACGCCCGGGGTGGGTGGATGCAAATACTTTCCCGGTTTCGTCAACCACGGCCGAATTACTCGTCATCACAACGGTACCGCCATTTTTTACAAAATCCCGGATTTTATTGGCCGTTGTTTCGTCCATTACGGTTACACCGGGCACAAAAAGTAATTTATAGTTTAATGAGCTTTTGCTGATCTCGACCACTCGGGTATCCATATTGCGGTAATAGAACAAATTCCAGCAGGCTTGTAGTTGTTGGTCCTGCGCTTCGGGGAAAGAGCTGCTGGCTATCTGACTGGGGAAAGAGAATGCCAAACCGACCTCTGCATTGAGCTTGTAAGGGAAGAATTTTTCAATCTTTTTAAACTCCGCAGCTATCTTTTTGTATTCATCGTATTTACGATTAGGTATCCCGTCCCAATCGAGCATCCCTTCCAGGTATTGCTCTTCGCCCGCCCACATACTTTGCCAGGTCCAGCCGCAAACCATTTGGTTACCGTACATCAGCGTGGCATAAGCCGATTTACGGATGGAATTGGGTACAGCAGTCATGGTAGTAAACTCACTGCACCAAAAAGGGTTGGCACTTTCAAACTGGCTGCGGGCAATTACAAATGCCGAATTCATTACCCCCCAATTGGTGGTTAATGAGTTGCCGGGATAAAAGCCGCAACCCTCGCGGGCCATTTTTCCGGAATAGGCAATTTCAGAATAATCAAAATACCGCAGCGCGCTGAAGTACCAGGCATTGGTATTGGTCAATACACCGGGGGCATTGGTATTCACCCTGTCGAGCACCTTGAATAAAATCTGGTTCACTTCATCGGAAATAAAACGCCTGAAATCTAATATTTTCTCCGGTGCGCCGTTTTTTTCGCCGGTTACGGGCAGGCCAACCTCATCAAACTGGTTAATCCGCCTCGACCAACGTTGTGTAGCCCAGGCCTTGTTAAAATTATCAAGGGTTGAGTACTTTTTTTCCAGCCAAAGCACAAACCTTTTTCTCACCGTTTCCGAATAGGAAATAGGGCCGTCGCCCGATTCATTATCAATACCAAAAGCTAAAAGGGCCGGATGTTTAGCATAATGTTTGGTCAACGTATCCGCGTAGCGCACCGCATATTTTTGATACATCGGATCGCCTACATCATCCATATAGCGATGGTTAGGGTATTGCGCGTTGCCGCCAGGGCTGGTTACATCAATTGAGGGATATTTATGGTGAAGCCAAATAGGTGCCGGGCGGATAGCAATATCCAGAATCACTTTAATCCCCGCCTTATCCATCATGTCCATTACGGCATCAAACCATTGAAAATCGAACTTGCCTTCAGCAGGTTCATAACTGTCCCAGGCTAAATGGCCCATGCGCACCACCTTAAATCCGGCGGCTTTCATCAGCATAATATCCTTTTTTATTTTCTCCGGATCTTTATCATCATGCGGATGATAATTGGTGCCCACGTATAAAGTTTGAGCATTGGCGATAAAAATACAACTGCATAAAACCGCTATTACTAAAGCTATCTTCATCAAAATTTATTTTTTTTATAAACTAATGTTATGGTTAAAGGGGCCCTCTGGAAAAACACCATGAATAATCCTTTTTATTTTTTGCTGTAATATTCTTTCATCATATACCAAGCTTTCTTTTTCTCGCCTTTTTCGGATAGTAAACCCTTGCGGTTATAGCCTTTTTGATAAACCGGGTGCATTCTCCCTAAGGACCGGTAATCAAACAATAACCAGGGGCATACCCCACATAAATTGGGTACCGTGCCAAACATTGCTACCTGGCTTGTATAAATTTTTGCCTGGTAAGCTTCAGTCCAGTAAGCGGCTTCATCGGTCGGGCCATTGTTGCTGCCGTACAGGGCTTCGCCTCCAAACTCCGAAATAAACACGGGCTTTTCCGGGCAAATCAGCTTCCATTTGGTATTGGCGGGCAAACCCTGCCAGGGCGTATACCAGCCCACATATTCGTTGATGGAAACAATATCTGCATAACGACCAAGCGTATCCCACACATCAAACGTATTGTTTTCGTATTGCTGGCTATTGATTACATGCGTGATCAGCCTTGTGGAATCAACGTTCCTGCATTTTTTGGTAAGCGCTATCAATGCATTATTTCTGTTTGGTGCCGACGGATATGTTTCATTCGAAAGGCTCCAGATGATAACGCCACAGCGGTTTTTATCTCTTTTAATCATCTCCTCCATCATCCGTTCCATTTTTTGAGTAACAACAGTGTCGGCAAATTCGATGTGCTGATATACCGGAATTTCGCTCCATACCATCAGCCCCATCTTTTCAGCCTCTTTCACCATGTTTTCATTATGGGGATAGTGAGCCAGCCTTACCATGTTACAACCTAACTTTTTAGCCGCGTTCAGCAATAAAAGGGCGTCTTCTTTGTTTCTGGCACGGGCAGCTTTGTAAGGGTTTTCTTCGTGAATATTTACAGCTTTCAGAAAAACCGGCTTCCCGTTCAGCATTATTTTACTTCCCTTTACCTCAATACTCCTAAAACCGATATCATCAGCCACAGTATCTGTTTCGCTTTCGATGATTAGCCTGTATAACTTCGGGCTGCTTGGCGACCAAAGTTTAAATGCTGACGAAAACTCAACCTTGGCTATACCTTCATCATTTGTTTTTGCATGATAAGATAAATTGAGTTCGGGTATGTTGATGCTGATATTTTGCCGGGGCCGCTCACCATTTAATTGTACCCAGCCCAGCACCGTATTTAAACTTCCCTTTTTCAATTGAATGCTGTAATCATCAATATAAGTATTGTTGGTTTCGATAAGATTTACATCGCGGGTTATGCCACCATAGTTTAACCAGTCATAGCCTTTGCCGGGTATCCCGTTTTGATAGCGGGTATTATTTACTTTAACTATAATGGTGTTAAGCCCTGCTTTTACCGGGGCGGATATTTCGAACTGAAAAGGTGTAAACCCTCCCTCATGGCTGCCTATTTTTTTCCCGTTCAAAAAAACATCGGTCCTATAATTTACCGCGCCGAAATAAATAAACAGCCTTTTGCCTTTTTTAGGTTCATAGTTAAATTGTTTTTTATACCAAACCGTGCCCTCAAAATAAGTGAGCTCTGGCTTTTGAGAGTTAAAGTCGCCGGGCACCTTTAACTGAGGCCCTCCCTGAAAAGAATATTCAAAAAAATCGCTTTTCTTCTCCGGTTTGTGTTCCAGCCAAACTTGCCTCCAGTCGCCAATACCTGTCGGATCGATAATTACATCCCAGTATCCGTTTAAGCTGGTTACCTTTCTTTCGGCGGCACTGATCATCGCCATTTGGGCAGTTGCCATATCAACGAACAGCAAAATGAAAAAGCACGTTAATACCCCATGTTTTGCAATTGCGTTATTTGATATCATTGTTCAATTTCGTTTAACAGATAAGAATACAGGCTGCGCTTTACAATCGCTTGCATAGAACACACCCCTCCGCCCCTCTCGAGAGCAGGGCTGTTGCATTTAAAAGAAGAAGGATTTAAATTTGCAGAAAAAAGAGTATGGACAAGGGCATCATAACCTATTTGCAGAAGTTGCCAGACGTGCGTAGAAAGGCTGGTCAGCGGCATGACCAAACGTTTATTTTGTTATTATTTGTGATGGGGACGATGAGTGGTTATTACGGCTATCGTGCTCTGGGTGATTTTATAAAGCGTAATCAAAAAGATCTTTTGACTTATTTCACTCCGAAAAAATCCCGTTTGCCTACGTTTTATACCGTGAGGCGTGTACTGCAGAATTTAGATTTTGAAAGTTTAAGCGAAGTTTTTTATCAATGGGCCAGTCAGTATACAGAAATCAATAAAAATGAATGGATGAATATAGATGGCAAAGCGATCAAAGGGACAATGAGTGATTATGCGCTTGAAAAACAGCGATTTGTAAATTTGGTGAGTATCTATAATGGGAGCCGTGGTCAAGTATTAGCCCAGGGTCTTGTAGACAATTCAAAGGAAAGTGAAATTCCGGTGGTACGCAAGCTTATTGCTGAACTGGGATTGGAAGGGGTAACGTTTACGCTTGACGCCTTACATTGCCAAAAAAAACAGTTGAGCTGATAATAGGTACGAATAATGATTATATGATAGGCGTAAAAAAGAATCAAAAGGGCCTTTATGAAAAAATAGCGGCGCTGACATCGGATACAGCAAAGGTTTGCAGCAAGTTCGTTGAATTGGAGAAAAATAAAGGACGTACAGAGCGCAGATCGGTATGTATATGCCCGGCGCCAGAAGAAATCAGTAAAGCCTGGATAGGCGCCAGTCAGGTAATCAAGGTAGAGCGTTGGGTAAAAGACAAAAATAAGATCAGTGAGGATTGCGCATTCTATATCAGCAGTGTGAGGGAAAATGCACAATTGTTATGCTATGGAATCAGAAGTCATTGGGGGATAGAGAATAAGCTACATTGGGTAAAGGATGTCACGTTTAAAGAGGATGCCTCCCGCATTAGAACTTCTCATGCACCAGAAAATATATCGGTGTTTAGAAACATCGCTATTAACGTTTTCAGAGCTCATGGCTTTCAAAATATAGCACAAGCACAAAGACTCGTTTGCAATGACATCGGCAGATTGAAACAATTACTCACTTAGAATGCAACAGCCCTGCTCTCGAGAGGGGAATCGCACGGGCCCGCCGCTTTTTCTTTCAATCTCCCCTCTCGAGAGGGGGCGGGCAGGGCGGTGCGCAATGGCGGGGGGTGTGTTTCGCCGCGCGACGAACTCTTAACCCCTGCGTGAAACTGCCTAACCAAACGGCGTTGTATCATTATTTTACTTTTCATTTTTTACTCGCCCTTGTTTGGGTATCAACTTACTATGTGTATCCAAACATTTACCCCATTCTGCCGGAAAAACACCCAATTCCGGCCTTCCATTTAATTACCCTCGCTACTTTTGAATATTATTCAATTGAGATATTTATCACTTTCGAAATATTTCGTGATGAGTTGCCTAATTGCAGCGCAAACTGGCCGGTTTCCACTTTCCATGCTTTTTTTGTTTCGTCGTAATAAGCCAGATCTGCAACCTTTATACTCAGCTCAACTGTTTTTATCTCGCCTGGTTGCAGGAAAATTTTCTCGAAAGCCTTTAATTCCTTTTCGGGATGTAAAACGGGGCTCGCAGGGTCACTTGCATATAATTGCAGAACCTCGGCACCGTAACGGGTACCGGTATTTTTAACTACGAATTTTGCACGAATAACATCATCCTTTTTATAGATGGCCTTATCTGCCGAGAAATTATCGATTGCGAAGGCCGTATAAGAAAGTCCGTACCCAAAGGGGAATTGAGGCTGAATCTTTTTGGTATCAAACCAACGATACCCTACTAAAATATCTTCCTCGTAATTTACTTTCAGGTTCATTCCGGGAAAATTACCCAAAGCGTGGGCAGGCGACTGGTCAAGAGCCACCGGTATGGTAAAAGGCAATTTGCCGGATGGATTTACCTTTCCGCTTAACAGATCGGCCACCGCATTACCGGCTTCCATACCACCATACCACGACCATAAAATAGCCGGAACCCGGTTAACAATACCCGCTAATTTTACCGGCGAACCGGCCACTATAACTACCGCTGTGTTTGGGTTTGCCTTGGCTACTTCCTGGATCAATACTTCCTGCCCGTAAGGCAAGTCCATATTTTGCCGGTCAAAAGATTCGGTATCAAAATCGTGGTTCAGCCCGCCGAAAATGATAACCACTTCTGATTCCCTGGCAACCTTTACAGCCTCCTGAATTAATTTCCAGTCGACATGATTTGAATTTGACTGGCCCGCATTACTGCCTTCTTTGAAGCTGGATTGCTTATCATATCCCTGGGCAAAATTTATTTTTACTTTAGCACCAAACTTTTGCTTTATGGCTTCCAGAGGACTTATTTCGTATAAGGCCTTTATTTCGGAACTCAACCCTGCCCCACAATGTTTGCGGGTGGCATTATCGCCAACGATAGCGACCGATTTTATTTTATCGAAATTGACCGGGAGGAGCCCCCCTTTGTTTTGAAGCAATACCGCGGCTTCAGCAGCTGAATTATAGGCCGCCTTTTGATGCTCGGGGGTATTCATTTTTCCCTTTTCGCGCTTGCTTTCATCAAACATTTTGGTTTTGAACATCACCGTCAAAACATGCTCTACTTTTTCATCAACAACAGATAAGGGCACCTTTCCTTCTGCTACGGCTTTAATTAACGGATCAGCAAAATACCATTGGTTGTAATCTTTTATATCGGTGCCCATTTCCAGATCCAGGCCGCTTAATGCCGCCTTTACCGTGGTATGCGCCGCTGCCCAGTCAGTCATTAACACGCCTTTAAATCCAAATTCATTTCGAAGAATTTGCCTGTTGAGATATTCGTTTTCCGAGCACCAGTCGCCCCTGAATTTATTATAAGCAGCCATTACGGTATAAGCCCCGCCTTCGGTAACTGCCGCTTTAAAACCGGGCAGATAAATCTCGCGCAAAGCCCTTTCGCTCATTTGTACATCAACAGAATCGCGATGTGTTTCCTGGTTATTGGCTATCCAGTGTTTTACACTCACAGCCACATCTTTAGATTGCAGTGCTTTGATATAGGCGACGGCCATTTTTGAGATGAGAAGCGGATCTTCGCTCATGTACTCAAAGTTGCGACCGCAAAGTGGCGAACGGATAATATTGATGCCCGGGCCCAGTAAAACATCCTTTTTTCTGAACCGGGCTTCTTCGCCCAATACAAGCCCTTGCTTATAGGCCAGGGCCGGATTCCAGGTTGCGGCAAGAGCAGTGCCCGGAGGGAAGCAGGTTGCAGAATCGGTGGTCCAGCCAGAATATGCCCAATCGTTCCGGTTAACTTCAGCGCGTACCCCGTGAGGCCCGTCACTCAGCGCCAATTCAGGGATACCTAATCTTTTTATACCTGACACATAAAATTTAGAATTGGCATGCAGCAGGCTCACTTTCTCCTGCAACGTCATCCGGCTAATCAGCGAGCGGATTTTTTCTTTCTGGCGGCTATCATCCTGAATACGTTGCGCGTTAGCCGCCCCTACGGCCAGTAAGGTAAAAAAAAGCACATGGCAGCATGGCTTTATCATTATTTTTAGCTTTGATATCACTACAATCATCTATTATCGTTTAATTAAGTTTACCAGCACAACATCATTTTCCCGAATGTCAAATTCGCGGGAATACGTTGAATTGGGTTTTATTTCAATTTGTTGCACGGCTACGGGAGAGCCGTTTTGTTGTTTTAACTTTTCAACCTGCTGCCTGTTTAGCTGCCCCGGCCTGCCCAGATCCACATACCCGGTATAGGCATCGTTTACCCGGTAACCTACCTTATAAATTTCCACGGTGTATTTTCCGGCAGGTAGATGCGATAAATTTACCTTCACCCTGCCTTTGGCTTTGGCGGGCAAATCTTTGATATAATAAGCCTGATCGTTTACCGAATCTGGAAGGGTGTGGGTAAAATCCCAAAACAATAACTGTACGCCGCCTTTATCGTTTTTACAAACCCAAGACCGGGTATCACTATTGGCTAATTCAGTTTGCCCGAGCTTATTCATGAATTGATAGGAATAAAAAGCGGGCTTATTAATTCCCTGAATGTTTAGTAAGCCAAAGCCACCATGAAAAGGCGTAAACCTTGGGCCGGGTTCTTCAAAAATATCGGTAAAAACCCAGTACGACATGGAGTTGGCGGCATGGCCTACCTGTTTTAATTTTTCTAAAATATAGGCTGCCTCGTGATAGCTGTCGTGCACCGGGTCTGCCGGGGTATAGGAGGCACTCCATTCTGTATAATGCAGTTCCAGGTTCGGTAAGGCCGACTGAGCAATTTGTTTACGGGAGTTTAATACATCGCCACTCACCGCCAGCGAATCACTGCTTAGTACAGTACCCGAGTTTCCGTGTTCGTCCAGGAAGCCTTGCTTTACGCCATACGAATGCGTGCTGATAAAATCAATGGGGACGTTATTTTTGCTGCAATGATTGATCATGTCTGGAACCCATGCTGCTCCCGCCGTGCCCGGCCCACCTACCTTATATGCCGGGTTTACGCTTTTTACCGCCTTTACCGAATAATCGTACAATTTAAAATAATCTGCCTGCGTCCCCGTCCAGAAGCCTGGGGACAGGTTAGGTTCGTTCCATACTTCAAAATACCACGACTTTACTTCATCGGTGCCATACCGTTCTGTAAAGTGCTGAACAAGGTTACGGATAAGCCCTTGCCATTTGTTATAATCTTTTGGCGGTGTAACATTGCCGCGCCACCAAAAAATTGTCTGGCTGCCGCTTGCCAGGGCATTAGGCATAAAACCTAATTCAACAAAAGGTTTCATACCAATGCGGTGCAGAAAATCAAACAGCACATCTACATACATGTAATTATACTGGGGGTTTCCTTTAGCGTCTTCGGTATAAACGGCCATATCGTCGGTCAGTAAACCATGCATGCGGATATATTTGAACCCGCATTCTTTTTTTACATATTCTAACTGCTGCTGCCAGTCGGCACGCAGCCCTTCATTTGCACGGCCCGCACCTACGCAGGCATTAAACGTGGTATTAAGCTTACCCTGCGGCTTATTGAAATCTGCGTTGATTGCTCTTTGGCCATTTACATTCGCCAAAAAAACAAGTTGCGAAGCCAGCAATGCCCCAATTATTTTTTTCATTTGCTTGTTAATTTTTATATAAAACTATTCTGTCCATACGAGCACGCCCGCTGGCTTGAGTACCTTTTCTCCAATTAAAACTTTGGCGTTATCCGGCAGGTTTGCCGTATAATTTTCGGATGAGTAATTTAATGCGGTGTAAAAACCATCGCGCCAATAAACAAATACGCCCGGAGGGTAATCGTCGGTTGTAGCACCGGCATCTTTATAAATCTGCCTCAATATATCCTTTTCTAATTTTGATTGGTCGGTATCTACGCCGATATAGGTTACATCGCCTTTGCCTATCCGGTGTTTTACAACGGCGGCTTTTCCCTTATAAAACTGGTTATCATAAGTAGCCAACACAGTGGTGTTGTTATCCGGCACCAGCAAATCAGCCCAGTTATTCCACAGGTAATGGTTGGAGTTCATCAGCACATCGCCTTTGCCGTATGGCGAGAGCATATCTGTTGCTTCTATATGCGCGCCAATCAAACTTGAAATTGATGCGGCGGCCTCTCCTTCCCAAAAATGCCCGTTCCGGTTTTTGGTAGCCGTGCGGCAGGTAACAATCAGATGGCCACCTTTGGCTACATACTCGTTCCATTTTTTTACCAATGCAGAGTCGGCCATTTCATAGGCCGGAACGATGAGGAATTTATATTTTGAAAAATCTGCCGTCTCCTGAATTACATCTACAGGAGCCCCCAATGATTTTGCAGCTGAAAGGAATTTTACCGGATAATCCCAGGTATTCCATTGCCCGGTCTGCTTTTGCCTGTCAATGCTCCAGTAATTTTCCAAATTCCAAAGCAGCGCAGTTGATCGTTCGGCCATCTTTGCCGGCATTTTTGCGCCTGGCTTAAATTGCTTACGCAGTTCTGTTATTTCCTTCATAAACTGCATATAGTCTTTACCGCCCTGCGAAGGCGTTACTCCGTCTGTTTGTATCACGGCCGCATGATATTGTTCTGCACTGTACAAGATCTGGCGAAAGCGGTATGAACAGGCTATCTTGCCCCCGGCGGCAAAACTGTGGTACAGCCATAAACGGACGGTACCCAGCAGCAGCAGCGGATTATAACTTCCCCAATTGACCGGACCGGGCTGAATCTCCATCACCCCGGATACACCACCCACGGATTTATAATATTCTGAAGCAAAAAGAATAACATCGCTATTACCTAAGCGAAAACCTAATTCGCCAATATTGTCAGTTCCTCCGTTGGGATACGCCGTGTATGCCGCAAAATCAAGCTTTTTGGTACGATTAGGGTCTGACCCGGTGCAAACGGCAGTATAGTTGGTAGTTATAAATTGACCCTTTGAAATGTAACCGCGTAAAACATCTGCCTGGAGATCAAGAAATCCGGCCTGGGCATCGGCCGAATATCTTTTAAAATCCAGCAGGGCGTGAGGGTTATTACCCCACCAGCCTACCAGGTTGGTATTCGGGATAATCACCTGATCAAAATTATTAAACCACTGGCTCCAGAAAGCGGCTCCCCAGGTGGCATTTAATCCGTAAATGGTTTTATATTTATTTTTCAGCCATGTTCTGAAAGCCTCCTGCGACGAAGGGCTGTAATCGGGAAGGGCGCCGGGCTCATTGTCTATCTGCCAGCCTATTACATTTTTATTCTGCCCGTAATGCATAGCCATTTCAGCAACGATTTTTTTTACGTAGCTGCAATACTTCTCATTAACAATGGAGCCTAATCCCCTTGTGCCATTCTCTGCCCGGATATAGTGGCCGTCCATCATAAACGTTTCCGGATAATTGATCCGCATCCAGGTTGGGGTAGTTGCAGAAGGTGTACATAAAAGCACTTTGAGATGATATTTTGCGCAAAGGCCCACTACCTTATCAAGCCATTTAAAATCGAAATTCCCCTCCTGGGGTTCCATTTTAAACCAGGCAAATTCGGCCAGATGAACAAATTCAAAACCCATATCTGATATCTTTTTGATATCCCTTTCCCATTGGCTTTCATTCCAATGTTCGGGATAATAATAGATGCCAGTAGTTACCAGGTCGCCTTCCGGAAAAAAACGGTTAGCTTGCTGTGCCTTTATTACTACCGGCGAGGTGAGTATGGCGATCAGAAATATTGTTATACTTTTTTTTATCATCTGGAATATCTTATTTTTTTATGTAAGCTGATATGGCTTGTTGATCAATAACCTATCTCTTATTTATTTGCCCCCCGCGGTTATAGCGTCAATGGTACGCTCATCTTTTACCGAATAATTTTGCCTGTCTAAAGCGCCGCCCGTATCCCAAAAAAACGGTAACATCCCGTTGGCCTTAGCTTGTTTTGTAATGTAAGTTAGCCAATAATCCACTGCATCATTATGCATGGCTAAATCTTTCGGAATATATTTTCCATCGTTTCTTCTGTAAGCGCCGTATTCACCCATGATGATAGGGATCCCTTTGTCGAAAAACTTTGTCTTCAATTTGTGGAAAGCCTTGTTCACCTCATTTTCTTCTGCCCAGGTGGCATTCCGCTCAGGTTCATTGGTTGAGTGATGCCCTTCGCCCCAGTAGTAGAACATTTTGCCCCAGCTTGCATCTCCGTTCATCAAACAAAACTGAAAAGGGCTGTAATAATGTACCTCCAGCATCATTCGCCCTGCTACCTGATCTACCGGGAAATGATCCATCAATTTATTGGTTTTGTCGATATCCGTGGAGGGGCCCTGAACTACCAGCACCCTGTAACTGTTTCTGCCGCCCGTAGACCGCACCGCGTGGATGAAGGTTTGATGATAGCTATTTAATACCTCCATTTGAGCGGCGTTCTCTACATTAGGTTCGTTAGCGCTGGCAAACATCAAATGTTCATCAAAATCACGCATCGTGGTGGCGATTTGCTCCCAAAGCGCTTTTTGTTTGGCATTAACAGCGTCTTTTTTTGCCGTGGTGCAATTGTTTTCAAGCCAGCCCTTGTCCCAATGGATATTGAGTAAAACATACATATCATTTTTTACGCAGTACCCTATTACTTGTTTAACCCTGTTGAGCCAGTTAGCATCTATGCGGGCTTTACCCTCATTGGCCAAATGTGTCAAATTCCAGGCACATGGCAGGCGGACGGCATTAAACCCCTGCTTTTTTACGCATTTGATATAATCCTCTGTAATAACGGGGCTGCCCCAACCTGTTTCGCCACCCGGAGCTTCAAAAGTATTACCGATGTTCCACCCTAAGCTGATCTTTGCCGCCAGCTGGACAGCATTACTGCTCATTCCCGTTGAGTCGGGAGCCTTTGGCGAAGTATTATAAGAAGGATAAACGATGAGAGGCGCGGGGGCCGCAACCCTTCGCGCCTGCCGGTAGCCATAGCTTACCAAACTGCCGGATCGGTTTGGTTTTGCAGGCCCGCCGGTAATTGTTGGTTTAGCAACCATGTTATGATTTGCCCTTGTGAAAGAGAAAAAGGATGTGAGCGCGATTAGAAATATCAGTATTTTAAATGAATACTTTACCGTCATTTTGTTTTTATCATTCAATGTAAACAATGTAAAAAGTCAACGTACTCAAACATCCGTGTGATATTATTTTAATTGCCCCACCGGTGTAAGCGGGGCAATGGTACGTTAATCTTTTTGGGGTATTTTGTGTGGCGTTAAAAACCTGCGCCCTTTTTCAACGAATCCAGTGCGGCCCTGTCTCCTATAGTGTTAGTAGAACGGTTGAATATACCGCTGGCCCATAAAAATGGCAGCACACCATTTGCTTTGGCTTTTTTTGCAAGATAACTGTAGAAATGCCTTCCCGAGTTTACCGACAATATCGAATCCTGCGGATACCCTTTTAATTTACCGGCGTGATATTCCGCATCAAATTCGCCCATAACCAACGGGATCCCTTTCGAAGCAAAATTTAATCTTACAGAGTTTAATATAGAATCTACATAATGTTCTTCTGTTGGAGCTGTCGCGTTGCGGTCAAGGAAGAGCGGGTTTTTTGTATGAAAATCTTTCCCCCAGAAATACCATTCTTTCCCCCAGCTGGCGTCGCCACTTAATATGCAAAAATTAGCCGGGCTGTAATAATGAAACTCTATCATCATTTTATTAGGTGTCGGGTCGGTAGGGACCGGCACTGTTTTATATACATTAGCCGGATTGAGGTATTGGTTAGCCAAATCAACTGATGTAGAGGGTGATTGAATAATCAAAGTACGATAAGTGTTTTTACCGCCAGTACTGCGCACTGCATTAATAAACGTTTGGTGATAACGCATTAAGGTAACCGATGTTGATACATCGCTCGCATTGGGTTCGTTGGAGCTGGCAAACATCAAATGCTCGTCGAAACCCCGCATCGTTGTGGCTATTTGCTCCCAATATGCCTTTTGCTTCGCATTAATACTATCCTGTTTAGCACCTGTTGCTGTACAATCAAGCCAGCCACCATCATAGTGGATATTGATGATCACATACATATTGTCGTTAGCGCAATATTGAACCACTTGTTTTACCCGGGCGAGCCACACTGGGTCTATTTGTGCGGTTGCCCGGTTGATGATATGCGACCAATCATACTGGATGGGTATCCGTATGGCATTCATGCCACTTTGCTTTACCAAATCAATCAACTGCTGGGTAATTACCGGGTTTCCCCATCCGGTTTCTCCACCTGGAGCTTCCATGGTGTTGAAGATATTCCAACCCATTGTAACGCTTGCGGCCAATTGCATAGCCGTGCTACCCATACCAGTTGCATCGGGCGCTATGGCCAACGTATTGTAGGATGGAAAAATACTGGCATCCTGTGATACTGTAATTCGCCTGCTTTGTCCGTTTGCTGCATTTACGACTAAACGCAGAGAGCGGCTCATGCCCGATTTATTAGTGGGGGCAGTTAAGTTAATGGTGGCGGCACCGCCACCACCCGATATTTGACTTAAGTGCAGCCAGCCTATACCAGTGGTATCAACACTCCAGGCAGCATCGGAAGTAAATGCCAAAGCTACCGTTCCACCAACTTCGGGTATTGCTTTCGTCATATTCGAGAGCGTAAGCTGTGAATCTGTTGTACCTGTTTTTTTGCACGAAACAGCAATTAAAACAATCACAACCATCCCCAAAACCTTATACGCCGTCTCAATTTTTATTTTTTTTATTTTCATCTCGTTCTATCAAAAAAGGTGACCGTTAAAAGCTTATTTAATTTTTACAACCCTGAAATTATCAAAGGCGCCATAAAAGCCCGTTGCAGTTGCAGCTGTGCTGTAGTTATGGATATAAACCGTGCAGGCGGTATTGCCTGTTGGCCCTGTTAAATCAGCAATTTTAGTTATAGAGGCTCCTTTACCTTCGCCCAGCGTAGCGTCTTTAGCTCGGAAGGATGATAAAGGAATGGTTACCGTTACCCATTTATTTGTAGTATATGATGCCGTAGCGCTTGCAGATACCTGCCATGGCTCCCACCTGGCTATAGGGCTGCTGCTTACCCCACTCAGAATATCGATTGTGCCGCCATTCCAGGGTTTTGGTACGCTTACTTCAAATTTAAAGGCCCAATTATCAACCGGATCATTAAGGTTAGCCGTTGGCACCCATTGCGCTGCATTCATGAGTATTGCGTAATTAGAATAGGTGTTCCCTTCGCCACCTATCAGCGAACTGGTTTTGAGCACCATATATTGGCTTGAATTACCAGGAAAATCGGCACTGCCACTGGTATAGTAGGACCCACCCCACCATTGCCAGTTGAAATTTCCGCCCCATTCCCAATCAGATATTCTTCCGGTTGCAACATCATTTACATTATATACTGTAGTTGCTGTACCAAATTTAGTAGTAACCGATACAGGTGCGCTTTTAGTTAATGCAGGCAGAACAAAACCCAAAGCATTGCCGCTGCCTGATGAAGTAAAGGAGGTGACTGCAGTACCGGCAAAAGTTAGCGTTTGGATATTTTTAAGATTGGTACCATAAATATAAACAGAATCGCCGGGGCTGGCATTTTCGTTGGAAACAGCTGTAATGGTTGGTATGGCTAATATCTTAAAATTAACTGAACCGGCTTTGGCGATAACCGTTACCTGATCGGTAGTTGTTTGTGCAGGCATTAGAAAACCGATCGAGGTTCCGTCGAGGCTTGGTTTAAATGACGAGATTACGGTTCCGCCATACGAAAAACGTTGTACCAATACCAAATTGGCACCATAAACGTAAACCGAATCGCCGGGGTTGGCAAATACATTGGATATAGCGCTAATAGTTGGCCCCGCCGGGCCTAATTTAAACGAAAACGTTGCTGAACCTGCCGGCGTAACATACTGTATGGTATAAAGTTTGGCAGTATCAATAGTTGAAAACTGTATGGCAGGTATTTGTACGACGGCGCTGTTAGAAGCAAATAAAGCGCTATTGAAAGCGGCCGGAACCCCGTCAAATTTAATCTGGGTTGCATTTTGCAAATTCTGCCCGGTGATAACTACCCATTGGCCGCTTGCCACGGCGCTATGCAAAACCGTATCGTTCGGTGAGGCGACGTAACTCCTGACACCTGAAATGATCGGGGCATTGTCAGCATTTTTTTTACAAGCCGACAGTAAAGCCACCATTACGAAGAAAAGCGGCACAAAATACAGGCGGAGGTATAAATTTCTTTTCATAACCATCTATTTTTAAATGTTAATTAATAATAAGGTACTGCGGGCTGTGCCAATTTAGGGTCGCTGGCTAACTCAGACGCCGGAATTTGCAATGTAAATGAACTGATGGTTGCCGGAAGAACGGATGTACCGGTACTGGCATCAGGCGTGGCTATACGGGTAACAGGATCATAAGTAAAAGTTACCCTTTGCTGATTATTGATCATATCAAGAGCTTTTTGCGGATTGTAATAAGACAGCCTAACCAGATCTATCCAATATTGCCCTTCAAAAGCAAATTCAATTCTCCTTTCCCTAAGAATGATGTCAGGGCTTAACACCAAAGCTGCATCCACGCCGGCCCTCGTGCGTACTTTGTTGAAATACAGCAAGGCATCAGCATTAGTTGTGGTGGCACTGTTACCCATTATGGCTTCGGCATATACCAAATACACATCGGCCAATCTCAAAATCGCGTTATGTTCAATTGACGACCAAATATCCATTGTTGGCGCATTATTGTCTTTTTCGTTACCTATGATGTGCTTTTTCATACATACCGAGGTTGCCGTATAGCCCCCTCCGGCGGCATTCAATTCGGGATAATAATCGCCGTTTAACATAATCGTGGCCTTGCGCCTAACTGTATCTTTGGCGGTATACATCTGGTATAAATCATAAGTTGGCGCTAAGGGTGTCCATGCACCGGTCTTTAACGGGTTTATGTCGTTACTTGGTGAGTAGGTTAGCCAATCGTTGCCATTTCCATAACCAACACCGGCTGTCCATTGGAGGGCAAATAACGACTCTGGATTATCATTATATTGTGCCTTAAATAAATTGTAATAATTGGAGAGTAACACCAGGCCGCTATTTTTACACACGTTGCCCGCATACTTTTTAGCACTGTCAAGCAAAGCCTGGTTACGTGTACCTCCGCTTTGCCCCAAGCCCGACATTGTTAAATAGGTTTTTCCCAGCATCCCCTGTGCCGACCAGGTAGTTACCCGCCCGGTTATATCCGAATTAGGAAGGTTTTGCGCCGCATAAGTCAGGTCTTTGGCAATAAATTTGTATACGTCCGAAACGATATTACGATTAAGCAGCGGATTTTGGATTAATTTACTATTGTCTTCAATAATAGGTACTGCTCCCCAATAAACAGCCAGATGGTAATATGCTACACCACGAATAAACCTTGCCTCTGCTATAGCGGCATTTTTGTCTGTGGCCGAAATAGACGAAGAAGCTTGTTGCTGTATGGCGTTAATAACGGTATTACATTGTGCTATAACATTGTACAAGCCGGTCCACCCGCTTGATACGATGCCGTTTTGCCCCGTAATAGTACGTGTATAAAGCTGAACTAAATCGCCATAATATGGAAAGTAGCCCGTGCCGCTCAACACGTCGCCAAATGGCAACAAAGCACCATTATGCCATTGCCACCACTCAGACCCGCCGTATAGGCTTGCCGTGGCCAGCCTCAAATCGGAGGTTGTTTGGTAAAAATTATTAGAGCTGATTTGCGAGTTCGAGGGCCTGTCAAGGAAACTCTTTTTGCATCCGGCAATTGCTGCTGCCAGGAGCAAAATAACTATTATTTTATTGATCGATTTCATAAATACCTTTTTTAACTGGTGATCGTTTTATTTGGAAAATGTGATATTTGCACCAATGGTAAATATTCTTGGCTGCGGATAATAACCGCTATCCCAGCCTGCCTGAAGCGGGTTCCATGAACCAATTTCAGGATCCATGCCCGAATATTTGGTAATGATAAAAGCGTTGGACACATTACCGTATATCCGTATGGAATGCACATATATTTTTGAGAGCACACTTTCGGGCAAGCGATAACCAAGTGTGATGTTTTTACACCTCACGAAAGATCCATCTTCGATAAACAAACTGGAAGGGCGGTTATTGTTGTTGGTATTATCATTTCTTAAACCAACAACAGATGTACCTGGATTGGTAACATACACGTTGTTAACATCAGATGCAGAGCCATTGGGATTGATTAAAGCCAACTTTGCATAATTTAATACAGATACAAAGTAGTTGGTATTGTTTTGCGAATTGGTTTGGGCCACAGCCAACTGATTGAACACCTTGTTACCTACGCTGCCACTGAAGAACACATTCAGATCGAAATTTTTATAGGAAAACGTATTGTTGATACCAAACTGAAATTTTGGAGTTGGAGAGCCCAAATAAGTTTCGTCCTTAGAGTCAATAACACCGTCGCCATTTAAATCTTTAAACATACGGTCGCCATACCAAATACCCCCGCCTGAAGGCGAAATTGGATAAGCTTTGCCGCTTTGGTCAACCGGTAAGGCATGCGTTTGGAAATCTTTGGCACTTGCAAAAACGCCATCGAATACATAGCCGTAGAATTCGCCGATGGGCTGCCCCACTACCGTTTTCTCAACTACATCGTTAATTACATAAGAGGTTTGGCTTAAGTTAGCATCACTGCCACCTGTACCTAAACTGAGTACCTTATTCACATTCCTCGATAGCGTAATATCAGTTTTCCATGTGAAATTTTTTAAACTAATATTGGTCGTATTGATGCTGAAGTCGAATCCTTTATTACTAACAGAACCTACGTTGGCATACGGTGCAGCCATAGATCCCGGCGAATAAGCGGTAGTAGTACCGGTATATAACGGAAGCGGAACCTTTAATAAAAGCCCGTGTGTTTCACGGTCGTAAACATCCAATGAAAAACTTAACCGCCCATTGATAAACGATGCATCAAGCCCGGCATTTGAATAATTTGTTTTTTCCCATGTTACATAAGGGTTTGCTAAATTGCTCTGAAACTGAGCCGTACCCGAAAGGCCATTAGCCACCGATTGAAGTTGCGTTACAAACGTATTGCCTGGTATACCCTGATTGTTGGTAAGCCCGTAACCAAGCCTCAATTTCAATTCGCTTATGGCGTTTACATTTCTTAAAAAGGGTTCATTATTAATTTTCCAGGCAAATGCGCCCGAATAGGTAGTAACCCAACGGTTGTTGGCCGGGAAATTTGAAGATCCATCGTCGCGTACGTTAGCCGTGATGAGGTACCTATCATTCCACGACAAGTTGATACGGCCGAAATAAGATTCCTGCGCAGAACCAGAACCATTATCGCCAGAGTTTTTAGCCGTGGTGGCATCACCGGCATTAATAGCTTGTACATTGTTTGAAGGGAAATTTGATCGTTGGGCGCTAACACTTTCAAAAGTGCTCAGCTGTGATTCATGGCCCAACAAGGCATTGACATTGTATTTACGGAAGCTATGATTATACGTTAGAAAATTGCGTATTACTGTATAAAAGTTCTGGCTCGACGCTGAAGAAGCACTGTTGGTGCCATTAACAACTTTACCAAAAGTATAAGTTGGCGTAAAATTATCTTGCGTACTAAAATCAAAATTGCCCGACACCTCATTCCGCAGTGACAGATCTTTATAAAATTGGATTTCGGCATATAAATTACCAAACACCTGGTTTCTTGTTTTCAGGTTTTTAACAATTTCGGCTATCGCCACCGGGTTAACAACACCGGTTACGTAGCCGCTGGTATTGGTAACACCACCCCATGAGCCATCCGGATTTTGCACCGGAACATCAGGAGTGAGGTTGAGTGCCGAATTAATTACGCCAGAGGCAGTAGTG